>BNZQ01000030.1 GCA_026001225.1 Clostridia bacterium
TTTTTGAGTCTCGGCTTTTATTTGGGCATCCTTATTCTTGTAGACCGCGGTTTTATCGGATTGATATTCGATGTGCCACTTTTAGCGTTCGGCACAATTTTCGGCATATTCGCGATTAAAAACTTGTTTATCAAGAGACGAAGCTGTCGGGTCATCGATACGGGAATGTCGGGTAAAGGCACTTTCGTCGCGATAAAAAGCATTAGCATCAACCGAATGTCAAGAACCCGATACGGTATAGTGTTCAGGTATATTTCAAACGACGGCACGGAAAACGAGGTTTCAACCGATTACGTATTTTTTAGCGATGAGGTGCGGGGCTTAAAGGCGGGCGATGAATTGCAAATACTGTACACCGCTTCCGCCGCGATTGTTGCGGACAGAATCAAGACCTTTGAAGAGGTAAGCGCGATTGTCGCACGGGACGGAAAAGGGGTTTTGGATGCCGATCGGGCGTACGGCGTCACGGTATCGCCGAAAGTGAATAAGTTTTTGAGTATTTCTAAAATAAGTATTCTTGTCCTATTGGCAGTATTCCTTGCATTGACGATAACGAGTATTGCGCTTAAGAATTCGATTTTCCTTTTTATAGGAATGGGTTTGCTTGCCGTCGGCTTTGTTTCGTTCGGCGTCGGCTTCGCAGTCGCGCTGTTCGGCAACCACAAAAAGCCTTGACGGTTTTCGCGGGCAGAGGCAATGATATTTTCTTGACGTTTTTATCTTGACTTTCTTTTTGATTTCCTATATAATAAGCATCTATGGCTTTGTTTTCCGGCCTGTCCGAAAAATTAAATCATATTTTCGCCAAACTGACGGGGCGGGGCAAGCTGACCGAGCTGGAAATCAAGCAGGCGATGCGCGAGGTTCGGATAGCCCTGCTCGAAGCCGACGTGAATTTCACCGTCGTCAAGGACTTTATCAACAGGGTGAGCGAACGCGCGGTCGGCGCGCAGATTTTGGAAAGCCTTACGCCGGGCCAACAGGTCATTAAACTTGTACACGAGGAGCTTGTGGCCCTGATGGGAGGCGAGAACGCTAAGCTTGAAACCGCCGACAAGCCCCCGACTGTCGTCATGATGTGCGGCTTGCAGGGCGCGGGCAAGACCACCATGTGCGGCAAATTAGCCGTCCTGCTCAAAAAACAGGGCAAAAAGCCGTTGCTCGTCGCTTGCGATATCTACCGGCCGGCGGCGATCAAACAGTTGCAAATCGTGGGAAAAGCAGCCCAAGCCGACGTATTCGAGCGCGGGACGGACAAGCCGGTCAAGACCGCGGCGGCCGCTATCAAGGAAGCCGAGCGTTTGGGCTACGACACCGTGATCATCGACACGGCGGGCCGCTTGCATATCGACGACGAGCTGATGGACGAGCTTGACCAAATGAAGCGGGCCGTCAATCCGAAGGAAATATTGCTGACCGTGGACGCGATGGCGGGGCAGGACGCTTTGACGGCGGCCGACGCTTTCAATAAACGGCTGAATATCACGGGCGTGATTCTGTCCAAGCTCGACGGCGACACACGCGGCGGCGCGGCGTTATCCGTGCGGGCGGTGACCGGCAAGCCGGTCAAGTTCTGCGGCGTCGGTGAAAAATTAGGCGACCTCGAACCGTTCTATCCCGACCGCATCGCCAAGCGCATCTTGGGCATGGGCGACGTGCTGACCCTGATCGAAAAGGCCGAAAGCGCGGTGTCCGAGGCCGACATGCAAAAGCTTGAAAAGAAGCTACGCGAAAACAGCTTTACGCTCGAGGATTATTTGACGCAGTTCGAGTCCCTCAAAAAGATGGGCAACATCGGCGACCTACTCTCTATGATGCCGGGCGCGAATAAATTGAAGATCAGCGACAAGGATATCGACGAGGGGCAAATCTTACGTATGAAGGCGATCATTCAGTCGATGACGAGACGCGAACGGACGCACCCCGAAGTCATTAAGGCGAGCCAACGGCGGCGCATCGCGGCGGGCAGCGGTACGCAGGTGCAGGATGTGAACCGTCTCTTGAATCAATTCGAGCAGACGAAGCAGATGATGAAATCCATGCGCGGCGGCAAGGGCTTTCCGAGCATGGGCGGACGGAGATTTAGGTAACAAGTAAAAAGTAAAAGGTAAAAAGTAAGGTAAGAAGCGCGGTCGTACGGCAAAACGGCGACGTGCCTTTGTATTCCGAACGCAGTGAAGAAGCGCGACCGATAGAACGGGCAAGCTGAAAACAAACATTAAGATCTGAGAAAAGGCGCGGAAAATTCCGCAAGATAAAAGGAGTTAAAACAAATAAAATGGTCAAAATCAGACTGACGAGAATGGGCGACGTTCATACGCCGATCTACCGCGTAATCGTGACGGATTCGCGCAAACCCCGCGACAGCGACTATGTCGATCTTTTGGGCACCTACAATTCGAAGGAGAACACGGGCGCGACCAAAATCGACGTGGAAAAGGCCAAAGAATGGTTGGCGAAAGGGGCGGTTCCGACGGACACCGCCAAAGCGATCCTGATCAAAGCGGGCGCGTTGCCCGAACCGACTCAAAGAGCGCCGGCGAAAACGCCTAAAAAGAAAGGCGAAGAAAAGAAGTAAAGTTCCTGAAAAAGAAAAATCGGATTGAGTACGAAACATCCGGGATACCTTGCCGTTTCGCGGCGAGGTAAGTTGTTCAAAAGGAGTACAGTATGGCTGCCGTAGACGTAGCAAAGTATATCGTGGATCAGCTTGCGGTGACCGAGGGCGCGGAAGTGACCGTATCGGACGCCGAGATCACGGTTTTGGTCAACAAAGAGGACATGGGCAAGGTGATCGGCAAGCAGGGCAAGACGGCCAAAGCGATCCGCTCGGTCGTCCGCGCCGCCTCGTCCCGCGACGGAAAACGCTTGTCCGTCGAATTCAAAGAAAAAATCGAAGCATAACGGCGGATATATGTCGCAATACTGCGTTATGGACAATTTTTCTTGGTCACGTATGTAAATATACGCTCCCTGTGAAAAATTTTCCATGCCTTGTCTTGCTTGTATCTGCGTCGTTACGATTCGATTTTAACCGACCGCGACGCTCTTTAAATCCGCGTTGCGGTGGATTTGGAACCGCCGTATGTCGATAAAAAATGATTCGGATTCGGTCGTGATCGGCCGTATTTTAAAGCCGCAGGGTATCTGTGGCGAGGTGAAAGCCGACATTTCCTTGCAGGGCGCGTATCTGCATACGCTGAAAACCGTTTATTTGGGCGGTTCGGAGGGCGGAACCGCGGCGGACGTGGAGAGCGTTTCCGTCCGCGGCGGTTTCGCCTATTTCCATTTTGCGGGCGCGGATACGCGGGAAGCGGCCGAGGCTCTGCGGAACAAGGCAATCGCCGTCCCCCGCTCGATCGTGCGTCTCAAAAAAGGCGAGTATTTGCACAGCGATTTGATCGGCTGTACCTTGCGCGACGAGACGGGCAAAATTTACGGCACCGTGGAAGCAATCGATTCCTACGGCGCGGCCGACGTGTACACGGTTCGTCCGTTTCAATCGGACGCCGTCCGAACGGACATCGTCCGAGCGGAAAACGGAGTTTTTCGCTTCCCTTTCATCAAAAAACTGAACGCAAAAGCGGATGTCGCGGCGAAAACACTGACGGTAGACGCCGCCGCGTTAGAAGAAATAGCGGTGTACGATTAAAATGAGAATCGACATATTGACCTTATTCCCCGAAATGATCGACGGCCTGTTCCACGGCATGATCGGGCGGGGGACACGGGCGGGCGCGTTGGATATCCGTACCCACAATATCCGCGATTACACGGCCGACAAACACGGCCGGTGCGACGACTATACGTTCGGCGGCGGCGAGGGGATGCTGATGACCGCCCAGCCGATCTGCGACTGTATCGAGGCCGTCGATCCCGACCGTAAGGCCCGCCGCATCTACATGTCCCCTTGCGGCAAGCTCTTTAAACAGGAAACGGCGCGGGAATTGGCTGCTCATGCTTGGCTTGTGATCCTTTGCGGCCGGTACGAGGGCGTGGACCGCCGCGCGATCGACCTCTGTATCGACGAGGAAATTTCCGTCGGGGATTATGTTTTGACGGGCGGCGAGTTGCCCGCGATGATTGTGGCCGACTGCGTGGCGCGGTTACAGCCCGGCGTGTTGGGCAACGCGGAGTCCGCGGTTAACGAAAGCTTCGAGGGCGGCCTTTTGGAATATCCGCAATACACGCGGCCGGCGGTTTTTCGCGGCCTTGCCGCGCCCGAAGTCCTCTTATCGGGAGATCACGAGCGAATCCGTGTTTGGCGCGGCGCCCGTCGCGCGGAACTGACGAAAAGGAACCGCCCCGACCTGTACCGCAAATACTTGAAAGGTAAGAAAGAGGAAGCAGAGGAAGTAAAAGGTAAAAAGTAAAAGGTAAGAAATGCGGATTGGGCCGTCATAAAGAAAAAAGCAAACCGTAAAAGAATCCGAAAATCGGAGTTTCCCTGATTTTCGGCTCTTAATGAAACCCGCGTATGAGCGTGACTGCGGCCCGCTTTGACGGGCGTGGGAGCGGATACCGTAATTAGCTTAGAAGTCCGACCGATTTTGTGGGAACAAAAATCGCGGTTGGTCGGAGCGCACAAAGTGCGCAAAGAGGGGCATACGGGGGCACGAACGAGTCGATGCCGTGCGGCAAGCTTGATGGGCCAAGGAGCGAGTGAAGTCTCCCCGTAAAAGGAAGATATGCAAATTCAATGGTACCCCGGCCACATGGCCAAATCCTTGCGCCTGATCGAGGAGAATTTAAAGCTTGTCGATATCGTGCTGTACGTTTTGGACGCCCGCGTCCCGCGCTCCTCGTTCAATCCCGCCTTTAACAAGCTCTTAAACGGTAAACCCGTCGTCTATATTTTAAACAAAGCCGACCTCGCGGAGGAGAAAGCGACGGCGGCGTGGCTTGCGGAATACGCCAAAATCGGAACGGCGGTCAAGCTGTCCGCCAACAGGACGAACGCGGCCAAAGACCTGCCCGCGCTGTGCCGCCGTATCCTGTCGGAAAAGCTGGCCCGCTACGCGGTACGGGGCGTAAAGTATTCCGTGAAAGCGATGATCATCGGCGTGCCGAACTGCGGCAAATCCACGTTGATCAACAATCTGACGCGGACGGCGTCGGCCAAGGTGGGCAATATGCCCGGGGTGACGCGCGGCAAGCAGTGGCTGAAAGCGGGGGAGATCGATCTGTTAGACACTCCCGGCGTGTTGTGGAGCGATTTAAAGGATCAGGAAACGGCGCGGCATTTGGCTTGCGCGGGCTGTATCAAGGACGATATTTTGGACACGGTACAGCTATCCAAAACCATGCTCGGCGAATTATACGCGCTTGGCGGCGGAACGGGCGTTGAAAAGCGTTACGGCTTGCAACAGCCGTCGGAGGCAGACGCCCCCGCAGAGGCGGGTTTATCCGTTTCGATAGGCGTCCTCTTTGACGCGATCGCCAAACGGCGCGGCTGTATCGGCGCGGGCGGCGTTCTGGATGCGCCGCGTTGCGCCGCCGTGATTTTGGAGGATTTCAGAACGGGAAAATTCGGAAGGATTACGTTGGAAAAGTCATGAGAAAAACGGATGATTTAATTGTGTTCTATTCTATAATTGAAAACGAGACAAAGAAGTTGCCCAAATAAAGGAGTGAGTTATGGTTTCATGGTTGCCTGAATCGGCTTCAACGATTGCGCAAAACGATTTGGAAAGTTTATTGCAAATTTGTCTCGGCTATAAGCCTGTCCTTTTTAAAGGAAAACAAACGCTTTCGCCGTTAGCACTTTGCATTCAATGCGATGGTCAATTGGCGATAGCGGTCAAAAAACCGGATAACGAAAACGATAATAGTGAAACTGTTCTTGCAAAATTAGTCGCCGCTATACGGAACGATAAAGAGCGTTACCGAGCCGTTGCGATTGTGACCGATAGTTTATTCGGAAAAGCCGTTGAAAAAAAGAAAAACTCCGCGATAAAAATTAACCTTATTCATTCGGAGAAAATCGGCGCTTCCGCCGCTTATCCCTATCGCACAAAGTTGTTTGACAAGAAAATTATACTGGAAGAGCCTATATTTGCGGACAATGATATTCATATTTGGACGTAATAATATCGATTGATCTTTTCAGTTGAAATAGTATTAAAATTTTTTCTCGCAAGGATAAAAGCACAACAAAAAGAAAATGCCGATCGATTTATTAAAATTTGAACAGGAATACGCAGCCAAAGGCTACGCCCGTATCGCCGGCTGCGACGAGGCGGGGAGGGGGCCTTTAGCGGGGCCGGTATCCTGCGCCGCCGTGATCATGCCGTTAGACGGCGTGCACCCCGAGATCAACGACAGCAAAAAACTGTCCCCGAAAAAACGCGATCTTTTGTACGGTTATATCGTTCGGACGGCTTTGGCGTACGCCGTAGTTTTTATCGACAACGAAACGATCGACGCCGTCAACATTTTGAACGCGACCAAGCGGGGGATGGAAGCGGCTTTGGCCGCTCTGAAACTCCGCCCCGATATCGCGCTCATCGACGCGGTAAAGGGGCTGAAAACCGAATTCCCGACAGTGCCGCTGATCCACGGCGACGCTTTGAGCTACAACATCGCCGCTGCGTCGATCCTCGCTAAGGTAGAGCGCGACCGGCTTATGGCTAAATACGCGGAACAATACCCGCAGTACGGCTTTGAAAGGCATTGGGGCTATCCCACGCCCGCGCATTACAAATCGATAGAGCAGTTCGGCGTTTGCCCCTTGCACCGGCGAACCTTTTTGACGAAACAGACGGCCATGGATATTTGATACGGATTGCTTTCTATGCGGATAAAATATTTTTGGAAGGGCGCGGGAACAAAAAAGCATTCCCGCAAACGATGAGGTGATACACATGGACAAGCAATCCTACGGAATCCTCGGCGAGATGTCCGCCGTTCAGCTTCTCGAGCGCAAGGGGTACAGGATTTTGGAGAGCAATTACAAATGCCCGCTCGGAGAGATTGACGCGATCGCTCTTGACGGCGAAACCCTCGTTTTTGTCGAGGTCAAGCACAGATCGACCTTAAAATACGGGTATCCGGCCGAAGCGGTCACTCCGCATAAGCAGTATAAAATTTCCCAGGTCGCGGCGGCCTATATCAAGCGCAAAGGCCTGTACGACCGCGCCGCGCGTTTCGACGTGATCGAGGTGTTGGACGGCAAATGGATTAACCATATCGAGAACGCGTTTGAATCGCGGATACGGTTTTAACGGCGATTTTTCAAAACGAAGAGGAGAAAGTTTTGTTTTTACCGTTTTCCCCCTTAAAAACGCTTGTCTTTCGGTCAAATTTATGGTATTCTAATACAACGGCTTTGAGCGGTCCGCTTTGCTATGGCGTTTGTGCGCCGAATTTAAAGGGCAAATGAACGTTCATATAACGGTTGTTATTTTCAAGCCGAGAGGAACAAATCATGAGCAAGATCATCGAAGCGATCGAAAAAGAGAACATGAAACCGAACGTTCCGACTTTCAACGTGGGCGACGTCGTTAAAGTGTATGTCAAGGTCGTCGAGGGCACCCGCGAGCGTTTGCAGGCTTTCGAGGGTACGGTCATCGCCAAACGCAACGGCAGTATCCGCGAAACGTTCGTCGTGCGCCGCATTTCGTTCGGCGTGGGCGTGGAGAGATGCTTTCCGTTGCACTCCCCGAAAATCGACAGAATCGAGGTTCTGCGGCAAGGCCGCGTGCGCCGCGCGAAGCTGTATTATTTGCGCAACCTGACGGGCAAGGCCGCTAAAATTAAATCCGCCGAATAATTTCGGAATCGCGTGGTTTTTTTAAAGTATGAATCGACACATGAAAAAGTTGACATTCTGCCTGATCGCGCTGGTCGTGCTGGCCGGCGCCGTCTTTTTGCCCGGCTGCGCGGAGGTGCAGGTCGGCGTCAATTTACTGACCAACGCGGACTTTACCAACCACGCGGAGCTGTCGGATTTAACGATCAGTTACACGGATCCGGCGAAAGGCGCGTCCGAAAAAACCGTCTATAATTTCGACTGTGAGGCGAACAAGCTGTTTTCGGGCGATTATTGGACGGACAAGCTCCCGAAAGGCTGGACGGTGAAAGTGAGCGATCCGGCGGTCGCTTCGCTGAATTTTGTTTCTAAAAAGGTTGAAAAGACCGATAATTCGGGGGAAACGGACGCCGAGAAAAGCCGGAATTACGCAGTTTTGAAAATCAACGCGTCGGCGATCCAAACGGGCGGCAAAAGCCTTGGCTACGGTTGGATTCAGCTTTCCCAAAAGATCAAGGTCAATCCCGATTCTTACTACGATATTTCGATCGACTATTACGGCGGCTTGATGAGCGCGCCCAACGCCGATACCGGCAAAAACGAAGGTTATTCGAGCCTGTTCGCGGGCGTAGCCGAGGATCCCTCGTATATCCCGTCCAAACGCGTTACCTCTGTCAGCGGGAACGTAAGCACGCAAGCATGGACCGTGGGCAGCGGGAACTTGCGTTCCATGACGCTGACGATCAATTTAGGCGCGCCCGGACACGAGATGGGGGGGTCGGAGGTCATGATCTCCAACATTCGGATTCAGAAGCGCGGCGACACGCCGGCCGACACGCACATCGTGTATAAGAACGGCGGCTTCCGCGCCACCGGATTCAAAAACGCGTTGTGGATAATCGTGGGCTTTATCGGCTTCGTCGCGTTGGCATGGTTCGCGGTGCATTTTCTTACCAAAAATTTCACGTACAATAAATCGCAGGAAAAGGATCCTCATGCACCGATCGGCGGAGGCAAAGGAAAAGGCAGCCCCAAGGGAAACGGCCCGCGCGGGAACGGCCCTAAAACCGGCGGCTCAAAGACAGGTTCGATAGGGAACGGCTCCGACAATAAAAATATGAAAACGCAGAAATCCGTAAAATCCAAACCGAAATCCGCCAATCTTTTGGCTGATGACGGCGGCGACACATTAGAGGTGCCTCTGCCGAAAAACAAAGCGGAGGGCGGGGAAAATAAGCCGGAGGCAAAAGCCCCGCAACAGAAACCGGCAGCGGCAGCGGAGACGGCACCCACGCCGAAATCGGCGGCGCAATCCCGCGCGGAGACGATCCGCGCGATGGCCGCCGCGAAGGAAGCGGCGATGCGCGGCAACCCCGATCGGGTCGCGTTCGGTTTTGCCGTACCCGAAAAGCCGATCGTCGAGGAGCCGTCGAAGAGCAAGCCGGTCGTGATCAACGCGATCGAGCCGTCGGACATCGAAAAAGCCCGCGCCGAGGAAGAGAAGCGCCGCGTTCAGGCGGAGAAGCAGGCCGCCGAGGAGAAACGCGCGGAGGAAAAGCGGATCGCCGAGGAAAAGCGCGCGGCCGACAAAACCGCCGCGGAAGCGAAATATGCCGAGGAAGAGCGACGCCGCGCCGAGGAAAAACAAAAAGCCGCCGCCGAGAAAGCCGCGGACAAAGAGGCGAAAGCCGCCGAAAAAACCGCCGCTAAACAAGCGAAAGCCGCTTTGAAGGCCGAACGGAAGGCCGAGAAACAAGCGAATAAATTAAAAAAAGCGGAGGCCACCGCGCCCGAGGTCGCAGTCGAGCCGGAACCCGTCGCGGAAGAGATTAAGCCCGTCGAGGAGGCCGCCGTGCCCGAGGTCGCAGTCGAGCCGGAGCCCGTCACGGAAGAGATTAAGCCCGTCGAGGAGGTCGCCGCGCCCGAAGTCGTAGTCGAGCCGGAGCCCGTCACGGAAGAGATTAAGCCCGTCGAGGAGGCCGTCGCGCCCGAAGTCGTAGTCGAGCCGGAGCCCGTCACGGAAGAGATTAAGCCCGTCGAGGAGGTCGCCGCGCCCGAAGTCGCAGTCGAGCCGGAGCCCGTCACGGAAGAGATTAAGCCCGTCGAGGAGGTCGCCGCGCCCGAGGTCGCAGTCGAGCCGGAGCCCGTCACGGAAGAGATTAAGCCCGTCGAGGAGGCCGCCGCGGAGGTTGCCGAACTTGCGGTCGAACCCGAATCGGTGCCCGAACCGAAAACAGCGAAAACCGAACCGGTAGTCGATACGTTTGACGACGTGTCGGCCGTCCGAACCGCCGAACCCGTTGCGGATGTCGTTTCGGAACCGAGAACCGTTGTTCAAAGGTCCGACAAAGGTTTTGCACAGACCGTCAAAAAAGCGGCGGCGTATGTTTGGAAAAACCACACGATATGGGTGTTATTGGGGCTTGCTCTCGTCATAAAATTGACGTTGGGCTTGATTTTGCGCGGCGCGCGTCCCGACCTTGTGACGCATTTACAGCGGATCGGCACGTTGTTTACGAGCGGATCGAAATATTATGCCGATAATCCTAAGGATTTGGCGGCGCCCGGCCAGCTTTATCTGTATTACTATCTCGCGTTGTTCAAGAGTTGGTTCGGCCTGACGGACGGCGGCGCGGGGATGCTGTTCTTCTTTAGATTGCCCTCGCTGATCTTTGATTTGGCGACCGCGTGGCTGCTTTATTCGACGGCGAAAAAATTTATTTCCAACAATGCGGGTTTGGCCGTGGCCGCGCTGTATCTGTTCAATCCCGCGCTGATCCTCGCCTTCAATATTTGGGGCTCCTTTACGGCGGTTTGGGTCTTCTTTTTGGTGCTGACCTTACGGTATTGCTTGGAACGTAAAATCACCAAGCTGATCATCGCGTATACGCTGGCTGTGTTTTTCGCGGCCGAAGCGTTGACCGTCGCGCCGTTGCTCCTTGTTTATTTGATCGTTTTATTCGTTAAATCGTTCCGCGCTTATGCGGCGGACGGCTCCGACCGCAAGGGCTCGATCGTGTGGTCCTCGCAAAAATACCGCGCGGTTTGGGAAGCGCCGCTTGCTTTGGCCGTCTTTTTTGCGGGCCTCTTTTTGATCTGCCTGCCGTTCACCGTACACGAGGTCGGCGCGGGAAAGGTCTTTTATTACGTCACCGTTTTCAAAAACCTCTGTCTCAGTTTTAAATACTTCACCTATAACGCGTTCGGGATTTCGGGCTTTACGGACAACTATAAATCGCTTTACAGCGACGACAATCCCAAATGGATGTGGATCGCGCTGTACTTCGTGATCTGCGCGATCTTCGCGGGGATCTATCTGATGAAGCGCAACCGCGCCAATTTGACGCTGTTGACCGCGCTCCTGTTCCTGATCGTGGCGGTCTTTATGCCGAACGCCGGCCCGCTGTCCATGGTTCCCGTTTTGATCCTCCTGCTTCTGGCGGTGATCGCGGTGGGGGATCGACGCTTGCTCGGACAGTATTTTATATTCAGCCTGCTTTCGCTGTTTAATATCGGCGCGGTGATGATCAACGGATTGTACCTGAACGGCTTGCCCGACTATATGTTCACCACTTCCGCCAACGTTTATTTTACCGATTATGCGATCGATTACACGGCCCGCGAATTTTTGAGCAAGAATCTCATGATTGTCGGCTCGATCTTGACCGCGCTCGCTTTCGTTTATCTGTTGTTTGTCGTCATGGACATCACGGTCACCAACAAACGACGGCTGTTCTTAAAGAGCGCGGAGGGCGCGCCGCTGTTAAGGTCGGACAGCTTTCTTTCTATGTTTAAATGATATAGGTAAACGGGTAAAGGATAAAATACTTACCGATACCGAATACCCTATATCTTGCACCTGAAAAGATGTTAGCGAAAATACACAGCTACGGTTTAAACGGCATCCACGGCTTTCGGGTGCTGATCGAAACCGACGTCAACAACGGCTTGCCCGGCTATGAAACCGTGGGCTTGCCGGACGCCGCCGTTAAGGAATCCAAGGAACGCATCAAAAGCGCCGTCAAAAACAGCGGTTTCCAATTTCCCCCGTTGCGTATCACCGTCAATCTCGCGCCCGCCGACGTTAAAAAGGAGGGCGCTTTTTACGATTTGCCGATCAGCTTGGGCATCTTGGCGGCGACCGGCCAAATCCCCTGCGAAAAATTGCCGGACGATACGATTTTTATCGGCGAGTTGGGCCTGGACGGCGGCGTGCGCCATATCCATGGCATTTTGCCTGTCCTGATTTCCGCGCGCGACGGGGGCTGCAAAAGGATCGTGATTCCCGAAGATAACCGCAACGAGGCGAGTTTTATCGGCGGAATTGAAATCGTCGCCGTGCGGTCACTGCGCGAGGCGGCCGAATTCATATCGGGAATCACGGCTCCGCCCCGCGTGCCGTTTCAATCCTTCGAGATCGCGGCGGCGCCCGAAACGTCGGACGATTTGAAATACGTTAAAGGACAATCGGCGGCGCGGCGCGCGTTGGAAATCGCGGCGGCGGGCGGCCATAATATTTTATTGATCGGCCCACCGGGCGGCGGTAAGACGATGCTGGCCAAATGCCTGCCCGGTATCCTGCCCGACATGACGTTCGAGGAAGCGTTGGAAACCACGAAAATTCACAGCGTGGCGGGCTGTTTGGACGCTGAAACGGGGATCGTATCGACGCGCCCGTTCCGCGTGCCGCACCATACCGCGACGCTGATCGCCCTGACGGGCGGCGGCCCCAAAGCTAAGCCCGGCGAAATCTCGTTGGCGCACAACGGCGTGCTGTTTTTAGACGAAATGCCGGAGTACAGCCGTCACGCGTTGGAAACCCTGCGCCAACCCCTCGAAGACGGCGTGATCACGGTGGCGCGCTCGGCTCGCGTCGTGACCTATCCGGCCGGATTTCTGCTGGCGGCCAGCATGAATCCTTGTCCCTGCGGCCACTACGGCAGCCCGAACAACAGATGCCGGTGCGGCCCCGCCGAAATCCGCCGTTACGCGGGCAAATTGAGCGGCCCGCTGATGGACAGGATCGATTTACACGTCGAGGTGGACGACGTGGAGTTGTCCGAGCTTGCTAAAACGGGGGAGGCCGAAAGCTCGGCCGCGGTCAAGAAACGCGTCAACGCCTGTCGCGAACTTCAATTGAAACGTTTGAAAAGTAAGGACGTTTACTGCAACGCGAAGATGACGAGCGCGCAAATCAGCGAGCATTGCCGTCTGTCGGCCGACTGCTCGGAATTGATGGCGGCGGCGTTCAGTAAGCTTGGCTTGTCGGCCCGCGCCTACAACCGCATTTTAAAGGTCTCCCGCACGATCGCGGATTTGGACGGCGCGGCGGATTTGGCCATTCCGCATTTGGCGGAGGCGATTCAGTATAGAACTCTCGATAGAAAATATTGGTTATAATGGTTAAACGACCGGCCGTTGAATGTTTTCGGTCAATTCCTCAAAAGACGTATTCAAAACTTGCATTAAACGAAGGATATTATAGAGAGTCGGCTCAATTTTGTTCAATTCCCATTCGCTCACGCGCGCTTGCGACGTGTGCAGAAGCGCGGCTAATTGGCATTGAGTCAATTTGTTTTCTTCCCGGATCGTTTTTAAATTACTTCCAAACGTATTCACATTAAAATATATACTAAAATTAGTATTAGCCTGTCTTTAAAGCTAAATTTAGCGTACTGTCGATTTTGTCTGCAAACACGCTCAATTTAGTGTATTATATTGTCGGGAGAATTATGTAATGAAAAAGAGAATAGAAGCGATTAACGTCGAGCGTATAGACGATTTTCGGGGAGCAATCAAAACCGAGTTTCTGATGGAATGTTTGAAAGCGTTGGACAAGAAAGACCCCGATCTTGAATGGGATTTCAGCGTTTCCAACGGGATGTTCGCCGTTTTTCGCGGTTATCGGTATATCGAATAAGACAGGGATTCTTCGCTTCGTTCAGAATGACAATATTGCGCAAAAAGGAGTTCCGCGAAATCGATGATTTCAACGGGGGGGCGCGAGCGAAGCGACGATCGTGTTCCAAGTGACCGGCCCGATAATCCCGTCTACGGTCAATCCGTGCGACTGTTGGAACGCGCGCACGGCGCGCTCGGTCGCGGTGCCGAAAATTCCGTCTACGGACAGGCCGTAATTTCCGATCGCGTTTAAATATTTCTGCATTGCCGCAACGTTGTCGCCCTTCGATCCGTTTTTCAACGGCGTGCCGGGATAGGCGGGAGCGTAGGGCGGCGCGGTTTGGTTCGCGCCGTTGTAAACGTCGTACAGCTTTTGCCACGTTTTAGACCCGACGATTCCGTCCGCCGTCAATCCGAATTGCCGTTGAAACGCCAAGACCGCGTTTTGCGTTGCCGATCCGAAAACGCCGTCGGCAATCACCGGCGGAATCGAATCGTAATAGTACCCCGCGAAATTCAATAAATGCTGCAACTCCGCGACCAAAGCCCCGCTTGAGCCGTACCGCAAAGTCGTGTTCGGCGTCGCGCCGCCCGCGCCTTCCTTTTCGCCCTCGCTGTCCAACTCCGCAAGATTGGTCACGCCCACGTAGATTTGGGAAATCCTGTTCCATGTCGCCTTGCCGACGATACCGTCTTGCGTCAGGCTGAATGTGCGCTGAAAGGCTTTGACGGCGGCTTCGGTGTCCGCTCCGAAATACCCGTCGGGATTGGCGATAGCGGGAATCGCCGGATAGTTTTGCCGGATGCGGTTCAAGTATTTTTGCATTTGGAGGACGCTCGGCCCCAAACTGCCGGGTTTTAGGGAGGCGCCCGGATAGGATTCGGTCACGTCGGAAATCGGCGCGGAGTCCAGCGCGATCTCGCCGCCGTAATAGTACCGTAAAATGCCGAGGGGGGAATAGCCGTTTTGCGCCAAGGTCACCGTACCCCATTGGGAAAGGCCCCGGCAAACGGCGGTCGTGCCGTTGCAGTACTGCGTAAAGAAGGGATTTTTATAGCCCGACCGTTTGGCGTACGTGTCGAAATACGCATCGACCAAGCGGCTGATATTGGCGAAAATGTCGCGCCCGTAGACAAAATATTGATCGTAAGAGGTGCTGCTTGTGATGTCGAAGGGATAGCCCTTTGCGCGGTACCATTCGGTATAGACGCGGTTGAGGGCGAACGTGACGATCGCGTGGATATTGGCGATGATCGCATTTTCGGGCCACGTGGGGTAGATTTCACTGGATACGACGTTCTTAATATAATCCGAAAAGCGCACGCGCACGTTTTGCGCGGCGTCGTCGGGTCGTCCCAAATGCACGGTGATATAGTCCGGCACGATAACGTTGGGCAGGACGCGCGTTCCGCGTCCGGTCGCAGGCGGCTCGTCGGTTCCTTCCTGCAGCTGCGGGGGCGTGGGCTCGGCGGCCGCGGGCGGCGTTATGTAGATATCTTCGGGGCTGTTCGCCGCGCCCTTGGGCAGGAGATTCAAATCGGCGTTCAAAACGGCGGTTTGGCCGGAAACGATTTCCACGCCGCGGACCATTTTATCGGCAAAGCCGGAACGCGTGATCAATACGTCGTATGTCGAATAGGCCGACGCGGCGGTTTCGGGCTTCAACGATAAATTCGCGTCGGGGGCGTCCAACGCGAACGTTCGGCTTTCGCCGTTTTGGTTCGCGGTCTCCTCGTACAGCACGTTCCCCGATTTATCCATAACGGTGATTTTTGCCCCGGAAACGGGCAAGGTTTCTCCGGCCGTCCTCGCGTTGATTTTTAGGTATCCTTTTTCCATGATACGGTCATTGTATGAAAGCGCGCGAAAAAAGGTGAAATGGCTGGTGGGGCGGCCTGTGTCATTCTGAACGGAGTGAAGAAGCTCAACCGATAAAAAACCCCCTCTTCAAGGGGTACCTCCTGAAAGGGGTGGGGTGGCTGGCCGTAAATGTCATTACGAGCCGAGGTTATACCGAGGCGTCGTAAGTTCATCCTTAATGAAAGCGGTTGAGATTCCACGGGCCGCCTCGCGTCCCTCTGAATGACATTTTAGCACATTGCACTTTTCCGATACGGGCTTCCTCTCAATCCGTAATGACACTTAAACGACATTTCAGGGGTGGCTTGCAGACCGACCTCGTAACGGACCGAGATAGCCTCCGAATTCGCGGGCCTGCGCATAGCGGAGTTATGGCTCGTCTGTGCGACAGCGACGCCGCCCTTCCGTGGTTCCGGCGGGCAGTTGAAACGCTCGCAAGGCAAGGCAAGGCTTTAACCGCCACAAATATTGTTACGCGCTGATAGGCGACGATATGGAGCGCAACGAGGCGCGCCTGCGCGAAATTTATCATGCCGGAGCAATGCCGTTCGCCATGCTGTACCAACCGCTCGGACTCGACAAAAAGGTAGAGTACGGCGCGGACTGGAAAGCCTTTCAACGTCAGTGGACGCGCCCCGCGGCGGTTACGGCCCATATGCGAACTCTTTAAACGCGACAGAAAACACAGAAAATAAAGAAGAGAGGAACATGGATCAAGGAATGCCGTATTTCAAACGGCCCGCGACTTTTGACGAGAAGGAGAGGGAGACATTATAGACAAATTCGGAACAAAGGGCTTTGCCGTTATCGAGACAGTACGAATGCACCTGACGCATAACGTCGGCTTTTGGTGCGGATACAAGCACGCGCCGGATATAGTCGGTAAAATCTTTCCGTCGGTCAACAAGAAGCTCACGCTCGATGTCACCAAATACGCCGCGCGGATCGGACTGTACGATTGGGGGTTATTTATCCGCTATGAGTCGTTATTTTACTTCGTTATCCTTTAAGCCAACGATTATGACTTGTCCTACTCTCTAAATCGCCAAATAACGTTGCCTCATTTATACCGAGTTTGTCAAGTTGTTTGAGAATGACCATCTTCATTTGATTCGGTATCATGTACCGCTTTATAAAATACTCATTGCTGTTATGATAGTTTTCATTGCCATCAGCAGGTAAACCAAAAATAGCAAATAATCCATGTTGCGCCTTTTGCCGTTCATTTTGCACCATAGGTCGCACGACAAATGTACTCAAAAGATGCTTGGGAATTGTCCTATAATTAGCAAAATCCGTTCTCTCTCGTGTCGCTTCAGATATTAGTTTTTGGAATGCAAGCACCCCAGTCGGTATATCCTCCTTAGCCGTCCTCGATTTCTCTATTATTGGATCAACGTACTGTTTATCTATGCCACCAAACGGCAATCCAGATTTCCCTTTAGCAATTGCTTCACGAAGAAACTTTAATAGCGCATCCATTTCATCTTCTTTTAACTGTGCAAGACATGAAAGCAATAATGCTTTATCGCTATCGCATGTCAAAATATTGTCAGTTTTGGTAGCTACTATATAAAAATACCCATCCTTTTGTACCTTTGGTGTTTCGCGATACCGACTATAGTCTGAACATGCAAACCATAAGGCTACCAATGGATTGGTCGTTAAATCTAATAGTCGGGTTGGGTAATTGTAATGCTGCATTTTTGCTAGCTTGCTTAGGTTTGACAAATCAGCCAACTCATCGGGAAAATTGGTCAGGGCATCGTAGTATTCTTCCTTTTCATTGTACTCTCTTTTCCCTTTTTTAGCACGAAAAACACTAGGCAACAACCGTGAATCAGGATAGTCCTTTGATTCACCTCTAAAGAAAAGTTGCACCGCCGTAGTATCTCGTTGGTTTGAATTGTTAGAATGAGGCTTCGCAAAATATTCATCGGCATCTTTTTGAGCATTGTCAATAAGCGTAATAATCGCAGTGCTTTCAATTTTTTTAATGGCATTTCCGTCAAGCGCATCTTGGCACGCTTGCCCCCAATGATTGATAAGTTGGTCACCCATGTATATTCTCCTCATGAAAATGTTTGTTTTCATTATACCAAATAGCTATGAATTTTGCAAGTTAATTGCCTGTGTCTTTTGTCCTGTTAGTTATCATTTTCTACCGAACGGCTCTGTAATAAAGCTCAATTCTGTTTCTACCCAAACAAAGAGTCAGCCACCCATATCGTTGGTGCGACTGACTATTTGCTCACTTGCCTTTCGGTATATGCTTTTTACCTTCCCATATCCACTCAATCCAATTGTGCACTCCATTGTCGCCAGTCGTAGCTTGGGGTGCGCTTTTGCCGTTTCCTTTAACCTTTTTATCGTGTAACTTAACGCCAAGTCCGATGGCTCTATGTGCCGTTGCTTAAAGTAAACGGATTTATCCTCTATGAGCCATTCGCGGATAACGGGGATAAACGGGTCGATGAGGTGCGGTTTTTTATCCTTGGGTGCGGCGGATACCGCATCGTTTTCCGTCCGCAGATATTTGTAGACGGTCGAAATGCCGTAACCGAGACGGGCGGCAATCTGCTCTGCGGCGAGATGCTCCTCCGTGAAAAGCCTGCGGATTTGCTTGATTTTTGCTTCTGTCAAAAAAACTCCTTTATTTGCGGACAAAGAATAAGGGATTCAAACACCGGCATTCGGCCCTAAAACAAGGGCAAAAAGCCTTATGTTCAAATCCCTCTGTACGGATAGTTCCTAAAATGCTATATGGAACGGAAAAGCCTTGCAATCGGGGTGAAAAGAACATGGTGCGCTTGAAGGGATTCGAACCCCCGGCCCACGCCTTAGAAGGGCGTTGCTCTATCCGACTGAGCTACAAGCGCACGGCACCATTTGTTCAATGCGTATCTATTATAATATTTTCCGCATGTTTTGTACAGCGTTTCGTTGGGGATAGGCGCGGATAAATGAGATTCTTCACTCCGTTCGAAATGACACCTTATTTTTTGCGTTTATGCGATCGGAACAGCCAATACCCGAGGCCGGTCAGGACTTGCAGGGGCAGGGCGATGATGAAAAACAGGTACTTGTTTTCGAGGGTAAACGTTAAAAACAGGCAGAGGGCGAGCGACCAAATCAACGCCGAAACGGCGAGAGCGGTAGAAAAGGACTTGTCCCAAACCGCCGAAAAGATAGTGAAGATGATCGCCGCGCCGGGCAGAACATAGACGAACAGCAACCACAAGTCGCGCACGTGTACGGAAAGCATCGTCAAAAGGCTGAAAACCGTGGTCGCGATGAAAAACAACGCCAAAGCCGACATGACCGGTACGAGCGCGCGCACCTTGGCGGAGGGCTTTCGGGGCGCGGGCTTTTGTTCCGGCGTTTCCGACAGCAGGCCGTCTACGGTCACGCCGAAGATTTCCGACATCTGCACCAAAATGTAAACATCGGGAATGCCCTCGGCGCGTTCCCATTTGCTGACGGCTTTATCCGAGTAGTTGAGTTTTTCGGCAAGCTCCGCTTGCGTCAGGTTTAATTGCCGTCGAAGGCGCGCGATATTTGCCGCGATTGTGTTTTTTACCTGTTCCTCGTTTACCGTCATTCTAATCCGATCAAGCGAAACGGATGCGCTGATTTAAATTAGTATACCATAAAATCCCGCTTTTGTCCAATCATTCTGAGGACTCTACCGCGGGTAGAGTTAGGTTTTTTTCTCTATTTTTCGCGCGCGGGGGAGTAGGGCGCATACAATGAAGGATAGATTGACGTTTTCGGGCAAAATATAGTATGATAGTTTACGGATAAAAGAGAAAAGAAGAAAATGCAAGAACGGCGAACGAAAAAAGTGACGATATTCGGCGACTCCCTGTTTCGGGGAATCATCGCGGGCGGCGACAGGAAATACGTCGTGTCCAAATTTATCGATTGGGAAGCGATCGATCGGCGGTTCGGTATCGAGATAGACAACCGTTCCCGTATGGGCGCGACGGCGGTTTACGGTTTGGAGCAGGTCCGAAAGTATTTTCAAGCGGACTGCGAATGCGATTACGCCGTCGTGGAATACGGCGGCAACGACAGCGACTACGATTGGAAGGATATCGCGGGTGGAAACCTGACGCCCGAACCGAAAACCGCGCCCGAAACCTTCGCGGACGCCTTGGGTCAAATTCTCGATCTTTTGCAAGCGCGGGGCATCAAGCCGATTTTGGTCAGCCTGCCGCCTATCGGCTCGTTCCGGTATTACGAGTGGGTGACGCGGATTCACGGCGGCGCGGAGAATATTATGCGTTTTTTAAAGAACGACGTGGAGACCATTTCGCGTCATCAAGAAATCTATAATAATATCGTGGTCGGCACGGCCTATGCGCGCGGACTCGATTTGGTGGACGTGCGGCAGGCATTTTTATTACGCCCGGATTACGCCGCCTTGATGTGCGAGGACGGCATTCATCCCAATGCGGCGGGGGAACAGGTCATCGTGCAGGCCTTTACGGATAAGTACGCCGCCCGACCGACGGTTTCGGCGGTGATCGGCGCGGCGGCGAGTGTCGGCGCAGCTTTCGCGGCGTTATAAACTCCTTCGGTTGAGATTCCACGGGCCGCTTCGCGTCCCTCTGAATGACACTTTTAGCGCGTTGCACTTCTCTTCCTTCGCTTAATTCCTCTCTTGCGGACAGGGTGGTTTATAATCGGTAGCGATTCTTCACTCCGTTCAGAATGACACAAAGACGGCTATCCCGCCGCCTTTGGCGACACCCCTCCGACGGAGGGGAAATTGTCGATTGCGGCTTGTCCGCTCCTAAACTCGTTGACACTTCCCTTGATAAAGTATATAATTAATTTACGAAAGTTTTTTGGAAAGGGCGCGGGGAAACCTTTTTGGCAAAAAAGGTTTCCCCGCAAAAATTCCCATAAAAATTTCTCGTAAAAACTTTCCACAAAAATCCCACATCGAGGAGAGGATATCGGCATGGACGCGGTTAAATTTGACACGATCAAACAACGGCGGGCCTCGAGCGACACGGCGGAGAGGATCGCGGCGGAATTGGAGTACGCGGCGGAGGTGTCCCGGACGGGCGGCGGCAAATACGACGCCATAGTGGGCGAGGCGGTCAATTTCGTATACGGCGAGATGCAGTACGCGGACGCTCTGACGCGGGAGACGGTCGCGGCGGCGGAAAAGATATTGGCGCCGATGAGCGCTGCGTGCAAGGCGGTCGAGGTGCTGTGCGTCGCCCACGCGCATATCGACATGAACTGGATGTGGCCGTGGGACGAGACCGTGGACGTGACGCTGTCCACGTTCCGCACGATGCTGCAATTTATGCGGGAGTATCCCGATTTCACCTTTTCGCAAAGTCAAGCCTCGGTGTACGAGCTGGTCGAGAAATACGATCCCGCTATGCTGGCCGAAATCAAAAAATACGTGCGGGAGGGCCGCTGGGAGATCACGGCGTCCACGTGGGTGGAGACCGACAAGAATATGGTCAACGGCGAAAGCCTGTCGCGCCATATCCTGTACACGCGCGGCTATTTAAAAAAGCTGTTCGATTTAACCGACGATTATTTCTTTATGGACTTCGAGCCGGACACGTTCGGCCACAACGTCAATGTGCCGGAAATTTTAAACCACGGCAACCTGAAATATTATTACCATTGCCGGGGTAAAATCGTCCCCGAGATTTACCGCTGGGAAGCGCCGAGCGGCCGCAAAATCTTAATGTACCGCGAGCCCTATTGGTACAACGCCGCGTTCGACGCGGACGGCGTTATGCGCACGCCCGCTTTGGCCGCCAAATACGGAATCGACAAGGTTTTGAAGGTCTACGGCGTGGGCAACCACGGCGGCGGCGCGACGCGGCGCGACATCAGCCGCATTTTGGAAATGAACACGTGGCCGATTATGGCGTCCTTTAAATTCTCGACCTACCGCGAATTCTTCGAGTACATCGACGCGAGCGCGAAAAACGTGACGACGGTTACGGGCGAGCTCAACTTCGCCTTTACGGGCTGCTATACCAGCCAAAGCCGTATCAAACAGGCGAACCGCTTCGGCGAACGCGCTTTCAAGGAAACCGAAGAATTGACGGCGTTTGCGGACGCGCTGAAATTGGATAAGGCCGATACGGGCGCGCTGGCCGCCGCGTGGCGCATTCACCTGTTCAACCATTTCC
>BNZQ01000031.1 GCA_026001225.1 Clostridia bacterium
GATAGAGTTGAAACGGGCGGAAATCATCGACGGGAAGGAAGTCAGAGAATTAAACATCGTTTACAGGTTTATCAATATCAATTTATAACCGTTTAGGTAGTGTATATCTATACTCGTCCAATGATGAGAAGTACAGCCAGCGTTTAAGCAAGCGTATCCGCGACGGCTTGACTACGAGCGTGGAGAACGGAACATATACAGGTTGCCACCTGATATGCGGCTACAAATTGACCGACACCGAAAGAACCGGCAAGAAGGGCACGATACACAGAGTGGCGATCGACGGGGAGCAAGCGGAAATCGTAAAATTCATATTCACCGAATACGCCAAAGGGACGGACAAGAAAGAGATTGCCGCCGCTTTGAACGCGCAAGGGAAACGTTACAAGGGCCAACCGTTTACGAGCAGGACTTTTGACACGTGGTTAAGCAATCCTAAGTATACGGGAGAGTTTACCTTCGGCGGCAGGCTTTGTACCAATCAGTACCCGCAGATCATCGACAAGGCGTTATTTGCCGAAGTGCAGGAGCGTTTGAAGCGCAACAAGGTTTTAGCGGGAGCAAATTCCGCGATAGAGCCGTATTTTCTCACGGGCAAACTCTTTTGCGGCCGGTGCGAAACGGCAATGGTAGCGGGAGGGGGAACAAGTCATACCGGTAAAAGGTATTACAGTTACGTCTGCAAGAAAAAGAAGAAAGGGTTATGCGATAAACGATGGGAAAACAAGGATACTTTGGAGTTGTTCGTCACCGAGCGCGTCAAGCGGTTTTTGAGCGACCCGAAAAATGCCGAACGCGCGGCTTCCGACGTTGTTTCCTACTATGACCAACGGACGGGCGACGACGGCTTGCGGAGCATAGAGGTGAGAATAGCCAACGCAAAGAGCGGAGCGGCCGAGTTGACCGATGCGTTCATCGAGGCCAAGAATACCTTGATTCGGGCGGGCATTGAAAAGAAGATGTCCGAGTTGGAAATCCTTCTGAACGACTTAACCTTGCAAAAATCCCAAATCGAGCTTGAACGCGGCCTAAAAGTGACCGAGGAAGATATTCTCGTTTTCATAGCCGAACTGATACAGGGCGATCCGAACGATAAGGAATACCAACGGAAAATCATTGACAATCTCGTCTTTATGGTTTACACTTACGATGATGACATTGTAGTGTATTTGAACTTCAAGGGTGGCAAGGTTATCGCGCACGTGGGTTTGGACGATACGAACGATGCTTTACGGAGCAATTCGGTTCAAACTCTATCGTCCCTGCTCCACCACACGAGAGGTATGCACACCTCTTCGAAAGAGAAACCGCATTGCCGGTTTCTTTTTTTAGTTCGTATTATGTAACAGCGGAGCGGCTGATTTCAACCGCTCCGCTGTTCAACGGACATTTTTCTTTGAGATTGCCCGCCGGGGTTTGCCCAATAAGAAGAAAGGTGTCCGACCAAAAAAGAAAATTACGCCTTTTTCTTAAAGGCCGCCGTCAGATCGGAAAAGGTCTTTTTCTTGACCACAAACCAAAAGATCGCAAAGCCGCCCAAGGCGACAACCACCACGCCGCCGATCACGATACCCGCGATCGCGCCGCCCGATAAGCCGCCTTTGTCGGGTAAATCGTCCTTTGCGGTCGCGGGGAACATCGCGGTGATAACGCCGCCGTTCGCGGCGTTTACGACCGTCGACGCGCCCTCCACCGTAAAGAAACCCGCCGCCACTCCGGTCAACGTGTAGTTTTCCTTTGCCGTCAGCGTTATTATGGCCGTATAGGCCGTTGCCGCGCCGAAGGTCGCGGGGCTTTCGCTCCACGTCACGGTTCCGGTGTATTGCGCGGTTTCGGTGATTCGGGCGACGGGGGCCGCGCCGGGGGCGGGAGCGGTCACCCCCGCTATCGCCGCGATATTCACAACCGCCGCGTTTATCGTCACGTGAAAGACCGATTCCGTCGGAGCCGACGTACGCCCGATAAAGGCAACGCGCGCCGTCACCTTATAGTCCCCGCCGTCGGCTATGTTCGTTACGTTATAATCCGCGCCGGTCGCGCCCGCAATGTCGGTATAATCGCCGTTCGCGTCCTTTTTAGACCATTGATAGGTAGTCACCGCGCCCACGACGAGGCTCTCGCCCGCGCTCAAGGTATACGCCGCCGCCTTATAGGTTTCCGTGAATTCGCCGCCCGTCGGGGGAAGCGGCATTACGGTGATTGTCGGCCTGCTGCTAGCGCCGAGGCGTATGATGTCGCTGCCCGTGCCCGCCGTATTTCTAATCTCGCCGCCGTAGATATTGAGTTTGCCGTTACCCTGCGCAAAATATACGGCAGCGTTGGATCCGAAAACCTTGCCGCCGTAAATATTGACGGTTGTGTTGACTATGCTGTACGCGGCGTAACCGGTGAAAGCGCCGGTCGAGAATATGCTTGACGCGGAAATCTCGCCGCCGTATACGTTGAGAACGGAGTTTCCGTCGTTCAAAACAATCGCTCTGACAATCGGCTCTCCGCTCTCGTCCGCCGCCAAGACCTTGCCGCCGCACACGTTTAAAACCCCTCTTCCGTAGACGCCTATGGTGACCGGATTAGCTCCCTCTGACCGCGTGCTTTTGATTTCCGTATCCGAACCCGTGATATAAACGGTAACAACCTCGGTGTCCGTAGACCTGCCCACCGTCAACGGTCCGCCCGCGTACGACGAGGCCAATTTCCCCGCGAATATGTACGTACCGGTGTGAGCGCCGGCGGAAAGGGTCATGGTGCGCCCCACGTTGTCAATCTCCGTGCTTCCGTCGCCGAAGTTAATCTTGATCGCGGCGGTTCCCTCCTTTGCGCCCCAATCGGTTTCTACCGCGGCGGTGATGCGATCGACAACGACGTCCGCCGCCGAGCTGGGGGCGACCGTAAGCGGGCCGGCCGCCTCGAAGAGATCTTCCGCATTCCGTGTAATCGTAAATTCGTAGTCCGCCGTCGGTACCGCCGCCGCGGTCGGCGCATCGGCCGCGCTTGCCGTTTTGCCGCTCGGCACGACACAGAGCAACGCGATCGCCGCCGAGAGCAATAGCGCCGCCGCCATAAAGGCGACGATAAGCCGTTTTGCCGTTTTGTGTCCTTGGTTGGTTGTTGTCATTTTGTTATACCCTCCTTTAAGGTAAATAAATCCCTATATGAAGCTGCCGCGTCGGGCGGCGCGCATTTCCGCCGTCCTGACAAAATCATAAGGGCGGTAAGGTTTATTGACCCTACCGCCCTTTAGTATAGAGGATATTCCGCTTTTCGCTTTGGTACTTCCGTACCAAGTTTTCAAATTATTTCAGGAATTTTCAAAAAAATCTTTTTCGTAGATGTATTTTGCGATAAAGGCTTTTTGGCTGTCGACCTCGGCCTTGTCCAAAATATTGCTTGTGTGATTTCTGACCGTGTTTTCGGCGATTCCCAATTCCTCGGCGATTTCGCGGCGGGATTTGCCCAACGCTAAAAGCGGCGCGATGCGCCTTTCGGCGGGCGTGAACATGTCCATGGGCAGCGGCTCGCCGCGAGAGAGCGGTACTTCCTTTATGATTTCCCGTTCGACATAGGCCGTTTCGGTCACGGTTTCCGTGATGGTTCGCGGTTGCTTTCGGCGATAGAAATACAGCCCGACCGCGCCCGCCGCCGCGCCCGCGATCAGTACGGCCAGCGCGATCCACAGCCACGTTAAATTCGGCGGGGGGATCGTTCCCGTCACCGTAACGGCGATATTGACCGCGCCGGACAGGTTGTTGACCGTGACCGTTTTCCGCGCCGCATCCCCGGCGTCCAAGTCGAGGCCGCTCCACAGACGGGTGTATTCGATTTTCTTGCCCGCGCCGTTTTCCGTCACCGTCAGCGTCAGCGTTTTGCCGCCCAAAACGACCGCCCCGCTGTCAATCGGTTCGCCGCCGTACACCGCCGTCACCGTGCTGCCGCCCGCCTTGCCCGCGTCCGTGACCGAGAACGTCACCGTATAATACTGTAATGTCACGACCTCGTGCGCGCCGTACAAATTGATCGCCGCGCCCGTGTCCGTTCCGCCGTCGTAGACCGCCCACGCGCCGTTTGCCGCAACCGCCGCGTGTACGTCGTTCCCGCTCCCGAAAGTCTGCGGCGTTGCGGTTTCGTTTTTCAGCGTAAAGGCCTTGCCGCAGTCGAGCCAGACCGCGCCGTCCTTGTAGACGGCCAAGGTAACAGACGGGGTACCGAACGCCCGCAGTCCCAAATTGCCGTCCCGATCGAAGCCCCACACGTTGTCAAAGTCCCAACCCGCGAACGCGCTTCGGCTTTTTATGTCCGCGCCCATCAGCCGTTTGGAAAGCGCGTCTACGTCGTGCGGGTAATCGTATTCCCCAAACTCGCGCGGAACCCCGTCGACATTGTAGTATCGGCAATTTGTCACGGTCGCCATCTGTTGTCCCATGAACCCGGTCGGCGAGCCGAAAAACGGGAAAACGTCTCCGCCGCCCGAAAGCGAAACAAAGCAATTTACGGCCTCGTTTGCCAAGACATACGTACCGGCGACGCCCGCCGGTACGCAGCTCCCCGCTTCCGGTACGACGTCGACATAGCAATTCTTTATCGTGCCGTTCCCCACCACTCCCGCGATACCGCCGACGCCGACCCTGCCGGATCCCTCTTTCTGCGTCTTGAACGTGACCGAGCCCGTAAACGCGCACTCCGAAACGATATAGTCCGCAACGTCCCCGAACAGCCCGCCGAGGAAGAAATCTCCCGAACTGTCGCCGACGGACAAGACGCCGCCCGTCACCGAGCATTTCTCGATCTTGCTCGCGACGTTTTCGGATTCGCGTACGCAGGCCGCAAGCCCGCCCGTGTAATGGCCGCCCTTAATCCCCTTTACGGGGTCAAGGACGATACGCAAATTTTTTATCCTCGCGTCGATCAAAAAGCCGAAGAATCCCGCGCCGTACGCGTCGGGACGGTCTATCCACAGCCCGCGTACCGTAAAGCCGCCGCCGTCCAAATTGCCGTAAAATTCGTCCTCGCCGTCGCCGCCGATCGGCTTCCAGCCCGCGCCGCCGTCATGACCCGCGCCGCCCTCCGAAAGGTACGCCGTCAAATCGATATCGTTTATCAGCTTGAAATTTTTATCCCTGTTTTCCCCGCCGCAAAATTGGCGCAATCCGTCCAGTTGTTCGGGCGCGGAAATAAGGTACGGGGCTTTCTCGCCGCCGTCGCCGCCCGCAAAGCTCTGAATATCCGTTTCGGCGCGCGCCGAAAAAATTCCCTTAGGGATAAGGGAATTTGCTGCAAGAAGGAAATTCACCGCAAAAGAGAAAAAGCCGCCCGCGAAAAGAAAAACGAACGCGAGAAAAAACGCCGGCGTTTTTATAAAGTGTTTTTGTTTGGTTCTTGTTTTCACTATCCCTTTTTTATGAGGTTGAGATTCTTCGCTTATCGATCAGAATGACGCACTATTACACGACATGTTGCGCATCAAGAGACATTTTTATTTTCAATTATAAGCCGTTTTATCGTTTTTGTCAATTAATTTGCAACAGAGTGGAGTGGACAATTCGTGTTGAAAAAATATTTCCGAGAGAATTTTGAGAATAAAATTATCAAAAAGCGCACATCGCAGCACCGCTGCGACGGAGCATTTTTGACGGTTTTAGACCAAAATTATCCGAAAGGATTTTTAGGCGTTTCACGCCGTCCACACGATTTGTCCACTCCCGCAACAGAGCAGGGCGCCGGCATAACCTTTTTGGAAGCGATAAAGGGCTATAAAAGGGAGAGCAACATGTTTGACGCGTCATTCAGGGGGGGGCGCGAACAGTGCCCCGCGGAATCCCAACCGATTAAAAAAGGATGAGCTTGCGACGCCTCGTTATAAATTCGGCTCGCAATGACATGCTTAAATTGTCGGGGATTTCTCGACTACGCTCGAAATGACATAGTTATCGTCCAAACGGAACAAAGACGGCCACTCCTCCGAGAGAGGGAAATTTTTTATCTGCAAAGCATTGACAAGCGGCGGCGGATATGATAAAATGTTATCGTTACCAATCGGAGCGATCAGATTAAAAAAGACGGATTAAAAAGAACGGATAAAGGTGAATTAAAAGAATGGAAAAAGGCGGATTAAAAAAGAATGGATAAGGTGCATTTGATCAGCAACGCGCATTTGGATCCCGTTTGGCAATGGGAATGGCAGGAGGGCGCGGGGGCGGCGGTTACGACGTTTTCGGCGGCGGCGGATTTTTGCGAGGAATTCGGCGATTTTATCTTTTGTCACAACGAGGCCGTTTTGTATCAATGGGTCGAGGAGTACGACAGGCCGCTGTTCGAGCGCATCGTCCGCTTGGTCAAGGCGGGCAAATGGAATATCATGGGCGGCTGGTTCTTGCAGCCCGACTGCAATATGCCCGCGGGCGAGAGCTTTATCCGTCAGATTTTGGCGGGGAAACGCTTTTTCGAGGCCAAATTCGAGGGCTATAAAATGCCCAAAACCGCGCTGAATTTAGATTCGTTCGGGCATACGCGCGGCTTGGTGCAGATTTTAAAGGACGCGGGGCAGGATTATTATCTGTGTACGCGGCCCGCGACCGACGTCGCCGACCGCGATATGCTGTGGAAGGGCTTCGCGGGTTCGGAGGTGATCGTGCACCGTTCGTCCGAGGGGTATAACACGCTTTTGGGCAGGGTGGCGGAAAAGATCGAGCCGTACATAGCCCGTTTTGCCGACGTGAAAACGGGCCTCGTCCTGTGGGGGGTCGGTAACCACGGCGGCGGCCCCTCGCGGCGCGATTACGCGGCGATAAACGACTTAAAAAAGAAGTATCCGGCGATTCGATTCGAGCACTCGACGCCCGACAAATATTTTGCCGAAATCGAAAAACGGCGCGGAGAGCTTCGGGAAACGCCCGATATGAATCATCTGCACATGGCCGCTTATACCTCGCAGGCGCGCGTCAAGCAGCGGCACATGCTTTTAGAAAACGAGCTGTATTCGGCGGAAAAGGCGGCGGCGCACGCCGCGGCGGCGGGGAGCGGGTTTGAATATCCCGCGGACGCTTTGGCGCGCGCGGAACGCGATCTGTTGTTCAACGAGTTTCACGACATCTTGCCGGGGACGAGCGTGCGCGGCGCGGAGGCCGCGGCCTTGATCGGTTTGGGTCACGGCTTGGAGGAGGTTTCGCGGGTCAAGCTGAAAGCGTTTTTCGCGCTCGCGGCGGGCGAAAAGAAGGCCGCGGCGGGCGAATACCCGATTTTCATTTACAATCCGCACCCTTATCCGCTGACGCGGACGGTGGAATGCGAATTCATGCTTGCGGATCAAAATTGGAGCGAAACCGAATTTTACGAAGCGAGCTTATACCACGAGGGGCGGAAGTTGGAAGCGCAGCCCGAAAAGGAGGAGAGCAGTCTGCCGCTCGATTGGCGCAAACGCATGGTGTTCCGCGTCGATTTAAAGCCTTTCGCGATGCACCGCGTGTCCTGCTTTACCAAATTGAAGAAGGTGAAAAAGCGCAGCCTGCCCCGTTTCGCGGCGGGAAAATACGAATTTAAGGGCGCGAATTTACAGGCGACCGTCAATCAAAGGACGGGCCTCATAGACGGCGTGACCGTCAACGGCAAGGAATACATAAGGGGCGGCGCGTTCCGCGTGGACGTGATCAAATATTGCAGCGACCCGTGGGGCTTTCGATACGACGACTACAAAGAACGTTTGGGCGGCTTTACGCCGATGAGCCCGAAGGAAGCGGCGCGGTTTGCCGCCGTGGACGCCGAACGGCTGCCGCCCGTGCGCGTGATCGAGGACGGGGCCGTGCGCACCGTGATCGAAGCGTTCTTTAAATACGGCTCGTCCTCGATGGTCATCAAATACCTGCTGCCGAAGCGCGGCACGGATTTGGAGGTTCGTATCCTTTTATACAACGCCGAAAAGGACGTTAAGCTGAAATTGCTGGTTCCGACCGCGATCGCGGGCGGCGACTATTTCGGTGAAACCGCTTTCGGCCTGAATCGCTTGAAAACCGACGGAGACGAGGTCGTGGCGCAGGGCTATACGGTTTTGGCCGACCGAACCGACGCCGTGTCGCTGATCAACTTCGGCAATTACGGCTCGGATTGCAAGGACGGCGTGATCGGCGCGACGCTTTTAAACAGCGCGGCCTATACCGCGCACCCGATCGACAACCGCCGTGTTTTGCGTCAAGACAGGATCAGCCCCCGTATCGATCAGGGCGAGCGTGAATTCCGCTTTATTATAACGGCGTCGGGCAGCAAGGAACGCTTTGAGAGTATCGCCGCCGAAAGCCTCGCGGCGCACCAACCGCCGACCGCTTTGAGCTTTTTCCCCACGGGGACGGGCAAGCCCGCGGGACGTTTCATCGAGATTTCCGACAAGGCGGTGATTTTGACGGCGGTCAAGCGCGCGGAACGGGGCGGCGGCTGCGTCCTGCGCTTGTGGAACGGCACGGACGCCGAACGGGCCGCCGAGGTAGCCTTGCCCTTTATCGGACGCGTTTTCCGCGCCGAATTCCGGCCTTATCAATTTAAAAGCTTTAAGGTCGAGGGCGATCGAATCGAGGAATGCTCCTGCCTCGAAGAAGAAAAAACGGAAGTTAAAAAAGACGACGAAACGGAGGCGCGCGCATGACGGCGGGTTACGCGGAAAAGCCTTTGTGCTTTTGGGGCTGGAACGACGATATTCGGGACGCCGAGCTGATCGAGCAGCTGCGGGGCTTTAAAGCCGCGGGAATAGGCGGCGTGTTGGTTCACAGCCGCGCGGGGTTGAAAATCGAATACATGGGCGAACGTTGGTTCGCCGCGTTCGGAACGACGGTCGAGGAATGCGGGCGGCTGGGCCTCGAGGTATGGATTTACGACGAGGACGGCTGGCCGAGCGGCTTCGCGGGCGGGCGGGTCTTCCGAAAGGATAAGGATTTCGTTCAGTCCTTTTTATTGTGCAAAACGGGCGACGCTTCGCGGGACGCGGCGGAGATCGTGGGCGTGTACGATCCGCGAACGCTCGCGCTCTTATGGCGCGAGGGAGATACGGAGCCCCCGCCGCAAGGGGAAAATCTGATTGTCTATAAGGAATACAACCCCGTTTACGTCGATATTTTAAACAAGGATGCGATCGCGTATTTTATCGCCGTCACGCACGAGGAATATAAAAAACGCTTCGGCAAGTATTTCGGCGGCGTGATCAAAGGGATTTTCACCGACGAGCCGCACGCGTCGCCGCGCGGCTTGCCGTGGGGCAAATATGTGCCCGCCGCTTTTCAAGAAAGGTTCGGCCGCGATATCTACGGCGCGCTGCCCTATTTGTTTCGGGAGGCGGAGGGCTACCGCGGGCACCGCTATCGGTTTTGGAAGAACGTCGCGGCGATGGCGGCGGAGTCCTATGCGAAGCCCTATTTTGATTGGTGCGCGGCGAACGGCTTGATTTTTACGGGTCATTACGCGTGCGAGGAGGGCCTGATCGACCAAATCGCGACGAGCGGCGGCGTCATGCCGCTTTACGAGTATCAGCAGATGATCGGCGTGGATTCCTTGGGCAACCGTTTGGTGCCCGCCAATACGTTCAAACAGGCCGAAAGCGTCGCCTGGCAGCTGGGCAACCGCAAGCTTTTGTGCGAAACCTACGCTTGTTCGGGCTATGACGCGACGTTTGCCGACATTTTATGGATTTGGGGCTGGCAGGCGTCTATGGGCGTGAACGTGCCCTGTTTGAGCATTTCAATGTATTCGGTTGTGGGTACGCGCAAGCGCGATTATCCGAATTTCTTTTGTTATCAAATGCCGTGGTGGGGAAGCTTTCCGAAATTAGCGGACGCGTTCAACCTCGTCAACGGCAGGCTGATTCGCGGCGAACGCGCCGACGGCGTATTGGTGATCAGTCCGAAGTCCGGCGTTTGGTGCGAGCGCGGCGCGGGCTATAACGTGCGGGAAAAGGCTATTTCGGGGGCGCTGCGGCGCGTAACCGAGGCGTTGATCGATTTGCAGATCGATTTCGATTTCGGCGACGAGGATTTAATGGCCAAATACGCCCGCGTCGAGAACGGCAAAATTATTGTCGGGAAACGGACATACGCGGCGGTGATCGTGCCGCCCACGGTCAGTATAGAGCGGACGACCGCGGATATCTTGCGCGCCTTTGCCGAAAGCGGCGGCCCCGTGTTCGTCGCGGAGCGCGAGCCTGAATTGATCGGCGGGCAGGCGGCGGGCAAGGTTTTCGATTTCGAGTTTCACGACATGACGATCCGCGCCGACTTGATGCGCAAAATCTTCAATATCGTTCGGTTTCCGCGGGCGTTCGAGTTTATCGACAAGGTCAGCTTCCGCACGGCTTTCGGCTTCGCGACGGCGGCGCGGCGGGAGGGCGGCGAGTTGCTGATCTTCGCGGTCAACGTCAACAAGAGCGAGGGGCGCGAGGTTTTATTGCGGGTCAAGGGAAAAAAGAAGCTGACCGCGACCGATTTGACGGGCGGATCGGCGGAGCTCGCGGCGACCTACTCCGCGGCGGAGGACTGCACCTTTGCCGACGTGCGTTTCGATCCGCAACAGGCGTGGCTGATCGATTGCGCGGACGGGGAGCCGGAAGCGCGTTCGCCGTCGCCCGAACGGGTCGCGTATTTGAATCGGTTTACGACCGAATGGACGGAAAATATCCTTGTGGCGGACAAATGCCGTATAAGCGCGGACGGCGCGCCCTATGACGGGGAGGATTTCGCCGTGCGCAAGACGGCCGCGTTCTATAAAAAGATAGCGGGCGGCGGCAAGCCCGTGAAATTGTCGATGAAATACGGTTTCAAGGCGGCGTTTGTGCCCGAAAGGTTGGCGATGGCCTGTGAAATCTTTGACGGCGAAGCGTATGTGAACGGCAAACGGGTCTCGCCGTCGGGTTGGTGGACGGACAAACAATTCGCCAAATTCGATATTTCCGGTATGGTTAAACGGGGACTCAACACCGTCGAGCTGCGTAAAACCGTTTCGCCCTTTAAGAGCGCGTACGACATGGACAGCGTTTTCCAAAGCATCACCAACGTTTTTTCCTATCCCTACGACATTGAAAATATCTATATTCTCGGCGATTTCGGCACGCGTCCCGTCTGCGGCGCGGCCGAACGCGCGCCGCAATGTTTATGGGCGGACGCGGCGGGCTTCGAGATTTGTAAAAAGCCCCGCATAACCGACATCGCCGACGTGACGGCGCAGGGACTGTTCAACTTCTGCGGCACGGTGCGGGCGACCGCGCGCCTCAAAGCGGGGCCCGCGCGGAACCGCCGCTTCGTTTTGACCTACGACAGGCCCGATTTTACGGCGGGTACGTTGTATATCAACGGGCAAGAGGTGCGGGAAATGTGCATACCGCCCTACCGGATCGATATGACCGATTTTTTGGTTGCGGGCGGCAATACGATTGAAATTCGCATGACGAGCGGGGCGCGCAACCTGTTCGGCCCGTTTCACCATATCAAGGGGCGGCATCCCTATGTCGGTCATACGGTTTTCAAGGGCTATGTCGAGTTCGAGGACTTCGTGGTGTTCCCCGAATTGAAGGGTTCGACATGGACGGACAAATACGCCGTCGTGCCGTTCGGATTGAGGAATATCAAAATAACCGAATACGCCGTGACCGATACGGTTCAAACGGGAAAGAAGGAACGGAAATGACGTTAGAAGACGTGGCGAAACAGGCGAAGGTTTCCACGATGACGGTCAGCCGCGTCATCAACAATTCTCCGAACGTCAAGCGGGCGACCGTCGAACGGGTGCGCAAGATCATCGAGGAGTTGAACTACCGCCCGAACCAAATCGCCAAAAGCTTGGTGCAGGGCAGCTCGAAAACGGTGGGCGTGCTGTACTCGAATATCTATAACCAAATTTATTTGGATATCATCACGGGCATCGACAGCGTGGCCTATAAGCACGACTATATTTTGATGAACGCCAACGTGGACCGCTACAATACGGCGGTGAAAACCTTCAACATGTTCGTGGGCAACCGAATCGACGGGTTGATCGTGCTGCCGATGGAAATGTCCATGTCGGATACGGACGATTATATCAAGGCGCGCACCGAGATGGAAAATTTTTACGTCTATCTCGACGAAGCGGCCCGCGGTTTGGACATTCCGATCGTCACGGTGCATCAGCGCATCGAGCACGCCTACAATATCGCCTTCGATTTCGGGAAGCTTGCCGACCTCGCGATGCGTCATTTGGTCGGCAAGGGCTTTAAAAATATCGCGATGCTGTCCTCGTATATGTTGGACGGTTTGTGGAAGGATAAGGAGGACATTTATCGCCGTATCATGCAAGAGAACGGTTTGGAGCGGTATATCCGTATCGAGCGCGAAAATATCACGCCCGAAGGAGGCTTCCGCGCGATGAATAAGCTGCTGCGGAGCGGGGAGCCCTTGTGCGAAGCGGTATTTTGCTCCAACGACTATATCGCCGTGGGCGCGGTGCAGGCGTTAAACAACGCGGGAATCAAAATCCCCGAACAGATTTCCGTGATCGGAAACGACAACGCCAACAGCTGCGAGATGACCTTTCCCAAGCTGACCAGCGTGAGTTTAAATCCTTACATTGCAGGCCAAACCGCGATGGAAACGCTGCTGCGGCTGATCGGCAAGCGGGAACCGCCGCCCGAAAAGGTCATTCCGATCGCGCATACGTTGGTCGAAAGAGGCTCGATTCGGTAAAAATCGCCCGTCGGAAAAAAATTTAAATTTTTTTTCAAAAGGGTATTGACAAACGTATAAATATAGTGTATAATAGTAGAAAATGTTAGCGATAACATTATTCCAAACCGAAGAAAAAGATTTTGCTTTTTCTGCGGTTTGGTAAAGGGGAAAAACCTATTCACTCCTTTTTTACGCCGAAAACTCACCGTTTTCGGCTGTTGAAGGGCTCCGCGTTAGGGGAATCCTAATGCGGAGGAGGAATTTCTCAATGGAGGAAAAGAGGTAGAAATGATGAAAAGAGGTTTTAAAATCAAACTCTTCGCGCTGGGATTGGCGGCCGTTTTGACGGCGCCCTTTCTTGCGGGATGCAACAAGGAAAAGCCCCGTAAACGGGTGGAGCTGGTCGAAGGCTCCTTGCCGCTCGGCGTGTACGCGGAGAGAATGGATATCACGGTGGGGCAGATGGTTTCCGCTACAAAATACATTTCGGGCGAAACGGCGTCCGACAATGTCGTTTACGACCTGTACAGAGAGATTCTCAACGTCAATTTCGTATCCAAATTTTCCGCGAATATCGGCGAGGCCTACACGACGCAATTGAGCATGGCGATGCTGGGCGACGATCTGCCCGATCTGTTCTTCGCGCGGCAGTCCGAATTGTCCGAGCTGATCGAACAGGACATGGTGGCCGATCTGACCGAGGCGTATGAGAAATACGCATCCCCCGCTCTTCGTCTTGCGGTGGAGTACGGCTATACGGGCGATTACGCGATGTGGAACGGCGGCAATCCCTCGATCCCGCGCCGTCCCGAAATTTTGGAGAGCGCGACCGTGAACGGAAAATTGTACGGCTTCCCGTTCTTGGCCGACCTCTTCACGGAATGTCCGATCATTTGGATTCGCGCGGATTGGCTCAAAAAGTACGCCGACGCGCACGCGATACCGTATAACGAAAGCGACGGCAACGGGCTGTCAGAGCTGCTGCCCGCCGGTTTTAATCAATATTTGGACATTATCCGCTGGTTCGCGGCCAATAACCTGACCAAAGGCGGCAAACAGTCCTTCGGCGTGGCGATGGGCTTCGGCGGCTCGGGCTTGCAGGGCTTTGCGGATGTGTTCGGCGCGGCGCCGACGGCGTACACGCAGGACGCAAGCGGTAAATACGGCTACGGTATGGATTCCGAAAACGCCAAAAGTATGATGCGCCTTTTGAATTCTCTGTACCGCGAAAAGGTCATCGACGCGAACAGCGCGCTGGACGGACAGCTTTTAAAGGCCGCGCTGTCGGCGGGCAAGGTCGGCTCCTTTGTCGGCGAGTATTGGCACGTCATGGAATATCTAACAAACGCGGCCGTCAACGAGCCGGGCTGCGATTGGTTGCCGTGGGCGATCAAGGGCTTCGACGGCGAATTGATTCAACCGTTGGTGCCGCTAAACATTTTAGACCGCAGCTATTACGCGGTCAGCGACCGCTGCCCGAACCCCGAAATCGTCGTCGTTTTGGCGAATCATTTGATCGACGCGTTTTACAGCGACGAGGGGGAATTGACCCGCCGCACGGTGGAAATCCGCCAAAGCGAGAAATACCGCCCCGCGCGCGACGAGGTGATGATGTATTCGCCCGTGCGCGTGGACGCGCCGAATAAAAATATCCGGTACGCCTACGACATGCAGTACGCGCTGAAAACGGGCGACGAAAGCCGCATGTCGCTGGATTGCAGGGAGCAATACGAGGTCGTCAAAAAGTACGCCGACGATCCGACGGGAACGGGCAAGAGCTATTACGGCTTATATAAGGTTTTCGGGCCGAACGGCGCGTATAACGCGCTTAACGAGTACGTCGATTACGACTACACAAAGGATCGCAACCGTTTGGTCGTCAACTTTAAACGCCCCGCTTATACGACGATGAACACCAAATTGATGAATAAATACGGCGGCATTTTGACGGACTTCATGGGCATTCAGCTGGTCAATTTCTATACGGGCGATTCCGTGTTCACCGACGCGCAATGGGACGCCTATATCGGCGAGCTGTACGCGAAGGGCATGAGAGAGATTTTGAACGATTTGAACAAGGGAAAATAGGCAAAAAAGGTAAAAAGTAAAGTTAAAAAGTAAAAAGAAATGGAAAACGGATTGACAATTTCCAACGACGTGACGGTCAAAACCGCGCCCCAAACGAGAAAACGGCGCAAAAGCGCGTTGTCGGGCAACGTGTGGCAGCTGCACGCGCTGCTGCTCTTGCCGATGGCGTTTCTCGTGCTGTTCAATTTGGTGCCGATCGCGGGCTTGCGCATGGCGTTTTTGGAAAGCTACAATTATCGTTTGGGTATTTGGGGCTCGCCGTGGGGCGGCCTGACACAGTTTCGGTATATGTTCACCGTTTTGCCCGAATTTTGGACGGTTTTCCGCAACACGCTGGTGATCGCCGTCGCCAAATTGGTTTTCGGCTTTCCCGTGCCGATCGCGGTCGCGTTGCTCTTAAACGAGATGCGCTCCAAGAAAACCAAAAAGGCGATCCAAACCGCAATCTATCTGCCCTATTTCATTTCGTGGGTCGTGATGGGCGGTATCTTGAAAAATATTTTTCAGGCGAACGGCTTTTTCGACCGCTTCCTCGGCGTGTTCGGGTATACGCCGAGCACGCTTTGGCTGCAAAGCAACAGCTCTTTTGTGCCGATTTTGGTCGTTTCGGAGATTTGGAAGGGCTTCGGCTTCGGCACGATCATCTATTTGGCCGCGCTGACGGGCGTGGATCCCAACCTGTACGAGGCCGCCGAGATCGACGGCGCGAACCGCGTGAAGCAGACGCTTCATATCACCCTGCCCGCGATGATGCCCGTCGTCATCCTGAACCTTATCCTGAATTTGGGCGGCATCCTGAACGCGGGCTTCGAGCAAATCTTCGTACTGTATAGCCAAAAGGTATACGACACGGCGGATATTATCGACACCTATGTCTATCGGCTGACGTTCGGGCAGGGCACGAACTACCCGCTCGGCACGGCGATCGGCCTGTTCAAGTCCGTGATCGCCTTTATTTTGATCGGAGGAACGAATCTTGTGTTGGTCAAAAAGACCGATTACAGGATCTTTTAAAAACGGTGAAGCGCGTTTCGATCCCCTATAAGATATTCACGGTGTTCAACTACATCGTGTGCGTCGCGCTGGCTTTGAGCTGCGTGCTGCCCCTCGTCAACCTGTTCGCCGTGTCGTTCAGCGCGAAGGCCGTCGTCGAGGCGGGCGGGGTGGGGCTGTGGCCGCGCGGCTTCAACGCCGACGCCTACGGGTATATTTTCAGCACCGCGCAGTTTTGGAATTCGTTGAAGGTCAGCGTGCTGAAAACCGTGCTCGGCACGTTGATCACCTTGATTTTGACGATCTGCCTGGCCTATCCGCTGTCGCGCAAAAAAGGCGCGTTGCGGGGCCGCTCGGTCTATATGGCCGTGATCATCTTCTGTATGCTGTTTTCGGGCGGGCTGGTGCCGACGTACCTCTTGGTGGCGAATACGCTCAACATGAAGAATACGCTGTGGGCCTTGATCCTGCCGGGCGGCGTGCAGATCTTCTCGGCGGTCATCATGATGAACTTTTTCCGGCAGCTTCCCGGCGAAATCGAGGAGGCGGCGCACGTGGACGGCGCGGATCATTTCCGTTCGCTGTTTCTGATCGTGTTGCCGTGCTCGCTGCCGATCATCGCCACCGTCGTGCTGTTCGCTTTCGTCGGGAATTGGAACAGCTGGTTCGACGGCCTGATCTATATGACGCAGCCCGAAATGTACCCGCTGCAAACCTTTTTACAGCAATATTTAAAGGAACCGCCCGGATTCAGTATCGGCCTTGTGTACAAGGAGCTCAGCGAGGATTCGATGGCGGCCGCGAATATCTTTATCATCATGGTGCCGCTGATCGCGATTTATCCATTTTTGCAAAAGTATTTTATCAAGGGGATCGTTTTGGGCAGCGTGAAAGGGTAAGCGTGCCGCGAAAGCGCGGCGAAGGGACTTTGGCAACCGAAAGGGGTACCCCTTTCGACGTTTAATCCGCAGGATTAAACGATAGATAAAAGGAGGTCAATGACAATGAAGAAACTCTGGACGGTAATGGCGGTAACGGCGTTACTTGCCGCCGCGGCGTTCGCGCCGTTTGCGGCGCGGAATGCGGGCACGGCGGCGGCGGCGGACGGTTATACCGCCGCGGATTGGGCGCCGTACAACTACGTTTTGAGCGAGGGCTTCGGCGTAAACGTCAAAAAGACGGATATCCGCACCGATCTGTCCTATGCGAACGACGAGCTGACCGTCAGCGGCCGCACCGCGCCGGGCGGCGTAGGCGTGACCTTTCTGCCCGAAGTCGAGCTGAACGGGCTGTCGGTCGAATTTTCTTTAAAGCAATGGCGTACGAACAGCACGGACAAATGGTTCGGCGTTTCCTTTATGGACACGGGACTGCGTTCCGACATGTTCAACGAGGTGCCCTTTTACGGAAAGCACAGCGAGCAATGGACGAACGCCTACGGCGCGGGCGTGCTGATCGGATGGCGGCCCCTGCCGCAGACCGGCGCGAACGCCCAGCCCGGCAAGATTAAGGTACAGTTCAATTATATCGGCATTACGCCGACCAGCGGCGCCGACGGGCAGTACGACCCCGCCGCGGGCAGTTACAACGACGGACTTTTGGGCTGGGGCTCCTGCTGGATGGGCGAGGAAATCCTGCAACTGACCGACGCGAACTGGCAGCCCTTGACGAGCTACGACCATCTGAAACTTTCGGTTCGCGAGTTTACGACGGGCGGCAAGACGGGCTATTATTTCGATTTGAATAACGGCTATTTTCTGCGCGACGAAAACGAGGTCGTTTGGCCGATTAAGGACGACCCCGACACGGGCTATATGTTCGACGAATTGGATAAGGACGGGAGCGGCGCGCTGAACGAGACCGAGAAATTGGCGTACCTGCGCGGCAACGCGTATTCCCAAAGCATAGTTACCGCCACGAATTGGGGCGACGATTTCTATGCGCTCGGCAACTTTGTCAAGGCGTTGAAGGAAAAGGACAAACGCCTGTATATGAACGTGCTGCACCGCGACAATCTGACGCTGCCGGAGGGCACGAAGGCCGAATTCGTCGTGCACAAGGTCAACGGAAAGGCCGCGGCCGCAGGGGAAACGACCTCGCTGACGGCGGCGAAAAGGGTGGACGACGCGACGAATAAGATCGGCGCGGATATCGAATATTTGTCCCTGCACGCGGGCGTGTATCCGTCCGTCGTGACGGGCCTGACCCGCACGGCGGCCGTCGAGAAGGACTATGCGGACGCGCAGCTTGCGATCAACAGTAAGAAATCCTCGCTGAAAACGAAGAACGCGACGCCCTTTGTTTTGAACGGCCTCATGGACGAGAAGAAGCTGGAGTTTGTCGGCCCCGTTACGGCGACGATGGATTTAACGGGCGCGTCCAAGGTAAAGCTGTTCAAGGCGTCGGGCGACGACCTGACCGAGGTTGCGGCGACGGCGGACGGCGACAAGCTGACGTTTACCGCCGAGGACTCTAAAACCGTTTACGTGCTGTTCTACGACGGGACGATCGCGGGCGGCGAGGACGGCGGAGGCAGAATCAGCTGCAAAAAAGGCGCGGCGAGCCTGCTCGGAGCGGGCGCGGCTTTGACAATCCTGTTCGCGGTCTTAAAGCGGAAGTATTGACGCAGACGGAAGAAAGAGGTGGTTTAAATGAAATGTAAAAGAATTTTCGTATGTCTGATAGGTGTTTGTATGATGTTGATAACGACGGCCTGTAAAAATCCTGACGACGGCAATAAACCCGTCAAGCCTCCGCCCGAAGAGTCGGAGTACACAAGCTTGTTTTCCGATAAGACCTTTAAAAAAGGCTTTACGGTGCGCGGGCTGGGCAACACGATTTACGACGACCCCGTGGAAACCTTCGGCAACAACAAGACCGATCCGACCGGACGCGGCACGCGCTTTCAGTACGGCGCGGACGGCTTGGAGAACGAGAGTCTCGGAAAGCCCGAATGGAATTTGGCGCAATGGGCGACGCGTTACCCGATTCACGATTGGAGTAACGCGCACTACGACGCGCGCAAAAACGACTCCTTTAACAGCCGACCGACCGAGAATCCGTTCGATTATCGATACACCGTTTTGAGCGCGGAGCAATACCTCTATGAGAACCGCTCGAAATTTTTGATGGTGGACACCAAAACGGGCGAATACACGCTGGATTTAAAGACCTCGGAGTGTTATAAAACGCCGCGCAAGGACGGCGAGGAGTGGCCGCATTGGATTATCGAAAAGCATTTCGGGCGCGACGGCACGCCGCCGGTCGAGACGAAGGTGTCGGCCTCGAAGTCCCTGCGCGTCAAAATGGACGTGCGGCTGGACGCGTTTAAAAGCAATTACGCGGACTATCCGACCGATGCGGAGCGCAACGCCGAAAATCCCGTGCGCCACTCGGCGATGAGCGTGTTTTATCTGTACATTTCCAACTATGAGCCGCGCACCGGGTCCTTTACCGATATGCTGTGGTTCGGACTGCCCGTGTTCGACAACCGCTACACGTTCACCACGGCGCAGAGCTTCCCCGACGTGGGCAGCAAGGGCAGCGCGACCGAAAAGTGGATCTACAATATCGCGACGACCGAATTCTTCGATTTGAACAACAACCTGTACGACGCGGACGGCAAGATGATCCTCGACCAATGGAAAAGCATCGACGTGGAGCTGATCCCGCATATCAAAATGGCGTTGGCCGAGGCGCAGCGCAACGGCTATATGAAGAACGCCAAATGGGAAAATCTGTACGTCAACGGCATGTACAACGGCTTCGAGGTGCCCGGCTCCTACGACATTCGCATGAGCTATAAAAATATGGACGTGCTGTCGGCGGTGGACGACGAATTAAATGAGGATTGAAAGATGAAAGCCAAAAACTGAAAAAGGAGAAAACATGAAAAAGAGTGTATTCGTTATGATTTGCGCGATGGTTTTTATGCTCGGTTTGGGCGCGTGTACGAAACCGCCCGTCACGCCGCCGCCCGAAGACGATTCGGGCTTGTCGTTTCCGAAGCGCGCGCCGCTTACGACGGGGCAGAAGTGGACGGAGGGCGACGTGAAATACCCGTCCGCGCTGTGGACGGAGGTTCCCGCCTATGCCGAGGACGACGCTTTGATTCCGCTGGAAGACGGGCTGGAAGCCGTGACGGGTATATTTTATGATTCTCCGATCGCGTGGAACGGCAAGAAAACCAAAATCGCCGCCTACTACGGTTTTCCGAAGGGCGCGTCGGCCGAGAAAAAGGTACCCGGTATCGTGTTGGTGCACGGCGGCTTGGGAACGGCGTATCCCGATTGGGTGAAGCTGTGGAACGATCAGGGCTTCGCGGCGATCGCGATGGACACCGAGGGCGGCCAACCGCTGCCCGATATTACGATGAACACGGGCAAACACAACGAGCGCAATCAATACGCCTATACCGCCTCAAGCCCCGATCCTGATTTTACGGCGGGGCCGACCAATACGGGCTATGCCCACGCGGACGGCCCGTTAGAGGGGCAATGGATGTACCACGCGACCTCGGCGGTCATTTTGGCAAACACGTTGCTGCGTTCCTTTCCGCAGGTGGACGAAACGCGCGTGGGCGTTACGGGCATTTCGTGGGGCGGCATTATTTCGAGTATCGTCGCGGGCTATGACGATCGGTTCGCGTTCTGTATGCCCGTGTACGGCAGCGTGGGCTTGACGGGGACGGGCAACGGTAACGATTTCGGGACGGTGCACGACGGTTCGGACAACCCCGCCAAAGCGCGCGCTCTGTGGGATACGACCGCGCCGATCGAGGCAAGCGATATGCCGATTCTTTGGTTGAACAGCAACAAGGATTACGCGTTTCCGTTAAAGGCTATGTCCGATAACTATTTAAAGTCGAAGTACGCGTCCTTTACGGTCAAAAATTCGCTGTCGCACGGACAGACGCAGGGCGCGGATATCGGCGAGCTGTTCTGCTTTGCGCGCGCGGTCGCGGGTATAGACGCGCAATGGGTGCAAATCACGCAAGACCCGACGCCCGAAACCCCCGTGATCAAGTGGCGCGCGGGCAAGGACAGCACGGTCGAGCGTGTGAACGTCTACTATACGACCGCCGCGAAAGCGGACAAGGACGCGGTGTATCAATCCGAAACCTTTTTGCCGGACGCTGACGGCGGCGCGACGGTCACGTATCCTGAAAATGCGACCTTTTGTTACGTCAGCGTCGTGTTCAACAACAATCTGTATGTTTCGTCGGCGTTGGCCAAAATGTAAAAGGAAGGAGCTATGCGTAAAAAAACGTTCTTTATTTTGATTGCGGCCCTGCTGCTGACCTTATCGGCGTGCGGCGGCCCGCAAACGACCCCGCCGGAACCGGAGGAGGATAAAATGCTGACCGTAGAGGAAATTTTGGCGACGACGCCCGCGGCGGATTTGACATGCGGCGCGTATGACCTCGTGAAATACACAAGGCCGTACAGGTCGAGTCAAATCATTTACAACGAAACGGCGATCTTTGTGACCGACGAAAACGGAAGTATCCCCAAAGCGACGCTGATGTACCCGCCCGCCCGTGTGTTGGAGGTGCGGAACGCCGCTCTCGACGTGAAGTACGTCGAAGGGACGGACTATGTCGTGGAAGCCGACGGGCGCATTTCCCTGCCGGCCGGTTCCGCCGTCTATGTCACGCCCTATGACGAGTATTATGTCACGGCGGCGCAGGAGCCGAACGCGGACTACCGTTTCCCGTCCGCGTCCCATGCGGGACGGTACTTAAAATACGCCGAAGCCGATTATTTTTATTCCAAGCAAATCTGCGTGACCTATATCCGCACGGCGGCGTATACCGGCCCGAAATGAAATAGGGCAGATAGATTGCGGTTTGGATCGCCTTTTTGGTTTTCTTGGAGCGCATCTCGTTTAAGAGCAACGCGACCGCGATCGG
>BNZQ01000032.1 GCA_026001225.1 Clostridia bacterium
ACATCTACGGCCAATACCTCCTTGCCCATTCTGCATAAAGCCCGCGCCAACGTGCCGCCGAAGCCGCCCAAACCGATGACCGCAATGGATTGAATGTCGCGCCTGTCCGTTGTGAAAAATGTCTCTGATTTTTACAGCGTGTTCGGCCAAATCGTCCTGCTGCTGCTGATCCAAGTCGGCGGCCTCGGCGTCATGGCCGTCGCGACGCTTGTTTTTTTGGCGATGCGCAAAAAGATTTCCTACGGCGAGCGGCTGATGATGCAGCACGCCCTCTCCGCCGACACCAACGAGGGCGTTGTCCGGGCGATGCGCCGCCTTGTCGCCGTCACCTTTATCATCGAGGGCGCGGGCTTTATCGCGCTTTTACCCGAAATGATCGGCGCATTCGGCGCGGGCGGCATCTTTCGCGCGTTGTTCGTTTCGGTGTCCGCCTTTTGCAACGCGGGCATACAGAACCTCGGCGGCGAGGGCATGCCTGTGTTTTCAAAAAGCGTGTCCGTCCTGTTGTCGATTTCCTTTTGCGCCGTTTTAGGCGGCCTCGGATTCGCCGCCATCGTCGATATTTTGTTCAAAAAATTCCGATACCGTAAATTTTCTCTGCATACGAGGCTTGTTTTGACCGTGACAGGCCTCCTGCTTCTGTTCGGCACGGCCGTTGTGCTTGGGTGCGAATACCGAAACCCCGCGACGTTGGGCGGCATGGGCTTTGGCGGCAAGCTGCTGAACGCGTTCTTTTTAGCCACCAACGCACAGTCTACGGCGGGCTTCGACACGGTGAGAATCGGCGACCTGACCGACGCGAGCCGTTTTGTACTGATCTTTTTGTCCGCGGTCGGCGCCAGCCCCGGCTCCACGGGCGGCGGCATCAAGACCGCGACGCTCGCGATTTTGGTTATCTGCGCTTTTTCCGGCTCCGGCGCGGACGGTACGGTTTCCTACGGCAAGCGCAAGATCAGCCGCGAAACCATATTGCGCGCAGTCGGCGTGGCCTGCTTTTCGTTGGCTTTAATGTTCGTCGGAACGCTCGCGTTGCTTTTAACCGAAAGCGGAAACACGCAAATTCAAAGCCTGTATAATTTGGAAAATATTCTGTTGGAAACGACGTCGGCCTGGACGACCGCCGGGCTGTCGACGGGAATGACGCCGTATCTTTCCGCGGGAGGCAAGCTGCTTTTGATCGTCCTCATGTTTGTCGGGCGCATGGGCCCGATCACCTTAATGATGGCCTTCGGGCGGAACGCGAACGGCAACGGGCCGCGGATCGATTACGCCGACGCGCATATTTTGATCGGCTAAAACGGCAAAAACCGTGAAAATTTTGGAAAGGAATATACGGGGAAAAATCTCCGTACTATAAGGGCGTGTCTACTTTGTCAACACGCTCTATAAGGAGCAAAAAATGGCGGACAGGAGCGACATTCAATCCATTGCGGTCATCGGTTTGGGCGGCTTCGGCGGCACGTTGGCGCGGGCTTTATGCAGAATGGGCAAGGAGGTATTGGCCGTAGATGTCAACAAGGATTTGGTCAACGAGTTTTCCTCGATCGCGACAGGCGCGGCAGCCGCCGACGCCGCCGACGAAAAAACGCTGAAAAGCTTGGGGATTCAAAACTTCGACGCGGTGGCGGTCTGCATGAAGGATATCGAATCCAGCATCGTCATCATCATACTTTGCAAGCAAATGGGAGTCCCCTATGTGATCGCCAAAGCGAGCAATACCCTGCACAAAACCATTTTGGAAAAAATCGGCGCGGATTTTGTCGTGTTCCCCGAGGAATATATGGGCGAAAAAATCGCATCCATGATCTTTAACCCGACGATTTTGGAGATCGCGGACGTGACCGCCGACTTCAAAATCATCGAGATTGTGACGCCCGAAAAGTGGCGCGGCAAATTTTTAAAGGATTTGGACGTCCGCAAAAAACACAAGGTGAATATCATTTTGGTCAAGCGCGGCGACCTCGTATTGTATCCCGACGGCGAATTCGTTTTCGAACAGGACGACCTTTTGGTCATCGGAGGCGGCACGGCGGAATTGAACCGGTTAAAAAGCAAGGCGACCGTGGCGATCCCCGACGAGGAACTTTTGTAACGAACCTCAAAACTTATCCTTGTGGGCCGTTTTAATGATAAGAAAGAGGAAATAAACATAGATGAAAAAAGATTGGCTTTTTTTAGACAAACAAAGTTTATGCGGTTTTAGAACGGTAGGCGTTCTGATCCGAAACGATCAAATTCTTGTCCAAAGGGAGAAGGACGGGAATGAATACGCTTTACCGGGCGGACACATTAAAATAGGTGAAACGTCTATTGATGGGCTTATCAGAGAATTTATAGAAGAAACGGGTACGAATATTAATGTAAACCGCCTTGTTTGGGTGGAGGAAACATTTTGGAAATGGGGCAAAAAAGACGCTCACACGATATCATTTTATTATCTCATTTCACTAACAAATGACGACGATATACCGGACAATTATTTCAAATCTCACAAAGATAATTGCAATGTTTTGCTCGAATGGAAATCTTTTGACGAAATAAAACATTTAACGATTTACCCTGCATTTATAAAAGAGAAGCTTGGGCATATATCGAAAAATATCGAACATTTTATAAGTAAAGAATAACTGCTCAAACTCCTTTTTTATATTCTTTCCGCTGTGCTTGAAAGTATATGTGAAGTGGATAAATGAAGTATCCCCCGCCGATCTGCGGCACGGCGAATCCGTGAGGTGCAGGGCTCTGCCATGCGGTATAATACCGTTTATTCCGCCAACCGAAACAGCTCCTCGATCTCGGCGGCAGTCAGCTGTCCGAACGCGCCGACGCGGGTATCGTACCCGTACAGATCCCGCAGAACGGGCGATACTTGGCTCATAGACAGGCCGATCTGCGAAAGGCGCGTCTTTAAGCCGATCGAGGCGTAAAACCTCTCTAATTGCTCGATCGCCATTTCCGCCGAGGGCTTCGCCGCGCCGTCCCGCGCGTCCGTCGCCAAACGGGCGAACGAAAGCACGCGTTCGGGGCTTTTGCGGGACATCAATTTCAACCACGCGGGGAACAGAATCGCCAAGCCTGCGCCGTGCGCGAGGTTGTGAACTCCCGACAAAACGGCGTTCTCCGCCCCGTGTGTCCCCCAATCCCCGTTGCGTCCCATGCTCAACATATCGTTATGGGCCAGCGTCCCGCACAAGCACATTTCCGCCCATAAGTCATAGTTTTTATTGTCCTTCACGAGTTTCGGCGCGATCCGAAATACCGTTCGTATGCACGCCGCGAGCAGCGCGTCGGTCAACTCGCCGCACTCCTCCTCCCGCGAAAAATACCGTTCCAACAAATGCGCCAAAATATCCGACGCACCGTAGGCGATTTGCTCTTTCGGCAGCGTGAAACAGTATTCGGGATTGATAAATGCGAACCTCGGAACGAGGAAAGGACTGTACAGGGCGAATTTACAGCCGCTTTCGTCATCGCGGATCACCGAGTGCGGGCCGCCCTCGCTGCCCGCCGCCGGAATAGTCAGCACGCAACCTAAGGGCAGCGCGGCTTTCAGTTTCCGTTCGCCCTTATAGCATTTCCAAACGTCACCGTCCGCCGCCCCCGCCGCGATACATTTCGCGCTGTCGATCACGCTGCCGCCGCCGATCGCCAAAACAAAATCCACAGCCTCGCGCCTTGAAAATTCCACGCCTTTTAGGGCAAAGCTCTTTAACGGGTTGGCCGAAACGCCGCCGTATTTGACGAAAGCGATTTTCCGTCCGGTCAGCTCGGCTTCGATTCTGCCGAGCAAGCCGCTCGAAACCGCGCTGCCTTTGCCGTAATGCAACAGCACGCGCTTTGCGCCGTATTCGGATAGGAGATCGGCGATTTTACTTTCGGGGAACCGCCCCAAGACGATCGCGTTTGCGTTTTGATAGACAAAATTCAACATAATGAACACAGTATACTCTATTTTCCGCTTTTTGGCAAGCGCGGAAAAACCAACCTCTAATAAATTCACAGAAAAAATTAACCTCTAAAAAATTCCCCTCTTGCGGGGCATTGCCAACAATTCAGTGATTTGAGCAAAGTATTTTTATGAACAAAGAGTAATAAAGTTAGTTGCAGCATATCGTATGTCTTTGAATAGCGTTTAGTCTTGCGATTAAATCTTGCAAGATTGACGCGGATACTGCTGTTTAAACTTTCTATTAGATAAGTTTGGTTTTTTGTCATTGCATGAGATTCAGTGATACCTAACTCTTGAAATGCCGCATCATAGCAACTGTTAGCGTCAGAATAAAATTGTATTCCACAGGTCTTATTCTTTTTACACTGTTGTAAATTGCCTTCGCCGCATTTATTCCGCACCCTATTACAAAACCTATAACTTTACGGCTGTTGCGTGAATACGCTGTCCATATAAGAGTTCTCATCGGTTTTTTTAAACAAGCTGTATATATGTCAAGTCCTATTCTCGGTTGATGCATCACCGTTTAAAATCTCGGCATTTCCGCTTAAATCATTTCCTGCTTGTCTAACCCAATTCAAAACGGTCTGTCGACTTACATTCATAAACAATGCGGCTTTTCTAATTCCCACATTATTGAGGTAAAGTTGTAAAACCTTTTGCTTTGCTGCGTTGCTAAATCGTTCATCTCTCCTTGAAAAGGTGCGTTTACAATCCTTGCAAATGTATCGATATGTCCCTCTGCTTGTACCGTTCTTATTCGTGTTTATACTACCGCAATGTTTACACTTTGCACCCATACTCATACCTGTTTTTTATACTGTTATTTTAACATAAAAACAGTCATTGAGTTCTTGACAATGCCCTCCCTCCGGGGCATTGTTCAACAGTATGTAAAGCGTTTAACATTTGTTTAAAATTGAAATATAATAAGAAAATGGAAAAAGAGGAAATTAAGTGTGGGTATTGCGGTGTCATGTTTGGAAAAAGGGGATTAACCATATGATTCAGCGGATTTAGACCGCACCGTAAAACTATTTGTTTACTATAAACTCTTTAATACCATTCATTATCTTACACACGATTGAGCAATGCCCCCCACGGAGGGGAATTTTTAAATGTAAAACCGTTTCAAGTCCGACCGAATTTTTATGCAATAAAAATTCGTGGGCGATGTGGCATAACTCATGGTCGAAGAAGCGCGGAACGCGCGATCAAACGAGGAATCCGAGCAGGATTCCGACGTATGAGCAAAACGGAGCGCGCAGGAGCGCGTCAATCGACAATAAATTTCTCGTTGTGATAAGCGGATTTGATTTCCTTCAACTTTTCCTCGTAACCGGGACGGCCCAACATCGCGAACGTAGCTAACTTGCCCTCCTCTACGCCGGGTTGATTGTAGGTGTCCACGTCCAGCAGCGCACCCGCAAAGGCGGTCTGATACATCATAAACATCAGTAATTGACCGACGGTGTATTCGTCCACCCCGTCGAGCAAAACCGTGAAATTGGGACGTTTGGCCTTGACCAACGCGAAAGCGGTCGCCTCGCGCTCGGCGTTAATCAGTTCGTTAAAGGTATGGTTCTGTAAAAACGCGGCCCCGCCCGCCCCTTTGACGGCGGGAATCTTTACTTCGGCGCGGAAATTCCGCACGCCGATAAAGGTGATTACCTTGTCAAACGGGCCCTCGGTGTACAGTTGAATTTGGCTGTGTTGATCGGTCACGCCCAAGGCCTTTACGGGCGTTTGCCCCGCGTAAACGGTTTTGCCCGAATTGTCCGCGGCTTTCCCCAACGATTCGCCCCAAATCTGACAATAAAAATCCGACATGAATTTTAAGCTGTCCGCATAGGGCATCATGACCGAAATATTCTTGCCGCGTTTGATCGAATGATATTGCAAATATGCCCCCATAAGGGCCGGATTGAAGCGTACGCCGGTTTTACAACAAGCCTTCGACATATCCGCCGCGCCGCGCAGGAGCTTCTTTAAGTTGAGTCCCAACGCCGCGAACGGCAACAGTCCCACGGGACTTAAAACCGAAAACCGACCGCCGACGCCCTTGCCCAAACCGTAAACCTTATAGCCGCGCTCGACGGCGATATTGTACAGCGTGCCTTTGCCGACCGTGGTGGTGACGACGATATTCTCCTTTGCCTTGTCGCCCAAGGCTTTATCGAGTATATCCAACACGAACAGCAGCTGAGACAATGTTTCGCCGGTCTCGCCCGATTTCGTGATCACGTTGAACATCGTGTCCGCGGGATCGATAATATCCAAAAGAGCGGACATTCTCTCCGGATCGACGTTGTCCTCCACGTAAAACCGGGGGCCCTTCCGCTTGCCCGGACGAAGCTCGTTATGGCGCAGGTGCAAAAGCGCGTTCGCCACGGCCAAGGGGCCGAGCGCCGAGCCGCCGATGCCGAAAACCACAAAATTATCAAATTTTCTGCGGATCAAGCGGCCCGTTTCGGTCAGTTCTTCAATATAGGCTTTATCGACAAAGGGAAGCTCCGTCCATTCCTGCCATCCCTTGCCCCTGTTTTCTAACACCTTGGCGCGGGCAGCCGCAATGAGGGCTTTATCCTTATGAATGGCTCCCGCCGGCATCCCGTCTTTTTGGCCGATCGCCGCGGCCATCATATTGTTGTAGTCAAGCTGAAAATGCTTCATAGTATTCTCCTATTAGGACTCTAAAACGAAAGCAGCCCGATATCAAGCTGCTTTCGTTTATAACTAAAAGTTTTGGAAATGATTACCGCGTGTTCTTGCGGCGCACGCCGACGAAGTAGAACACCAAGCCGCCGATCACGACCACGCCGAGAATCGAGAAAATCACCGCCAAAGCCTTATCGCTGATGACCTTGCCCTTGGTCTTTTCGGTAACCTTGATCGTGAAAGTCTTGATACCCTCGTTGCCCGCGTCGTCCTTGACCGTATACTCGACGGTGTAATCGCCCGGCGCGTCGAAGGTGTATTTGTTGTCGGGGATCTTGTCGCCGCCCTGCGTCGCGTTATTGAACTTCGCGTCGCCGTTCAGTTTCAGCTTCATATCCACCTTGGATGTGATGTCCTTGGTTTTAGGTTCAGGGGTCGTGACGCCGTTCGTAATTTCATAGTATTTGTCGCTCGCCGTCACCGGATAGAAATTGAATTTATCCCCTACCTTGGCCTCGGTCGGATACTGATATTTGGCGTCCAACTTGATCTCCGGTACGAACACGTCTCCGATCTCTACCGTATAGGTCTGCGTGGTTTCTTTGCCGTTGTTGGCTGTCACACGGTAGGTAACCGTATATTTGCCGTCTTTGAGGGGTGTGAACTGCTTCCAACCCGCGTATTGCGGATCGACGCCCGCATAGTCCTTGACGCCGATCGTCGTCGTGCCGTTCGATACCTCGATCACGGTCTTGGCCGAATCGACGCCCGAAACGCTGCTGGCGATCACGTTCGGAATCACCACATCCTTCTCGATCGCCTCGGATTTGGCGGGCACCAATCCTGTCAACTGCATCACGGGGCTGACCGTGCTTTCGGATTTGAAGCTGTCCGTGGTCGTCGCCATATTGGGCTTATCGATCGGATTGATACCGTACGAAAGAGGCGCATTCAAGGTAGTGGTCATATAATCGCCCGCTTTCATGATAATCCTGTACTCGCCGTTCGCCCACGAGGTCAAATCGCGGCCGGAAACCGAGAAGTGCGGCCCAATCACGGTCGTCCGATAGATATAGGGCAAATTGCCGTCCGGGAAAGCCGCTTGCACCTGCGATTGCGTCCAACCGGCAGGGTACGTGGCCGCATCCGACTCTATCACTTTTTCAGGATACACCTGATTGTCGGCCTCGTCATAGTAATAATACGTTTTCTTCGGCAAGCTGACGGACGTCCCGAACTCCGCGGTGGCGGGCAGTTTGACCGTCGTAGAGGAGGCCGTGTTCTCGGTGCCGGCCGTTCTGCCGGTCACGTTCAAGAACAAAGTAATCGAAGATGTCGCGCCGGTCACGTCGAAAACGTTGACGCCGATCGAATAGATACCCTTGACAGAGGGCTTGAACGAGAAATTTTCAACGTGCAAAACTCTCGCGTTTGCGTTCGTATACGGATCGACCCAAAACGTCGATTCCATGTCGTCCACAATGTCGCCGTATCCGTCCGCCGAAGGCTTACGCACCACGATCTCATAGCCCATATAATCGTCCGCTTTATTCAATGTCGCGACAATGCTGTCGATTCCGTACCAACCCTGGCTCAAATCCCAATCGCCGAGATCCGCAGACGCGAGCGCGGGCTGTCCGAAGACGGGAACGATCGATGTCAAGACGGGCGCTACGGCGCCTTGCGTCGGATCGATCAAATTGATCGACTGGATATCCTTTTTCTTGTTGCCGACGGCGTCCACCGCATACGTGATCACCTTGATCGACGTCGCGGTATTAAAGTTAGCCTTGCCGACAGGCAATACCGAAACCGCCGGAATATCGGTTTCATTGATAGGATCATATTTGACTTCGGACAACAAGCCGGAAGTCCCCAACAAATCGTTCAATCCCGTCGCGCTTTCCCATGCGAATTTATCAATTTTGCCGTTGTAGAACGCGTCCTTGTCGAGCTCGGCCACAACGTCCGCGCCGCCGTTCTTATAGAGGAAATACCGCGTTTCGGAACGCACCGCGCCCACATTGTCGCTGACCTTAATCGCCGGTTTATTGAACGTTTCGCTGATTTTCACGTTCTTTTGCAAGTTTTCCACCGTGATATAGGGCTGCTGCACGTCCTCTAACGTATCCACCAACGTGACCGTGAAGTAAGAGATCGCGGTGCTGTACGACTTGTTGTCGCGTTCCGCCGTATAGCGGATTTCATAATCGCCCGACGTGCGCAGCTCGCCCGCCGGAATCACATAGTAATCCTTCGGCACGCCGAAACCGTCCGTTACGGTTTTGACGTTACTGTCCGTTTCGCCCTTCTTTTTCAGAATATCGTACGTGTTCTTGCCGGGCTTCTTATAAGCGACCTCGACGTTGGTGAATTGGGCGGCGACCACATTGTTGCTGATCACATAGTCGTCGGCTTTATCGAAATAAGGCAGATACAGATCGAAATGCGCGGACTTTTCGGCATCCGTAAGATTCGCGTAGACCCATTCTTTCGTAGGGCTGGCCGGACTCACATCGTCATAAACGCCGTTGACCAACTGCTGTACGCGCTTTTTAACCGTGCCCATCGCCCACTTGGAGGGAATCTCGCCGCTCTCGATCTTGATCCGCGGACGCTCGGTTTCGGACACCGTGATCGGAAACGACTTGATATCCTGTTTGCCGTCGTCGTTGGTCGCCGTGTAGGTCACGACGTATTTCGCGCTGTCCGCGCTCCCGCCCAATGTGTGCGGATAGAAGGTCATATCGCGGGAGGTCGCAAAGCCGACGAGATTGCCCGTCTTTGCAGCGTCCGCGTAGAAATCCGTTCCGGCCTTGTATTGATCCAAAATATAGCCGGATTTTTCATCCAATTGCTTATCGTCGCGCACGGTGTAGACCTTGTCGGAATTGGCCGTATCGGGCGACGTAACCGCAACGGTGATCCTGACGTTGGTATCCCGCTTGTCCGTCGCGGTAGCGGTCGGCAACGTGATCTTCGTGTACAGCTTGCCGCTGTCCGGCACGCCGCTGACCGACAGCGTGGGCGTATCCGATGTCGCCGTATAGGCATTGTCCACGGTGACCGTGAACTCCTTTTGGATCGTCACATTGCCCGGTAACACATAGTAATATTTGATAAAATATTTACCGCTGTGAAACGTTTGGTCGGACGTAATCGTACGTTTTTTGCCGTCCTTATTCTCCAAATTATTGATATCCTGTATGCCCGCGCCGGTGACCAAAATCTTGATTTTCTCGTTTTCGGCGGTCTCCGCGGCCTGCACCTTACCCTTCGCGTCGGTGTAAATCAACCGGGCGGACGGCAACGTTTTATCAACCAAGGTTGTGCAATACGTCGGGATGTCCGCGCCGTCGGAATCGACCTCGATCGAGTAATCCTTTGCGGCGACATGGAAACGAAGCGTCCGCGTCGTCGCGACCTTCTTCGGACTTGTGCTTACCTCGTTATAATAATCGATGGTATAATAGCCCGCGTACAAGGCCGTGTAGACCGTGCCGGGTACACAATCCTGCTCTCCGCCGGGGCCCTTGACCTTGGCCGAGAAGCCGTTAGAAGCGGACGGCACGGTGATCGGTGTTCCTCCCGCCGCCAGCTCGTATTCGGTTTGGAAGCCCGTAGCGGCGATAACCGTTTGGTAATCGCCAAAGGCCGCACGCACGGCGATCAAACCGGTCAGGTTGGCGGCGAACAGCGCGACCGCAAGCAACGCGGTTCCCGTCAGAATGAAAAGTTTCTTGATGCTCTTTTTCATGTCGGTATACAACTCCTATAAAAACGCCTTTTAGAATGACAGCTTTTATGTACTCGCAATATTTTACTAAAAAAGATTCACTTTGTCAAACGATTATAAACGATTATTAAGGATTATCGTATATTTATTTGTAAAATTTCTATGACGACCGAAAAAGGGACACCGATAGTGTGCGACGAAAGGACATTTTTATGCGCGCAAAGCAAGAAAAAAGAAGAATAGTCCGCAAGAAAAAAAGAATAATTCGCCGTTACGGGCGGCATACTAATGATAAACGACCGATATCGTCAAAAAAGGAGGATTCGTACCATGCCTAAACCCAAGCTTGCCGCTAAAAATTTAGAGGTTTTGAGTGAATTGATGCTGATCGAGGAGCTTGCATACAAAAAATGCGATTTGTATTCGCGCTCGTTTAAAGACGACGCCTTGCAAACGCAATGCAAAGACCTCGCCCAAAACCACAAGGCGCGCTTCAACGCCTTGCACGATTATCTCAATTCCCACAACTGACTTTTAACGGCATATACGTCGTCGGATTCGGGCGGCGATCGGTTCGCCGCTCGGTCATGTATGCGAATACATTCCCTTCGCGGCTCGTCAACTGCTGCCCGACTGCGGCGCGCCTATGCCGTTAAACGGACCCCCACGATCAAACCAAATCAAATCAATTATAATGAAAGGAGTTCAAAACTATGCAAACAGCTACGGCCGCTTTAGCGGAAAAGGACATGCTGCAAGACATTTTGGTGCTGGAAAAGGATATGGTCAAGACCTACGGCCATTATTTGATCGAGGTTTCCTGCCCGAATCTGCGCAACGTCCTGACCAAAAACCTCAAAGACAACGCCGGCGATCAATATCAGGTCTTTGCCGCGATGACCGCGCGCAACTATTACCCCGTCAAGGAAGCGCAGGAACAGGACGTGCAACAGGCCAAGACAAAATTCGACGGCATCGCGGATATGATCAACTGATCATCAAAAACTTTCGATAAATAAGTGTCAAACAGTTGACATACAACAGGTTATATGTTAGAATAATAAAAGACAAAATTTTTATCGGAGGTTTTATCATGGCAAAAAGCAAAGGCTTCTTTGGACTTGGTTGGCTGATCACGCTCATTCTCGTTATCTTCGCTCCGTTTGGTTGGATTTGCGGTACGATCGAGCGATTATTGCGCGGAAAAATTCTCGGCGCGATCGTCAATCTCCTGGGATACGGTATCGGCATCCTGTGGATCTGCGACATCGTAACCTTAATCCTGAGTCACGACATTAAAGTTTTGGCCTAAAAAAACAGAAGCTCAAAAAGCCGCCCCGAATCCGAGGCGGCTTTTTTTTCGTTCTTCAATGGTGATGATGCCCGTGTCCACAGCCGCAATCGCAGCCGTCGCCGCAATCGTCCTCCCCGTCGTCCGCGCAATCCGCGCAATCGGGATCGCCGCAACCGCAGCCCCCGTCGGCCGCCGCTTTCAGGTAGGCCTCGAAAACCTTGTGCATCAGCGCTTCGTTTTCGAGCGGCAGTAAAAGATCGCTGTCGTTGCCTTTATCCTCCTGCAACCGGAAAATCGCCACCTCTCCGACCGAAATTTCGGGCATGTCCTCCGCTGGTTCGAGCAGGGCATAAAATTCCCCGTCCATGTCCACGCAGGCGACCTGATAGAATTTGGCTTCCTTGCCGTCGTCGCCCTGCAACGGAATCATGTTTTCCTCGGTTCTGTCGAAAAATTCGACGTGGACCTCGGATTCCTTTTTGGGTTTTTTGGTATTCGGCATGATATTTGTTCTCCTTTTTATGATGTTTTATTTTAACTTTTACCGTCCAAATAGTCCTGCAAGATCACCTGCGCGGCCACCTTATCGATAAGCCTTCGGCGGTCGGCGCGGGAAACGCCCGCCGAGATCAGGATTTCCTCCGCCGTCACCGTCGAAAGGCGTTCGTCGAAGTAGACGAGGCTTACATGCGGGACGGCCGCCTGCAATTTACCGCCGAACGCGCGGGCTAATTCCGCGCGCGGGCCTTCCGTGCCGTCCATGTTGAGCGGCAAGCCCAAAACGACGGTATCCGTCTCTTTTTCGACGATCAATTTTTGAATATACGTCAAATCCTCCGCTTCGGTTTTGCGCCCGTACACCTCGTACGCCGAGGCAATGATCCGCAAGGGATCGCTCAAAGCGAAACCGAACCTTTTGTCGCCGTAATCTATACCGAGTGTTCGCATATCATTAAACCGCCCCGTCCTACGCGGAGAGAATTTTTATCGATTGAGCTTCCACGGACGCTTCGCGTCCTCTGAATGACATAACCGTGTATATATATCGTATAATCGCGCATACTATGATTGTCCCTAAATAAAAGGAGGTGCAACAAGTATGCAAAACGGAATTTTGATCGGCATGGCTATCGGCGCGCTCATCGGAGCCGCTTTCGTCGAGGGCAACGCGCCCGCGAGCGAAATGGTCGCCAAAAGCAAGAAGGCTATTCAGAAAGGCGCCGGCGCCGTCGCGGACGGGATTTCAGACTGTGTCCGTAAGAAAACCAAAACGGCGGAATAAGAGCAAGATCAATGCACAATGTAAAATTCATAATGCACAATTAAGGGTTAGTGATCAGCAGTCAATTGTTGATTAGCGGTTAGTGGCCGGTCGCATATCCTTTAATTGTGCATTGTACATTGTGAAATTGCCTATTTTTGTTTCCCGCGGTAGTTATCGATCGCCGCTTTGATCGCTTCCTCCGCCAATACCGAGCAATGGATTTTCTGCGCGGGAAGCTCGTCCAACATGTTCACCACATCCTTGTTGGTCAATTTTAAAGCTTCCTCTACCGTCTTACCCTTGATCAGTTCGGTCGCGACGCTGCTGGTCGCAATCGCCGCCGCGCATCCGAACGTCTGAAATTTGGCGTCGGTGATTTTGCCGCCTTCGATTTTCAGATACATTTTCATGATGTCGCCGCATTTGGCGTTGCCGACCTTGCCCACCCCGTCGGCGTCCTGTATCTCGCCCACGTTCTTCGGGCACGTAAATTCCTTGATGACCTTTTCATTGTACATATAATGCTCTCCTTTGAAGACCGTCGCCTATCAGGTTTGATACAGGCTACGCTTACCAAGTCCGAAACTCAATCTGCGACGGCTCTTGCGTTTTTATTCGGTTGAAATTCCACGGCGGGCCGACGCACGCTGCCCTGACCCTACAGCGTTCCTCTGAATGACACATAGCGCGTTCGCGTCGTTAATCGCCGTTACAAGGTGCAAATCCCGTCGTTTTTTGTCATTGCGAGACGAACGCCTCCGAATGACGCACAGTGCGAAACCGTCTTTGCAATCGTCCGTACCTTTTACCTTGTACTAAACAAGCTTTCCTTCTTCCTTAAATTCCGAGTACAGCGGGCTCATTTCGCGGCGTTTTTGCACGATATCCTTTAAAAGATCGATGCAAAAGTCCACCTCCCCGATCGTGTTGGACTTGCCGAACGAAACGCGCAACGCGCCCTGCGCGTCGGCGTGCGACAAGCCCATCGCCAACAGCACGTGGGAGGGTTCGAGCGAATCGCTGGCGCACGCGCTGCCGCTGCTGGCCGCGATGCCGCTTAAATCGAGAGAGGTCAACAGGCCCTCGGACTCGATAAACCGAAAGCCGACGTTGACCGTGCCGGGCAGAGTGCGTTCGGGGTCGCCGTTGACCGCCGTGTATTCGATTTCCTTGATTCGGTTCAGGAAATGCGTTTTCAGACGTTTCAAATGGACGGCGCGGTTTTCGCGCTCTTTCGCCGCGATTTCGATCGCCGCGCCGAACCCGACGATCAACGGCACGTTGGAGGTGCCGCCCCGCCGGGAAAATTCCTGATGACCGCCGGGAATCAGTTTATCGATTTTTACGCCGCTCTTGATATACAGCGCGCCGATCCCTTTCGGGCCGTAAAATTTATGCGCGGACAGGCTCAACAGATCGACGCCCAATTTCTTGACGTCCAAATCCAAAACGCCCGCCGCCTGCACCGCGTCGGTGTGGAACAAAATTTTGCATTCGTTGCAGATTTTTGCGATTTCCGCGATCGGCTGAATCGCGCCGGTTTCGTTGTTCGCCGTCATGACGGAGACCAAAACCGTGTCGGGCCGCAACGCCTTTTGCAGCTTGTCCGTTCGAACGACGCCGAAAGCGTCCACATCGATATAGGTGATTTCAAAACCGCGTTTTTGCAATTGCTCGCACGTACTCATGATCGCGGCGTGTTCGATTTTGGTGGTCACGATATGCTTGCCCTTGGCGGCGTTGGCATAGGCCGCGCCCGTAAGCGCCCAAACGTCGGCTTCCGTACCGCCCGACGTGAAATAAATCTCGTCCTTTTGGCGGGAATCCAACAGGCGGCAGCCCGCGTTCAGCGCGCGCGCCACACGGGCGCGGGCGTCCCCGACCGCTTTTGCCGCCTCGCGCCCGAACGAGTAGACCGTATTCGCCGCGTTGCCGAACGTGTCGCAAAAATAGGGCCTCATCGCCTCGAAAACCGCGGAATCGACGGGCGTCGTCGCCGCATGGTCGAAATAGATTCTTTGTATATTCTCCATTTAATTACCTGCTCTTATATTAAGGGTTAGGGGGCAGGGGTTAGGGGATTCTTCATTCCCGGAAGAATGACACCCGATACCTATTCCCTATTCCCTATTCCCTGCCCCCTGTTCCCTTTAATTGTCCATTGTCAATTGTACAAAGGGTATGCCTCGCACAATTCCTTTACCTCTTTCTTGACCGCGGGGATCGCGGCTTCCTTGTCGCGGATTACACGCACAATCAAATCGGCGATCGTTTTCATTTCCCTTTCGTTCATACCGCGCGTCGTCACCGAGGGCGTGCCGATCCGGACGCCGCTGGCCACGCTGGGCGCGAGCGTCTCGAACGGGATTGTGTTTTTGTTCAGCGTGATGTTCGCCTTGTCCAAAAGCACCTCGGTTTCCTTGCCCGTCGTCCCGCAAGCCGCGACGTTCAGCAACATAAGGTGCGTGTCCGTGCCGCCGCTGACCAGCTTCATGTCCTGCCGGATAAAGGCGTCGGCCAAAGCCGCCGCGTTCGCAAGAACCTGCCGCTGGTACGTCTTAAATTCGGGCGACGAGGCTTCCTTTAAGGCGACGGCCTTCGCCGCGATGATATGTAACAGCGGGCCGCCCTGAATGCCGGGGAAAACGACCTTGTCCACCGCTTTCGCGTGCTTTTCCTTGCACAAAATCAAACCGCTGCGCGGACCGCGCAGGGTTTTATGCGTCGTCGTCGTCACGATATCGGCGTAGGGCACGGGGCTTTCGTGCAAGCCCGCCGCCACCAAACCCGCGATATGCGCCATATCCACCATGAAATACGCGCCTACGCTGTCGGCGATCGCTTTCATCCGTTTGAAATCCAGCTTGCGCGGGTACGCGCTCGCGCCGGCGAGAAGCATTTGCGGCTTATGGATCAACGCCTCGTTCTGCAGGCGGTCATAGTCGATCGTTTCGGCTCCTTCCGATACGCCGTAGGACACGATTTTATAGTCCTGCCCCGAAAAGCTGACCGGCGCGCCGTGCGTCAGATGCCCGCCGTTGGCCAAACTCAAAGCCAAAACGGTATCGCCGTGCTTGACCAACGCGCGGTAGGCGGCCATGTTCGCGGACGAGCCGCAATGCGGTTGGACGTTGGCGTGCTCCGCGCCGAACAGCGATTTGGCGCGCTCGATCGCGAGGTTTTCCACCTCGTCCACGAATTCGCAGCCGCCGTAATACCGCCGTCCGGGATAGCCCTCGGCGTATTTATTGGTCAAGTGACTGCCCGCGGCCGCAAGCACCGCTTCGGAGACGAAGTTCTCGCTGGCGATCAGCTCCAAATTGCCCTGCTGACGGCGCAGCTCCTTCATCATCATTTCAAAAAGTTCCGGATCGGCTTTTTTGACGACCGTGTAATCTAACATTTTATGGTTCCTCCGTTATAACAATGCACAATTGTTGTTTTTTCCTTAATTGACGGGCCGTTAAATCAGTTTGTCGATGATTTGAACAAGAAACGCCTTATTCCTCATGCCGACGACCTTTTCGGCCAGTTGCCCGTCCTTGAAAAGCAGTAGGGTCGGAATGCTCATAATCCCGTAGGTGTCCTGAGCGAATTTGCCGTTGTCGTCCACGTTGACCTTGCCGACCTTTAATTTACCGGCGTATTCGCGAGCCAACTCCTCGACGATCGGCGCAATCGCCTTGCAAGGGCCGCACCACGGCGCCCAAAAATCCATAAGGACAACGCCCTCTTTGGTGAACTCGGCGAACTCGTCGGCCGACAATTCGGTTACATGTTCAGACATTTTGTGATTCCTCCATATTGATGATCTTGATCATTTTCGGTTTTAATCGTTTTCTTTTAAAATATTTCGCGTCCAACACGGCGGCCAACGCGAAAGCCGCGCCCACCGCGCCCAAAGCCGCGCCGAACTGTATCCTTTGATCCATGCCCCACGTGACCATAAAGGCGACCAACGCCGCCGCGATCGGCAGAACATAGACGATCAGCGTCGCAATCGACAGCGCGGCCGTACTCAAATCCACGATCACCGTGTCGCCCGCCTTTGCGTTCGCCGTGTTTTCCAACGTGTAGTCGATATACATATTCCTTTTGCTCATGCACATGTTACAGCTTTCGCAGGACGCTTTGCGGTCAAAGCGCACCACCGCCCGACCGTCGGGCTTGATTTTGGTTACCTTTCCGGTTTCGTTCATACGCGCTCCGTCATAGGATAGCTTTGAGAAGCAGGCCTTTAAGAGAGGAATATCCAAATTCGACGGGACTCTCTATGCCCGTTTTAAGATTTCTTTGCGTCAACGCATTTAATTTCACTTCGTCGCCGCCGATAACGACCGCGTTTTTCGCGTTTGCCCTGTCCGCCGCCTTGAACTGCGCCTTGACGCTCCGATTCAAATGGTCGAAGTCGACCGATTTGCCCTGTTGCCGCACCTCCTCCGCCACTTGATAAACTATTTTTGCTATTAACTCGTTCGGATTGACATCGGCAACTCTCCGCTCCAAATCGTCGAAGTCGACCGATTTGCCTTGTTGCCGCAACTCCTCCGCCGCTTTACGAGCTATTTCTTCTATTTGGTCCTTGCTCATAGGGACGTCGACGCGAATCAAATAGTAATCCGGCGCTTCGTCCGCGTTTTTCAACAATCCGTCCGCCTCCATGACGTTTAACAACCGCTCGATGCCCATGCCGAAGCCCACGGCGGGTTCGGGATTGCCGCCCACCTCTTCGACCAAACGGTCGTACCGCCCGCCGCCGCAAACAGTGCCCTGCGCGCGCTCGGAATCCGCGACGAACTCGAACACCGTCCGATTGTAATAATCGAGGCCGCGCACGATATAGGGATTGACCTTGTACGCGACGCCGTAAATCTTCAGCAGGCTTTGCAAGCCTGAAAAATGCTCCTTGCAGTCGTGGCACAGATAATCCGTGATATGCGGCGCGGCCTCGGTGATCTCCTTGCAGGCAGCCTCCTTGCAATCCAAAATCCGCAAGGGATTCTTTTCAAACCGCGCGTTACAGGCGGGGCACATTTTCGGTAACCGCTCCTTTAAATATGCCCGTAACGCTTCGTTATAAACCTTTCGGCAGTCGGGACAGCCCACGCTGTTGATATGCAGAGCCAAGCTTTTGATGCCCAAACGATATAGCAATGACCGCGCGATCAGGATCGCCTCGGCGTCGATCGAGGGCGCGGACGCGCCGTACAACTCGACGCCGAACTGCCGATGCTCGCGCAACCGCCCCGCCTGCGGCCGCTCATAGCGGTATACGGGCGTGATATAGTACATTTTCAGCGGCTTGGGTTCGTTGGCCAGACCGTTTTCGACATAGGCGCGCGCGACACCCGCCGTCCCCTCCGGTTTCAGCGTGATACTGCGGCCGCCCTTGTCGGTAAAGGTGTACATTTCCTTGTTGACGATATCGGTCGTTTCCCCCACGCCGCGCAAAAACAAATCCGTATGCTCGAAGTTGGGCGTGCGGATTTCCCGCAAATTGTAGAGGCGCGCCGTTTCGCGGGCGGCATTTTCGACAAAATGCCACTTGCCCGCGTCGGCGGGCAGAATGTCTATGGTACCTTTGGGGCGTGTTATCATCTTTATTTAAGTGAAAACTGAAAACTGAAAATTATGGATTTATCGAAAAGACACTTTTATTATGCCGTAAGTTCCTTACCCGCCGACAAAGCCGCTTTGACGCATATTCGACCGAAATTTTCAGTTTTCAATTTTCAGTGTTCCGTTACGAAGTACATTCTTTAAGAATTTTTAAAGAATGTACTTCGTAAGATCGTGTTTCTTGACCGTGCCTTTCAAATGCTCTTTCACATAGGCGCGGTCGATTTTGACCTCGGTTTCGGGGTGTTGACCGTCCGCGTTAAAGGAAATATCTTCGAGCAGCAGCTCGATGATATTGTGCAGGCGGCGCGCGCCGATATTCTCGCTCGTTTCGTTTTCCAACACGGACACGGCGGCGATCTCGTCCACGGCGTCGGCCGTAAACGTCAATTTGATATTGTCCACCGACAGCAGGTGCGCGTATTGCCGCGTGATCGCGTTCTCCGGAATCGTCAAAATATCCACGAAATCCTTGTGCTTTAAGCTGTCCAATTCGACCTTGACCGGAAAGCGGCCCTGCAATTCGGGAATCAAGTCCTCCGGTTTGGATATATGAAACGCGCCGCTCGCGATAAACAGAATAAAGTCGGTTTTGACCGGCCCGTATTTGGTGATGACCGTGCTGCCCTCGACGATCGGCAGAATGTCGCGCTGAACGCCCTCGCGCGAAACATCGTGCCCGCCGCCCTGATTGCTCCGCGCGGCTATTTTGTCGATCTCGTCGATAAAGATAATGCCGTCCTGCTCCGCGCGTCGCACCGCCTCGGTCGTGATCGCGTCGTTGTCGATCAGCTTGTCGCCCTCCTCGGCAATCATCAAATCCAAGGCTTCCTTGACGGTCATTTTGCGCTTTTTCTTCTTTTTGCCGCCAAACAAGCCGCCCATCATGTCGCCGATATTGATCATCTCCATACCGCCGCCCGGCATCAACTCCATGGGCTTCGGACGGTCGGTCACGTCGATTTCGATTTGCAATTTATCCAACGCGCCGCTCCGCAACTGGTCGGCGACCTCGGATTTGATCAGCGGTTCGGGCGTGTCCACCGACCGCGCTTTACGGTCATGCACCAAAATATCGATGATGCGGGCCTCCGCCGACGCTCGCGCCTTGCCCTCGACCTCGCGGAATTTCTCCTCGCGCACCAAACGCACCGCCACCTCGGTCAGGTCGCGGATCATCGACTCGCAGTCCCGCCCGACATAACCGACCTCGGTATACTTCGTCGCCTCCACCTTGATAAAGGGCGCCTTGACGAGCCTCGCCAAACGACGGGCGATTTCGGTTTTGCCCACGCCGGTCGGCCCTTTCATCAGGATATTTTTGGGCGTGATTTCCTCCCGCACCGCGTCGGGCAGTTGGCTCCGGCGGTAACGGTTGCGCAGAGAAACCGCCACGGCCCGTTTGGCGGCGGCTTGCCCGATAATAAAGCGGTCGAGCTCCAACATGATTTGTTTCGGTGAAAGGTCCATATTTAAATCCTTTTTTATTTTTTGCGGAAAAACTTTTTAGAAAAAGTTTTTCCGCGCCTTTTCAAAAATTTGAGTTTCAATATTATACGTTTGTTCAAAGCGGGTTTAACGACATAGATACGGCATCAGACGGACAGCTGGCGAGGACAACGACGGGAGCGTAGTCAACCTACGTGACCGAGGAGGACAAGCACGCAGTCCGTATCACGCCGTATCTATGTCGTTAAACCGTTTCCACGGTTATATTCCCGTTCGTAAATATGCAAATTTGACCCGCGATTTCGATCGCCTTTTTCGCGATATCCTTCGCGCCCAAGCCGGTTTCGTTCATCAGCGCGCGCGCCGCCGCCAAGGCGTAATTGCCGCCGCTGCCGATCGCGCACACGCCGTCCTCCGGATCGATCACGTCGCCCATGCCGTCGATGATCAGCAGGGACTCGACGTCGGCAACGATCATCTGCGCTTCGAGCCGACGCAAAAACTTGTCGCCCCGCCACATCCGAGCCAGCTCCACCGCGCCGCGCATCAGGTTGCCGCTGTATTTTTGCAGCATTTCCTCGAAACGCTCGCTCAACGTGAACGCGTCGGCGACCGAGCCCGCAAAGCCCGTGACGACCTTGCCGTCAAAAATGCGGCGCACCTTAATCGCGTTGTTCTTTAAGACGACGCTTTGGCCGCCGGTCACCTGTCCGTCGCCCGCGATCGCCGTCACGCCGTCGCGCTTTACCGCGACGATTGTCGTTCCGTGAAGTTCCATATAGTATTACCGCCTTTCGATTCTCTGAAACCAAGCCGCAGCGTAAAATTATTCGCCGCGACCGTCATAAGCTTTGGATAGTATATCGGATAATCGTCACTATTATATCACAAATCGGAATGAAATGTAAAGGATATGAGCGGCGGTAGAACACAAAATAATTTTAGGGCAAGTTGTAAAATGGAGAGCAACGGGACAAGAGAAGACCCACGAGGTTGATTCTTTGGTACAATAGTGTTGAAGAGGCACAAAAAGTATCAAAGGAGGGACCTAACGTGGGTCAAGAAGATTGT
>BNZQ01000033.1 GCA_026001225.1 Clostridia bacterium
ATTGACCGCCGCGGCGTTTTGCCCCTCGGCCAGCGCGAAAGCGACCGCGTTGGCCAGCGCGACGATTTCGGCGGGGGAATACGTCAGAATGACGTTTTGCGGTTCGGCTTTTCCTATATCGAGGGCGGGCCGTGGAACGACGACGGCATTAAGGCGGTCGCGAAGTTCACGGAGAGAGTGGAAAGGCTGATCAATGCACAATTAAAGGGAACAGGGAACAGTGGTCAGCGGTCAGCGGTCAGCGGTCAGTTAAAGGCTCAATCCGATCATTGTGAATGGAAGCTGTTCCCGACTCCCGCCGTTGAAACGGCGGAAAGCGCGGAAGTATTGTACGTGTATCACAACACCGTGAAAAGCATGACGGCGGATTTTGAGATATTCTCGTTCAACACGGCCGTGGCGCGGTATATGGAGCTCGTCAACGCGCTGTACAAGTATGACGCGTCGGCGGGAAAGGACGCCGCTTTTCTGAAAGAGCTTTGCCGAAACGCCGTGAAGCTGATCGCGCCCCTCGCCCCCGTTTTGGCGCAAAAATGGTACGGATTGCTGGGGAAGAAGAAGGACGTTTTCAAGGAGGCTTATCCCGAATTCGACGAGAGCCGGTTAAAGCGCGCCGAGACCGAGTACGCGGTGCAGATCAATTCCAAGGTGCGCGCGCGGATTCCGCTGCCGTCGGACGCGGACAGCAAGGCGCTGGAGCGGGCGGCTTTGGACAGCGAAGCGGTTCGGGAATTATTGGGCGAAGCCGCGCCGAAAAAGGTGATCGTAATCCCGGGGCGGCTGATCAATATTATTCTGTAAGAAAGCTTAAAATTTTAACAGTGTAAAGGAGCGACTATGTTAGATCTGCGTTATGTCTGCGACAATTTGAAAGCCGTGCAAAAGGGGTTAAACCGGCGCGGCGGGAGCTTTGACTTATCCGAAATCGCGGCTTTGGCCGGGCGGCGGCGCGAGCTGCTCACGTTATCCGAAAAGCTGAAGGCCGAGCGCAACGCCGCGAGCGAGAAAATCGCCGCCTTGAAAAAAGAACGCAAGGACGCCGACGCCCTGATCGGCGAGATGAAAGACAAGGGCGCGAAAATCAAGGAATACGACGAGGAGCTGACCGGCGTGGAAGCCTCGCTCAAGGATCAGCTGCTGCGTATTCCCAATATTCCCCATAAATCCGTGCCGAACGGAGCCGATTCCTCCGGGAACAAAGAGGTCAGGCGGATCGGCGAGCCTCCGCAATTCGATTTTGCGCCGAAAGCGCATTGGGACTTGGGCGAGAGTTTGAATATCCTCGATTGGCCCCGCGCCGCCAAAATCAGCGGGGCGCGGTTCACCGTGTACCGCGGATTAGGCGCGCGACTGGAACGCGCTATCATGAACTTTATGCTGGACACGCACAGCAAGAGCGGCTATACCGAAATCTTTCCGCCGTTCATGGTCAACCGCGAGAGCATGACCGGCACGGGACAGCTGCCAAAATTCGAAGAGGACGCGTTTCGGGTCGAAAACAACGGCTATTTCCTCGTGCCCACCGCCGAGGTGCCCGTGACCAACCTGCACCGCGACGAGATTTTGAACGCCGCCGATCTGCCGATCAAATACTGCGCCTATACCGCTTGTTTCCGCGCCGAGGCGGGCAGCGCGGGGCGCGATACGCGCGGCCTGATCCGCCAGCATCAGTTCAATAAAGTGGAACTCGTGAAGTTCGCGCACCCCGATACGTCGTACAAGGAATTGGAAAGTTTAACCAAAAACGCCGAAAGTATTTTGAAAAAATTAGGCCTCCCCTGCCGCACGGTCGCGCTGTGTACGGGCGACATGGGCTTTTCCTCGGCCAAGACCTATGACATTGAGGTTTGGATGCCCAGCTATAACCGCTATGTGGAGATCAGCAGCTGCTCCAATTTCGAGGACTTTCAAGCCCGCCGTATGAATATCAAATTTAAGGACGCCGACGGCAAGAACCGTTTGGTGCATACCTTGAACGGCAGCGGCCTCGCGGTCGGGCGCACGACCGCCGCGATCTTAGAAAATTTCCAAAACGCCGACGGAAGCGTGACCGTGCCGGCGGCGTTAAGGCGGTACATGGGAACGGACAAAATTGAAAACTGAAAACTGAAAATTATGGATCTGCCGAAGAAAAAACTTTTATTATGCTTTACGCTCCTTACCCGCCGACAAATCTTCTTCTACGGTTATTCGACCGTAATTTTCAGTTTTCATCTTTCAGTTTTCAATTCTTTTAACGACCCTTATTATGCTTTACGCTCCTTACCCGCCGACAAATCTTCTTCTACGGTTATTCGACCGTAATTTTCAGTTTTCATCTTTCAGTTTTCAATTCTTTTAACGACCCTGCACGGATTGCCTACGGCGACGACGCCGGATGGAATGTCCCGCGTCACCACGCTGCCCGCGCCGATCACGGCGTTCGAGCCGATCGTCACGCCGCCCAACACGACCGCGTTGCCGCCGATCCATACATTGTCGTCGACCGTGATCGGATAAGCGTATTCCACCCCCGCGTTGCGCGTCGGTGCGTCCAACGGGTGTTCAGGCGTATAAAAAGCGCAATTCGGCCCGATGAAAACGTTGTCGCCGAACGTCACCTTGCCGCAGTCCAATATCACCGCGTTGTGATTGATGTAAAAATTTTCGCCGACCTCGATGTTGTAACCGTAATCACACAAAAAAGGCTGCTCGACGTAAAACCTCTCCTTCGTTTTACCCAATAGTTTGCGGATCAATTCCCAACGCCTTTCCAGATCGGACGGGCGCAAGCGGTTGAACTCGCAACACAACTCTTTCGCGGCCGCGCGCTCCGCCGTCAGTTCCGCCCCCAAGGGATTGTAGAGCAACCTTTGATGAGATTTCTCTTTTTCCGTCATCTTCGCAAGCCTCCTTTTGGGGCCTGTCGACAAAGTATCCCTGACGGTAACGACGGTGCTTTTTCACGTATATATCGACAAAAAGCCTCGTCGTAACGCTGCTACGACTGTGTTTTTTGCCTTCATCTGCGCGAAAAATTCCTCGTCACCCCGCTCATGTCTACTTCGTCAGCACGCCCTTTAAACGGTTTTCTCCGCTTGCCCGCTCTTCGTTTTGGGCTTCTCGCTCAAATAACCGCCTTTCTTTTCATTCCCGTGCTTGACGAACATCATCGACACCAACGCGAGAACGATAAAGACCAGGCTGTAAGGCATCAGCAGACTGTAATTGATATCCATGAACACGCCCGCCAAAATAGGCGTCAGAATGTTCGCGGCGTTGCAGGCCACGTAATACAGGCCGGTGAAAAAGCCGTTGTTTTCTTTGCCGGCGAACTCTACGCTCATTACGAAGGAATGCACGTTGATCATCGCCCAGCCCGCGCCGATCAGGAAAAACACCAAGTACATACAGACTTTCAGCGCGGTCGCGCCGACAAAGGGCAGCATCAGAACGGAACCGACTCCGCTGCCCGCGATAAACATGAGGACGCCGATCTGAATGGTTTTCTTGCGGCCTAATTTCTGTCCGAGCAAGGCGGCGGGATAAAAGGACAAGAATGCCGCGCCTTGCGCGATGATCATCGGCAACGCGAAATTGTCTTCCTGCAAGCGCACCCAGCAAAAATCCGAGAAATGCGTCGTCAGCGCGGTATAGGCAAAGTACCACATCGCCACCGATATCAACAGGAACGTCAGGGACTTGCGTTCGGGCCTCGTCAGGTTGCGGAACGGGCTGCCCGTCACGCCGGCGTCGGCTTTTTTGCCCTCGGCGTTGCGGTCCTCATCGATGCCCAGCTCCTTTAACTGCCTTTGCTTCTGCTCCACCAGCTTGTTTTCGTTCACCAACACGACCAGCATGACCGCCGCCAAAATCATCAAGGCCGACACGACGACAAACAGCGGCCAATTCCCCCCGCCGATGAATTTTTGCGGAAACACGTTTTTACCGGCTTTCAGAGCCTCCACCCATTCGTTCGATTTGAGCAGAACCCATTTTCCGGCGTCGATTTCCGCCTGCGGCGGCAAGCCCGCGCCCGTATACGGCCGGTATTCGGATTTGACCAAAAACATCATCAAGCCCATACCGATTACGCCGCCTATGCCGCCGATCAGGTTGATAATCGCGTTGCCCTTGCTGCGGTGCTGTTTCAGCGTTACGTCGGGCATCAGACTGACCGCGGGCGTGCGGTACAACGCCATCGACGTGACCGTCAGCAGGACGAACAGCAGCATGACCCACAGGGAACCGTCCGCGCCATTGCCCGCGACCGCGTTATGGGCGTAGTTGATTAAAAGGAACGCAATCGCCGCCAATACGCTGCCGATCACAATAAAGGGCACGCGCTTGCCCAAAAACCGCCACTGCTTCGGCAGCCTGTCCGACAAGCCGCCGATCAGCGGCAACATGAACAGGCCCACGAAATTGCCGAGAGCCATCACAAGGCCGGTCTGCATCTTGTTTAAATAATAGTCCTTCAAAAACAGCGGCATGACCGAGTTGTAGACCTGCCAAAAGATGCAGATCGTAAAGAACGCCAGACCGACGTTGACGGTCCTCCACAGGCTGAATTTGGGAACCGGCTTGGTTTCCGATTTTATTTCGTTTTCCATTTGATTGTTCCTTTCGGTCTTTCTATTCGTTTTTGCCGGGCGGCGCGTCGCCGGTGATTCTGATCCGCGAAAGCAGGGTCTGCATGACCGCCACCAACGCGTATGAGGATTCAGCGATCAGCACAACCAGCAGAACCTGTGTAAAGTCCAAGGGCGCGATCTGCAAAAAGTCCTTAAAGAAGATGCAGAACAGCACCGCGACGACCGTCGCGAGCAGCCAAACGATGATACGGTAGTAATCGGCGGGCAGGCACACGCGGAACAATAAAACCGCGCCCGAAAACGTCACCGACAACATGACCGCCGTCGAAAACTGCGCGGGATCGGTAAAGAGCGGATGAACCTTGTCGATCACGTAGAGCGATAAGAAACAAAGAATCAAGGCAAGACCGCTCGGCAGGGCGTTTTTGAGAATATTGCTCAGGAATTTCCCCGAAAAGCGGTTGCCATTGCTTTGGAACGCCAACGCGAGACTCGGCGCGCCGATGATGCACATTTCCAAGGGCATCATGTTCTTCGGACTCAACGGATAGAACATGCCGGGCAGGAACAGCACGATCAGGGTCAACAGGATCGAGAATATCGTTTTCATCAGGAACAACGAGGAAGATTTTTGGATATTGTTGATCACGCGCCGCCCCTCAAACACCACCGCCGGCATATTGGCGAAATTGGAGTCCATCAAGACCATGTGCGCGACGTGCCGCGCCGCCTCGCTGCCCGAAGCCACCGCTACCGCGCAATCCGCCTCCTTCATCGCCAAAATGTCGTTGACGCCGTCGCCCGTCATCGCCACGTTGCTGCCCTGCGCCTTGATCGATTTGATCAGTAAACGTTTTTGCTCCGGAGTGACGCGGCCGAACACCGTGTATTGATTGGCCAGCTCCACGACCTCCGGATCGGTCAAGCCCGACAAACTGACGTATTTTTCCGCCCCTTCGACGCCGACGCGGCGCGCCACCTCGGACACCGTGACCGGATTGTCGCCCGAAATAATCTTGATCGCCACGCCGTTCTCGCGGAACCAGTTCAGCGTGGGGATCGCGTCCTCACGAATATGATCCTCGATCGCGATCAGCGCGAGCGGCTTCCGCTGCATCGGGACTTTTTCATTTTTGATTTCGCCCTGCGCCAAAGCGACCATGACCACGCGCAGGCCTTCCTTGGCCTTTTCGTTGACCAGCGTTTCCAATCGGACGCCCATGTCGCGGATAATGTATTCCGGCGCGCCCAAAATCACCGTGCCGAAGCCCTCGAACGTCGCCGCCGAGAATTTTCTCTGCGAGGAAAACGACAAAACCTCTACGGGCTTTAAGACCTTTGAATAGCCGAATTTGTTGATCAAAGCGACGGCGGTTTGGTTGTTATCGCCCGTCGCCGTCAGCAACGAGCCGACGATATTGCCCAACGTATAGTCACTGTCGTTGTTGTTTTTGAATTCGATGACCTCGTTGACCGTCATCGTGCCGTCAGTGATCGTGCCCGTCTTATCCAAACACAGCACGTTGACGCGCGCCAACATCTCAATGCAGTATAAATCCTGCACCAAGACATTGCGCTTTTTTAATTTCAACACGCTCATGGACAGCGCGATACTCGTTAAAAGAAACATGCCCGAAGGGATCATGCCGATGATCGCGCCCGCGGTACGGGGCACGATTTTAAGATTCTGATCCGCCAAGTCCGCGAGCAGATTGCCCGTGCCCAACGCGCGCCAATTCGTGAAAAACAGCGCGATGCCGAGCGGAATGATCGCGATACCGATCACCATGATGAATAATTTCAGGGAGTTTAAAATTTCACTGTTGGGCTTGCGGTAGCGTTTTGCGAAGGCCGACAGGCTTTCGATATAATTCATGCTGCCGATCTTGTCTACGCGGGCGCAGCAGCTGCCGCTTGTAACGAAGCTTCCGCCGTACAGCAATCCCCCCTCCCGTTTGGGCACGGGCGCGGATTCGCCGGTCAAAAGGGATTCGTTGACCTCGATCTCGCCCGTCATCACCACGCAGTCCGCGCCGATCTGCTTGCCATTTTCCAAACAGATCACGTCGTCTAAAACGACCTCGTTCAAGGGGATATTGATCTTTTCGCCGCCCCGGATGACGACCGCCGCGGGCGCGCTGATCAGGGACAGCTTGTCTATCGTCTTTTTTGCCTGAATTTCCAACACGATACTGATAACCGTGTTGACGGCCATAATCACCAAGAAAAATAAATCGCTCCACGAGCCGACAATGATCAGCGCGACGGCGACGACAAGACAAAGCAGGTTGAAAAATGTGACTAAATTTTGAAAAAAAATCGCGCCGTAGGTTTTCGCGTTGCCGCTCGTGCTTTTGTTGAAAAGTCCCGCCGCCGTCCGTTCCCCGACCTGCTCGTGCGTCAGGCCCTTGTCCGCGTCGGGATTGTACCGTTCGGCAAGGCGTACCTTCTGCGTGAATTCCTCTTCCTGCTTGTTCTTTTTGCGCGCAACCGACAAGCGTTCCGCCGCCTTACCCTCGTCGGCCATGACCTTATCCACCAATTCCTGCATTTCGGGATCGTGGGCCAATTTGCTTTCGGCTTCGATCTGCGCCTCGGTTTTCGCGATATTCAGGGGCGCGATATGCTCGTGCTTTTCCAGCACGACCTCGGTGACCTCCGCCGCCGCCTTCTTCGGTTTGGAGGTTTGCGTCGCGGCTTCCTCCCGTTCGGCGATCTTTTCCAAACGGTCGGCTACCTCGTCGGCCGCCTTTTCGAGCGCGGCGCGATCCGCCGTTTCCTCCGGCTTCCCTAATTTTTCGGGCTTTCTTTTCCTTTCCGCCATGCTATTCCCCCGCGCCTTCCGTCGGTTTTTTCGTGTCTGCCGACGCTACGCCCGCCGGCGCGGGCGCTTTCAGCCCGATAATATCCTCGATCGGCAACGCGAGACAGATGCCGCTGCCCGGCGTGCCCAAGCCCGCCCGCTCGTTGATCGCTTCCATGACTGCGCGACAGCCGTCCCGCTCGACGGCAATCAACAGCAATTCCTTTTCGGGCTCGATCCGCACGCCCAAAACGGTATGCGAATGCAACGACGTACCCCGCCCGTGCAGGACGGTGCCGCCCCGCGCTCCCGCCGCGCGCGCGGCATCCATGACCTCCTCGGAAAAGCCGCGGTTCACGACGCAAATAATCAATTTATATTCTTTATCCATACTTTCGCTCTCTGTCTTCTTTCCTTAATGATTATCCGCGGGCGCAAATTCTTCCCTTGCCAACCGGTACAGCGTCCGCGCCCCGATAAAGCCGTCCACGTTCACGACGAAAGCGACGCCATCGCCGGGCTTCGCATAGATTTCCCGTTCCAATACGGCGCGGATATTCGCCATATCCTCGGCGCGCGCAAGGCAAACAAACATGATCCGTTTATTATCGGCCAGGCCCAGCAAGCTCAAAATCTCCGAGCTGACCATGCCCTCGGCACGAAACTCATAAAAGCCGAACGCGCCGTAATCGGTCAAAACAGCAACCAAATCCCGCTCTTTGCCGGGATTGACCACGCAGACCAAGGTTTTCAGTTTTGTGATTTTCGTATCGTCCATACTTTCTTAACTGAAAACTGAAAGATGAAAACTGAAAATGCTTGACCTGTCGAAGAAGCGGCTTTTATTATGCCGCAAATTCCTTACCCACCAACAAAGCCGTTCTTACGGTTATTCGACCATGATTTTCAGTTTTCAATTTTCAGTTTTCACTTCATTATTTTTCCTCTTTCACTCGTTCAAATCCCCGAAAAGTCGCTGTCGTCGGCCACCTTATATTTTTTAAGCCATTCCCGTTCGCGCGCGACGGCCGCAGCCTCCGCCTCGGCCAGCTTCCTCTTAACCGCGGCGGACTTGTATTTATAAATCACGCCCAAAACCTGCACGACGATCAGGGGCATCATCGCGACGAACGCGACGACGCCGAACGCGTGCGTCAGCTGATCGTACCCTTTGGCGGCGCAGATGCCCATGATGAGCGGCAGAGAAAAAGTCGCGGTCATCGGGCCGCTCGCCACGCCGCCCGAATCGAACGCGATCGCGATAAAGATATCGGGTGCGAAAAAAACCAAAACGAAAGCGATCAAATAGCCCGCGCCGATAAACCACCAAATATCCAATTTAAACAGGGCGCGCAGCACCGCAAACAAGATCGCCGCGCCGATCGCCGCCGCGAGGGAATTGATCAACGCCTTTTTGGTGACCTGCCCGCCCGTCACCTCGTCCACCTGCGCGCCGAGGACGATGACGGCCGGCTCGGTATAGACCGTCGCCACGCCGATACCGATACCGGCCGGAATCAGGATCCACCACCAATCGCCGCCCGCGATCGTTCTGCCGGCCTCGAAAGCCGCCTGCGAAAAGCCGTATTCGACGCCCGCCAAAAACAGCACAAGACCGGCGAAATTGATCAACACGGCCGCCAATATCTTTGCTAATTTTTTACCCGGCAGTCTAATAGCGATAAACTGAAACACCAAAAAGACCGCCGTGATCGGCCCTAATCCGATAGCGACGTCCAGCATTGTCGAAAGCAATGTCGAAAGCAGATCGGCAGCACCAAAAGCCTCGTTCGCCGCTCCCGACACGGGTGAAAACAGCCCCAAGATGTACATAGCGATGATCGGACCGACCGACGCCAGAGCGATCATGCCGAAGCTATCGTCGGATTTGGAGCCGCTCTTGCCGGCCGCCACGCCGATCCCCAACGCCAAAATGAAAGGCACGGTGATCGGGCCGGTCGTTACGCCGCCCGAATCGAAGGAAATCGCCATGAAGCCGGGATTGACGAACGTGACGGCAATCGCCAACGCGAAAACAAGCGTGTAGGATATCAGCAGGATATGTTTCAGCTTCATGCCCGTGAACGTTTTAATGAGAGACAGCGCGATGCAAATGCCCACGCCCAAAGAAATGACGGAAATCAACAGCCACAGATTGATGCCCGCGATCTTCTCGACGCTGTGGCCGAGAACCTGCAAATCGGGCTCGGCCATCGTACACAAAAAGCCGAACAGGAAGCCGAACGCCAGCACGATCCAAAGCTTCTTCATTTTGGGAATCGCCGCGCCGACCGCGTTGCCCATCGTCAGGATACTGTTTTCGACGCCGATCAAAAAAAGCACCTCGCCGGCGACGACCATCACGAGGCCGATCATGAAACGCAAAAAGATATTGTCCCCGTCCGCGCTCTTCATCGGTGCGAGACCGGTGAAGAAGAACAGCAGCATCAACGCCAAAATGGGCACGATCGCGAGTCCGACTTCCTTAAACTTCTTCCATAAGATCATCACGGCGTTTTATTTCCCAAACACGGAGGTAAAAATCTCCTTTTGCTGTCTCTATTTCTTTTCGGCATCCGGCTCGGCTTCCGCTTCCGTTTTAGATGTCTTGTTGGGCTCTTGGAAGTCCGTGACGACGAATTTAGCGGCCGCATGCAAGACGCGGAACACCGAAGCCTTGTCGAGGGACGCGCCGTCTACGGGCACAATGAACCAATTGCGGGCTTTTGGGAACTGCGCGCGCCGCACTTCGGGGTGCTTATGCGCCAATTCCTCGGCATACGCGTCCGCGATACGGACGGTCATACTGACCGCGCTCTCCTTGTTTTCATAAATCATCGCATACATCCGATCGCCGTGATTGAGCGAGGCGGGCAAATGCGGATGCTCGGGACGAGTCACCACACCGATCCCTTGACCCTCGTGCGCCGTGCGTCACCCCTCACAATAAATTATATTGTTTTATTTATTATACCATAATATGCCGCCGGTTGTCAAACGCCGGAATAAAAAAATCGCGTCTTGATTTGCATAATAATTTACGAATGTCAGTGTTGCTATCAGGGGGGACTGACAAGTAAGGTTCAAGAAATTTGGAAGAATTTTTTGGGATAAAATTGCGGAAAAACGCAGATCGCAGAGAGCGCGGCAGGGAACGCAGGGCGGAACAGCCGGCGGCCCCGCCGAAAAGACGGGGCCGCGCGGCCGGAGAGAAAATGAAGAAGAAAAGAGAGAGAAACTGTAACCGTTTAGGCGTTCGCGCCGTTACTCGTCTCTTTATTTTTACGGACGCGGCGCGCAACCGTGAACAAGAGGCCGATAAGAGGCAGCGCCGCGATCATCGCGGCCGTGCCGCCGACGCCGCCGCCAAAGCCCGAACCCGCGCCGCCGATACTGCCGCAGCCCGCCGCGCCGGCGGCGCCCGTGTCGCCTTTATCGCCTTTATCGCCTTTCGCGCCGGTAGCGCCCTTTTCGCCGTCGGATCCGTCCGTGCCGTTTGTGCCGTCCGTGCCTTTGGCGCCGGTGTCGCCTTTGTCGCCTTTCGCGCCGTCCGCACCGGTGTCGCCTTTGTCGCCCTTATCGCCGGTCTCGCCTTTATCGCCTTTCGCGCCGGTGTCGCCCTTATCGCCGGTCTCGCCTTTATCGCCTTTCGCGCCGGTGTCGCCCTTATCGCCCTTATCGCCGTCCTGACCGTCTTGACCGTCCGCGCCTTGTCTGATCAGGATGATGGAAAGCGACTTCACCGCGACGCCGTTCTCGTTCGCCGCATACAGGACAACGTTGAAAATACCGCTCACAGCCGGCGTGCCGCTGATGACGCCGGTTTCCGCGTTCAGGCTCAAACCCGTCGGCAGGCTGCCGGTCTGTACGCTCCAGCCGACGGCGGCGCCGGCCGCTTCCAGCTGATAGCTGAACGCTTTATTGATTTCGCCCGTCGCGACGGACTCGGGCGCGGTCGCCGGCGCCGCATCTCCGCGATACAGCGTGAACGTATCGATGACCTCGGACGCCTTGTTGTTCGCGCCCGTGCGGTAGGTCGTGAACGTCATGGCGTTCGCCGTCACGTCCACCTTTGTGATATTCGGGACGCTCTCCTGATTCTGCTTGGCAACAAACGCGTAATCGGTATTTTTGAGCGCGTAGTGCTTGCTGCCCGACGCGGAGTTGCATTCCAAATAGAACGTTTCCCCCGCGCTCTGTTTCGTATAGGAAGACAGCGCCGCGCCGCCGCCATAGCCCGTCGTAACGGGCGTCATGCCCCGGCCGGTGCCGCTGCCCATCAGCGCGCCGCTCATCATATAGGCGCGCGTGTATACGTGGTCGTGGCCCGCAAGCACCGCGTCGATGCCCAATCTCGAAAATTCGGGGGAAAGCTCGACCCTGCGGGTGCGGATATCGGTATCGGTGGTGTGCGACGCGCTCGAATACAAGCCGTGGTGAAAGGTAACGACCTTCCAAAGCGGGCCCGCGCCGCCGTGGGCGGCTTTATACGCCTCAATAGTCTCCTCGATAAACGTCACGTGCTGCGAGTTGGTCTGGACGTTGCTGTTCAAGCTCATGAACAGCACGCCGTTATAGCTGTACCAGTTGTCGCCGCCGACGTTCGAGCTCACGCCCCGCGTCGTACTCACGTTGGGCATATTATAATGCTCGTTGTACGTGTTCTGCGTCACGTCGTGATTGCCGATATTGGCGGCCAAGGCGACCTCGCGCAGATAATCGGGGCTTAAAAACGCCGTGTATTCCGACTCGGACCGCGCGACGTTGTTGTTGCTTTCCACCTGATCGCCCAGCGTGATCATGAAGTCGATCTTATCGCCGAACCAATTTTTGGCGTGCGTCAGCGTCTGCTGCCATTTCACCGTGTCGGCATCGATTTTCGTCTGCGAGCCGCCGCCGTCCGCGCCGATCTGCGGATCGCCCGCCGCCAAGAAGCTGAAACCCTTGCCGTAATCGCCGGTTCTGAACGTATAAATCGCCGACCAGCCCTTGTCCTCGTTGCCCACGCGGTAGATATACGCGGTGTCGGCGGCCAGTCCGTCTGCGGTCGCGCGGTAGACGCCGAACCCGCTTTGCGCGCTCGACGCCGAAGCGGTGCGCGAGGCGGCAAAGGTTTGATACGTAACGGGGAAATTCTGCCCGTTGAAGCCGGACGCCAAGGCGACTTGCGCCTCTCCCGCCAAGGCCGATTTACCGTACCAGACCAGGTTGCGCCGGCTCTCGTCCTCACCGATATTGAGGACGACCTGTTTAACGTCCGGCGAGTCCGTGCCTACGGCGGCGCCCGTCCGCCGGGCCAGCCCGGCGGACGCCGTTATAACGGCGGTCGCCGTGAGCAGCAAAACGGCGGCGGCGGCAATGAAGCCGATCAGCCTTGTTTTGCCCGTTGCGCGATACCGCGCGAGCGTGTTTTGTTTCATGTTTGTGATCTCCTTTTTTTTGTTTTTTTGAACTTGTTTTACATGGATTGTACTCACGTCTTTTCGGGTCTATTTTGCAGCACCCGAACTCTGTATGTAAACGAAACTCGAAGCTCTATGTGTTTTTCGAGGTTTCGGAGATTTTTTCCGTTTGCTTCGCCGTTTGCGTTCTATCCTTATTTTCCTTTTCAGCCGGACGTTTTGCCCGTTGTATAAACGCGCATAAGGCCGCCGTCAGCGGCGCGGCGGCGACGACGGCGAGAGCGGCGGACGCGCCTTGCAGAATTTCGAGGGCGACGTAATTCGAGCTGAATATCCTGTCAAAGCTCGCGCCGTAGGCCATGATCGTCAGAACGGAGGCGAACGCGCTGCCGATGAACGCGAGGATCAAGGTTTGGCACGTCGCGCCGACCATATCCCGCCCGACGCTCATGCCGGAACGGAACAGCGCGGGCGGCGTCAGTTCGGGCTGCCGCCCGGTCAGCTCGAACATAGCGGCGGAAACCGATACCGTCATATCCATGACCGCCCCCAGCGAAGCGATCAGGACGCCGGCGAACAAAACCTGCCCGATCTGCAGGCCGGTCGCGCGCGACACCATAATCAGCTCCTCCGCCTCGTCTATGCCGTACCCCGTAAGCTTCAAAATCCGGGAAATAACGGCGTAAAACACCCCCGCGATCAGCACGGAGCAAGCGGTCGCGCCAAGAGCCGCCGCGGTCTTGCGGCTGAACCCGTTGAGCAGAAGCAGCGAAAAGGAAGCCGTCAGAAGCGCGGTGAGAACCGCCATTAAAACCGGCGGCTGCCCGCGAAAAACGGCGGGCAGCAGCAATACGAACACAAAAAAGACGGAAACGGCCAGTCCGAGCACGCTTCGCAGCCCTTTCCGGCCGCCCACGAGCAGCATGACGGCGATAAAAATGCAAGCCACGACGATAATGCCCGGCGTCCGGTCATAGCTGTACAGAGCGTAATGCGGCGTCACGCCGCCGGGACGTTCGGCCCTGACGATAACGCCCGTACCCTTTTTAACGTCGACGTTCTGAATCAGGGACAAATCGTTTTCGATCGTGAGCTCCTCGCCCTTTTGCGGGCCGTTCTTCATGCGCACCGTGACGATCTGCACGCCTACGGACAGACCCGGAAAATCGGGCGCGGGTTCCTTATGCTCCTCCTCGACGGCGGTCACGACGCCCTTTTCATAGGAAATATTGCTGACGTCGTTCAGCGTATACCGGATAGGGTTCAAGGCGTTCGCCGCGATCACGCCGGCCGCGACGGCCGCGAAAACGGCGGCGGCTATGAGGGCCGGAAGCCATTTCCTTTTGCCGTCCGTTTTTCCCGTAATTTTATTCCAAAACTTTGAGAGCATCTGTACCTTCTGCGTCTTTAAAAATCTACGGTTCTATTGTATCAAACGGCCCGCAAAAAGGCGGTATACGGAGCGTGAATTTTTTGTAAATTGTTCGCACGGTTTTTGTACGGTTTGTAAAATTTCAGAAAGGCTGTGATTTTTCAAACGAAATGACGCCGTTTTCTTCTTTCGGCCTCTTGGCGGAAAAAGAGTCGCGCTTATTCTTTGCTATTCTTTGCCGGTCTTCTTTTCATATATAAGGAAATGGACAAATGAGCGGGTGAAGATTTCAAGTTTGTCCACTCCGCAACATAAAAGAAACTTTTACTTTTTTCCTAAAATATGTTATTATAGTATCCTCATGGGATTCGCGCGCTTTACAAACGACGCCGAGGCGTCCGCATACACGACCGTCAGCAACGTGTTTATCGCCGAATACTTGCCGTACGCGCCCGATATGTGCGTCAAGGTCTATCTGTACGGCCTGCACCTGTGCGTCCGCCCCGACGTCGCGGAAAACGACCTTGATCGGATCGCCGCCGCCCTCGCCGTAGAGCCCGCCGATCTCATCAATATCTACGGCTATTGGCAGGAATTGGGGTTGGTTCATATTTTAAAACAGGATCCGCCCACCGTGTGCTATCTGCCCGTGCGCGGCGGCATGACCGCCCTGCGGCGCGTCAAGCCCGAAAAATACGCCGACTTCAATTTACAGTTGCAGGACATGACCGCGGGACGCATGATCACGCAGCACGAATACAACGAATACTACAACACGATGGAAACGCTGAATATCGAGCCGGAAGCGATGTTGCTTACGGCGCGCTATTGCCTGACGCTGAAAGGCGGCGCGTTGAATTACGCCTATATTTTGACCGTGGCACGGAATTGGGCAGCCGAGGGGATTCGCACCGCCGCCGACGTCGAGCGCAGATTGGGCGATTATTCCTTGGCGGGCGCGAGCCTCGCCGAGGTTTTAAAAGCCTTAAAGAGCAAGAAAAAGCCCGATTTCGAGGACTATCGACTGTATTTAAAATGGACGCAAAAATTGGATTTTAAACAGGAGGACATTTTATACTGCGCAAAGACCTTGAAGGGCAAGGGCAGCTTGGAACGATTGAGCGAACGACTCGACGATTTCTATTCCAAACGCCTGACAACCGCCGCCGACATGGAAAAATACATATCGGAGCGGGACAATTTGTTCGATTTAGCCAAAAAGATCACCAAAATTTTGGGCGTCTATTACGAGGATTTGGATTATGTGATCGACACCTATGTTTTGGATTGGACAAAAAAAGGCTTTTCGGAAAGCGCGCTGACCTCTCTTGCCGATTTTCTGTTCCGGCGTGATTTCCGCCGCCTTTCCAAAATGCACAAGACCGTCGACGAATTGTACGGAAAGGGCCTAACGGAAGAACAGGCGATCGCCGCCTATTTGGAGCGCGCCTATCCCCCGTCCGCCGCGGGCGGCACGGGCGCGGCGGGCAAGGCCAAAAACAAGCCGTTTATCGACCAAGCGCACGCCGAAGCCGCGGCGACGCATGTCTTTAACGACCCCGACAAGGACGAGATGTGAGTTGCGAGTCGAGAATTGTGCATTGCCCTGCGCCGATGGGGATTCTTCACTCACGGAAGAATGACACGCTTTATCCTTTACCTGACTACTGACCACTACCTTTTCATTGTGAATTGTAACGCCCATGAATAAAACGGATTTAATCAACAAAATCATCGCCGGCTACGCGGCCGATCTGAACGCCCGACGGGCGGCAATCGCCGCGCGCCTGCAGCTTGAACGCGCAAATCCCGATTTCGCCGCAATAGAGCGTACATTGAACGATTTATATATTGAACACGCGCGATGCCGTCATTCCGATCTCCTTCCCAAAATCGCTTCCTTGGAAAAGCAATACGCCGACTACTTGAAAACGCACAATATCGACACGGAAATCAAATACGCCTGTCCGAAATGCAAGGATACCGGTTGGACGGGCGGCGTTCTGTGCGCGTGCGTGCGGCAACGGCTGCACGACGAATTGACGGCGGCTTCGGGTCTGACCTTCGCGCCGGACGATTTTAAAGACGCGGATATGAACGTTTTTCCCGTCACAATCCGTGAAGAACGCGAAAGACTGTACACTCTCATGAAAACCTATTGCCAAAAATTTCCCGACGCGAAATACCGCAATCTGTTTTTCAGCGGCGGCGTCGGATCGGGCAAGACCTTTTTAGCGTCCTGCATGGCAAACGAAATCCTGCAACGCGGCGAAACCGTTCAGTTTCTGACGGCTTTTACATTCGGCTCGCAGTGCCTGAAAATCCACACCGCCGATCTCGGCGAACGCGAAGACCTGCTCGCGCCCCTGCTTGATCCCGCGCTGTTGATTTTGGACGACCTCGGAACCGAACCGATTTTAAACAATGTTACCGTCGAATATTTGTACCTCGTTTTGAACGAACGGTTAACGGCGGGCAAGCACACGATCCTGACGACCAACCTGTCCCCCGCCGACTTCCTCGCCCGTTACGGCAGCCGCGTCTTTTCCCGCGCTTTGGATCGAAGGAGTACGTATGCCGTGCAGTTTGACGGGCCGGATTTGCGGCTGACGAACGGAAAACGGAAAACGGAAAACGGAAAAATATGAAACGATACGTTTTATTGATGTGTGCGGGCGCCGGCTCGCGAACGGGCCTGTCCGTCAACAAATTGTTGTATAAGATTCACGATAAAGCCGTCGTCGAATACACGTTGGATAACTTTGCGGCGGCGCGGGCGGATCGCGCGATCGACGAAATCTTTTTGGTTTGCAGCGAGGCCGACCGCAAGGACTTTGAGCGGATCGCGGAAAAATACCGCGCCCGCCTCTGCTCCGGCGGGAAAACGCGGTCGGAATCCGTGCGGCGCGGCTTATCGTTTTTACGGGGAAAAGGCGCGGCCGACGCCGATATCGTTTTGATTTGCGACGGCGCGCGGCCCAACACAAGCCCCGCTTTGATCGCGGCGTGTGCGGCGGCGGCTGAAAAAAGCGGCGGCGCGGTCGCGGCGTATCCCGTCGCGGACACCCTGCGGGCCGCCGAAAACGGTGTCTTTACCCGCGATATCCCGCGCGAAAACGTCTGCGCCGTGCAAACGCCCCAAGCGTTCCGATTCGGGGAAATCTGCGCCGCATACAGTAAAATCAATGCACAATGTACAATGCACAATGCACAATGCACAATTAGCGGTCAGTGGTCAGTGGTCAGTGACCAGGTAAAGGGTAAAGCGTGTCATTCTTCCGTGAGTGAAGAATCCCCGCCGAATAAAGACAACGTGAATAAAACCGAGAATTGTGCGTTGAACTACACCGACGACGGCGGCGTCTACGCGGCGACGGGCTATACGGCGGAGTTTGTACCGGGCTCGCCGGACAACTATAAAATCACCCTGCCGGAGGATTTGCAACGGTTCGAGAGGGAGGTTTTAAACAAGGGACAAGTAAAAGGCAAGGCACAATGCACAATACACAATGCACAATTAAAGGAGTGTCCTTCTTCCGTGAGTGAAGAATCCCAACCGAATTTCTCCCGCGTCGGGATCGGTTCCGACACGCACCGCCTCGTTTCCGGCCACCCCTTGATCCTCGGCGGCGTACACGTTCCGCACGATAAGGGCTTACTCGGCCACAGCGACGCGGACGTGTTGACGCACGCGATCATGGACGCCCTGTTGTCGGCGGTGGGCCTGCGCGACATCGGTTTTTATTTCCCCGACGGCGATCCGAAATACAAGGACGCGGACAGCTTGCGGCTTTTGGCGGAGGTTCGAGAAACGCTCGAACGGGCAAATTATAAAATCGGCCATATCTCGGCTGTGATCTCCGCCGAAAGTCCCCGCCTTTCCCCCTATATCGACGACATGCGCGCCCGATTGGCGGCCGTTTTGGAGATTCAAACTTCGGACATCGGCATCGGCGCGAAATCCGGCGAGGGCTTGGGCTTCGTGGGCCGAAAAGAGGGAATCGCCGTTACCGCCTGCGCGACGATCTACGGCAGATGATTAAAGATCGAACGCCGTGAACAATTTCATTCATCGTCAAACGGAAAGCACGGCGACCTTCAAATATAAAGCCTCGTCGGCGTTCAGCAAGGGGGCATGGTCGCGGCTTTGGGTGCGGAATTCGATCAAACGGGCCGAAACGCCCGCGCGGGCCGCGCTTTCCCGCAACATATCGAGAAACATGTGGACGGGCAAATGCTGGGAACAACTGCACGTCACCAAAATCCCCCGCGGATTCAGCAGCTTAAAAGCAAGGATATTCACATCGCGGTAACCGTTGCAGCCCTCTTTCACGGTGTCCTTGCTTTTGGTAAACGCGGGCGGATCGAGAACGATGAGGTCATATTTTTCACCCGCTTTTTTACACTCGCGCAAGAGCTCGAAAACGTCGGCCCTCACGGTATGAATCCGATCCTGAAAACCGTTGCGGGCGGCGTTCCCGCGGACGGCGGCAAGGGCGGTTTCGCTGATGTCGACGGCCGTAACGGCCTGCGCGCCGTACTTGGCCGCGCACAGCGAGAAACCGCCTTGATTGCAAAACAAATCCAAAACCTTACGCCCCGCCGCATAGTGTTTCAAATTGTCGCGGTTGTGCTTCTGATCGAGAAAGTACCCTGTTTTCTGCCCGTTCTCCACGTCGATTTTGAGCCGGAGGCCGTTTTCGGAAATGAGAACCTCGGCGGGCAGTTCCCCGTACAGCGCGCCCTTTTTTTCGGGCAGGCCCTCTTTTGCGCGGACGGCTACGTCGCTGCGCTCGTAAATGCAGACGGGGCGATAAATTTCCACGAGTATTTCCGCGATCATGTCCTTGCGGATCTCCATGCCGAGCGAAAGGAATTGGACGCTCAAAACGTCCCCGTATTTATCGACAATCAGGCCGGGCAGCCGATCGCTTTCACCGAAAACCGCGCGGTAATTGTCGGCGTAGCCCAAAGCGCGGCGGTACTCGTCGGCCGCCCGAATCCGCCTATAAAAGAAATCGCGGTCGACCGGCGTTTCGTCGCGGGACAGGATACGCACCAAAATTTTGGAATGGTGATTGATAAAGCCCTGCCCGATAAACCGCCCGTCCGCGCCGAAAACGCGCGCGACGCCGCCCTGAACGTCCTTGCCTTCGATTTTCGCGGCTTCGTTGGCGTACACCCACGGATGCCCTTCGAGGATTCTTTGCTCCTCGCCTTTTTTTAAATAGACCGCGTACATATTGTTTCTACCCTAACATCGCTTTCGTTCATTATACCATATTTTGAGAAAAAGCGTATACGGAAACGGGGAGAGAGAGCAAGGCCGATTACCGCTTGCGTCTTTTGAACGCGTGCCCGAGATCACTTCGTGATCGTAACCTTTTTTAATCCTCGCGGCGCGTCGGGCCCGATTCCTTTCGCGCACGAAAGAACGCAAGCCGACAGCTGCAACACGGGCGCGGCTGCAAAAAGGAACGCATAACGACCGGAGTCCGGCAAACGCAGGGTGCAATCGCCGGTGATTTTTTGCGAATCGGTAATGGCCGTAATATCGGCTTCCACCGATTTCAGCTTCTCCGACATTTCCAAGGAGCCCGCGAGGCTCTCGTCGGACGGCGCGAGCAGGATCGCTTTCGTGCCCTTGTCCATGACCGCGAACGGGCCGTGTACAAAATCGCTCGACGCATAGGATTTGGCGCGCAAATAACAGGTTTCCTGCAATTTAAGCGAGGCTTCGAGTACCGCACCGTAGACGATTCCGCGCCCTAAAACATAGCAATCCTTGTCATTTACGAACCGCAGGGCCGCGCGTTCAACGTCGGGCTCGGCTTTCAATGCCTCCGCCGCTAAATCGGGCGCGGCTTTTAATTCCTTTTCCAAGGTTTTGTCGCCCGTCACCGCCGCGACAAGCAACGCGAGCAACAACGCTTCCGTCGTAAAGGTTTTGGTCGCCGCGACGCTCTTTTCCTCCCCCGCCGCGCAAAACAGGTGATAATCCGCCGCCTTTGCGAGGGGCGAACCTTCGTCGTTGGTCACGGACACCGTGAGCGCGCCGTTTTGCTTGCCGCGTTTGATGATTTCTAACACGTCCGCCGCCTTACCGCTTTGGCTGACGCCGATCACGAGCTGATATTTCAAATCGAGCTTACCGCCGTACAGGCTGACCACGCTCGGCGCGGCGAACGCGACGGGTATACCCCAAACGGTTTCGGCCAGGTATTTAAAGTAGACGCCCGCGTGGTCGCTCGTACCCCGCGCCGCAAGGTATACCCCCGTCGGGTCGAACTTACCGATCGCCGCCGCAAGCTTTTTGAGCGTTCCGGCGTTGACCCTTGCCGCGTTCCTCAACGCTTCCGGCTGTTCGCCGATCTCCTTGTACATAACCGTGTCCTTGTAATTCATATTTTGCTCCTTTTTTGGGGTGTCTTTTTTGTTTCTTTTCAGAAAGTCTTTCGGAAAAACCTTTTTGAAGAAAGGCTTTTCCGAACCTTTTCCAAAACCTTTTATCTAATCAGCTTTTGCCGATACGACTCAACACATCCGCTTTGAACGCATCTATCTTGGAAACGGCGTAGGCGGCGGGATCGAGCTTGCCATCCGCAATCAGCGGCGTCAAATCCATCGCGTAGGTCACTTGCGTGTATACGTCCACGCCGTGGTCGGCGGCGAACGTCGCGTTGGCCGCGCGTCGGCCGAATACCGCCGTATCGTAGCGCTTGCCCCCGCTGATCTGGCTATCGAATACGCCCATGAGTGACGCCGCCAAATTCTGCCTGTCCGCGCAGTCGAGCATGATCTTTTCCTTATCGTCCAGCCA
>BNZQ01000034.1 GCA_026001225.1 Clostridia bacterium
CGTCAATTCGGCCTGCAATTTTAAAGCGGCGGTTTCGCTCTTATAATAGTTGACGATCACGGTATAGCCCGCGTTGCAGTATATCGTCGCGGAGGCGGAGCGTTCCGGCATTCAAAAATTGGGCGTTCTGATCAACGACGATAAGGACGCGATCCGCCGTTACTTTGCGCCGAACTTGAAGTTGGAAACCGCGTTGGAAAAGGCGGGCAAAACGGATTTTTTGCGGGCGGTGCGCGCAATCTCCAAAATCGATATCGAATTCCTGCTTCAAAAAGAACCGCTCGGGAGCGGCCACGCCGTCCTGTGCTGCCGGAACTTTATCGGCAAAGACGATTTCGCGCTGCTGAACGGCGACGACGTAGTATATAACGCCGACGGGGAAACGCCCGCGACGCGGCAGCTGACGGAATGCTTTGAAAACTACCGCCGTACGGTCGTCGGCGTGCAGGCCGTGCCGCGCGATCAAATCGGCAAGTACGGCGTCGTGCGGATCGTCACGTCCGAAGGCCGCGCCCACATGATAGATAAAATCATCGAGAAGCCCAAGGAGCACGAGATTTGCAGCGAGCTTGCGTCGCTCGGGCGTTACGCGTTCCGCAACGATATTTTAGAGGTGTTGCGGGACTTAAAGCCCGCGCAGAACGGCGAAATCCAATTGACCGACGCGATCAACATACAGGCCGAACAGGACAAGGCCGCGGCGTTCGAATTTACGGGTCGCCGCTACGATTTGGGCAGCAAGGCGGGGTATATCGAGGCCAATGTGGAGTACGCGTTGCGCGACGCGGAGATCGGCGGAAGCGTCGCGGCGTTTATCAAAAGGAAGAGGGAATAGTAAAATGGAAGATGGTCGGATAAGTTCAAAATGATTTGCGCTTGTGCAATGCGGTGTATCATTCCCGCTTCTCTCTTCCGTTTTAAATAGGCTTATCATTCCCTCTTCCATCTTCCATCTTCCCTCTAAAAAGGAGCTTATGGATAATGCTCAAAAGACCGTGGTTATAACCGGCGCGGGTCGCGGAATCGGCACGGAAATCGCGCGGGTCTTTGCCCGCGCGGGCTATACCGTGATCGTCAACTATTATAAGAGCGAAACCGCCGCTTTAAAATTGCAGGCCGAATTGACGGCGGCGGGCGGGAACGCGCATGCGTTTCAATGCGACGTTTCGGATTGCGCCGCCGTGTCCGGCATGGCGGCGCGGATTCATAAAACCTTCGGCGGCGCGGACGTGCTGATCAACAACGCGGGCGTGTCCGCTTGGGGTTTGTTCACCGATACGGCGGCGGAGGAGCGGCGGCGCGTTTTGGATGTCAATCTGCACGGCGTATTCAACGTTACGCACGCGTTTTTGCCGCGCATGATCGAGCGGAAAGAGGGCTGCATTATCAACATATCCTCGATTTGGGGCGTTTCGGGCGCGTCGTGCGAAGCGGTTTACAGCGCGTCCAAGGCGGCGGTGGTCGGCTTTACAAAGGCCCTCGCCCGCGAGGTCGGGCCGTCCGGCGTGCGCGTCAACTGCATCGCGCCGGGCCTCATTGACGCGCCGGAAACGGACGGCATGAACGCCCGCTTTACGCGGGAGGAACTCGCCGGTTTTGCGGCCCAAACCGCGCTCGGCAGGGCGGGCAAGCCATCCGATCCCGCCGCCGCCGCGCTGTATTTGGCGGGCGCGGCGTATGTCACGGGGCAAACGATTGTCGTGGACGGGGGATATCTGTAACTTACTTTCTTTTTACTTTGTGCAATCTGTTAAAAAATTCCCCACGCTCCTCTCATGCCGCGATTTTTTGACTGCGTAAAAAATCGGTCGGACTTACATAAGGTTTTATTTATACTTTCGCGCCGTCTTTTCATTTAGAGGGACCCTACGGTAGACGAATCGCGGCGGCGAAAAGACGGGTGGGGCGGCTTGTTTAAATCCCTAATCGAATCAATCCGACAATCCCAATAGATAATCCGCCGAAATATTGTAGATTTTGCACAGTTTGCGAATCGCACTCAAATTCGGTTCAGCCAATCCTTGTTCCCAACTTGCGTATCCCGTAACGGACATGACGAGCAAATCGGCGACTTGCTGTTGTGTCATTCCTTTTTCTTTTCTTAAATTTACTAACGTGTTCTGAATATCCATGTAAACATTATACACGCAACTACTAAAAATTAGTTGCAACTACTAAAAATTAGTAGTATACTATATATACTAAATTTTAGTATGTTGGAGAAAAAACATGAAAAAACAATCGGCTATACGGCAAATGTTTAACGGCGAGTGGGGGCGAGAGGATTTAAGCAAGGGTACCGACGAATATTGGAAATTACACGAGGAAGTTACAAAATACGACGGGGAAATTCGGAAAAAACTGAATGATTCGCCCAAACTTTTGGTTTTGTATGAAAAAGTCGGCGACGCGACGGACGCGATGTGTGCCGAGGAAAACGCGGCGCATTACGTCGAAGGGTTTAAGTTCGGACTTTCGATTGGTTTGGAAATCGGCGAATCGACAGAAACATAAACTCTTTTTAAAAATATCTTGTTATCCTAAATACGCGATGACCGTATATATCGAATATTTTCTCGCCTATAATCTGTCGCTCGATCTTTTGATCTCGGTGTTCACGCTGCGGATTTTGAGGTTGGCCGCAAAGCCTTGGCGCGTCCTGCTTGCGGCGGCGGCGGGCACGGCGGCGGCCGCGCTGTACCCGTTTTTGCGCGTTCCCGCCGTCCCCATGCTCCTGATTAAATGCGGCGCGGCGGGGGCGGCGGTCTTTTTGCTGTACGCCTTTAAAAGCGTCCGGAAATATTTCGCGGCCTATGTCGCCTTTATTTTTGTCACCTTTTTGTTCGGCGGCGCGGCCTACGCCTTTTTGAATCTGCCCTTCGATATATTCGGGAACCTCCGTCCCGACGGTAAAGACGCCGCGATCGCCGCCGCCTGCGCCGCCGCGTTCGTCGGCTACTTTTTGATCAGCTTCGTCAAACGCCTGCATAAAACGCGGGACACGGCGGGATTCATGAGGAAAATCAGCGTTTTTATCGACGGCAAGCGGGCGGATTTAAACGCGTTTCTCGACACGGGCAATCAGTTGTACGATCCCGTTTCCGGTTTGCCCGTCGTTTTAATCGAGCGCGCCGCGTTTTGTCAATTATTCGGTTCCGATCGCAAAACGAACCGCGATTCTCCGTTCTCGGCTTTCGGTTTCCGGCTGCCGAAAGGCCGCTCTATCGACCTGTCCACCGCCGCCGGACGGGGAAAAATCTTTATTTTCAAACCGGATAAAATCCTGATATATTCGGACAAGGGCGCGAATACAATAGTCGATGTGACGGTCGGCTTGTACGAGGGAACGCTGTCGAAAACGGGGGAGTACGCGGGCCTGCTGCATCCCGCCTTGTTTTAACGGCAAAACGACGCCGCGATACTGTGTCACACGTCGAATTTCTCGTCTCGCTCGTATCCTTGCCGTTAAAACGCCCGCCGTATTCACGGTCAAAATCGTCGATAACGGAATAAACAATAACGATTAAAATTAGAAAATCCATACAAGTCCGGCCGAATTTTTATGTAGTAAAAATTCGCGGGCGGTGTTGCATAACTTATGATCGAGAAATTTCGAGTGGATTTTTGAGAATGAAATTGTGTAAAAGCGCAGGCCGTAGCAACGCTACGATCGAGCATTTTACACAATTTCAGGCCAAAAGGACACCAAAATTTCCGATAGGCAATGTATTGCCGTCATGAGTTGTGCAACACCGCATGGTCGGAAGGAGCGCGAAGCGAGCGATTAAGCGAGGAATCCGCAGGATTTCGAGCAGGAGCGAAGCGGAGCGTAAAAAAGGAAACGGCCGCTATGAAACTGCTTCGCTTGCTTAAATTCATTCTCGGTAAACTTTTCAAATCCGAATTGTTTTCGGACAACGCGCTGTATTATCTGTCGGGCGCGGAGGCTTTGCCTATGCCGTTGAACGCCGAGGAGGAGGAGGTTGCGCTGACCAAGCTGTCTGACGGCGACGAGACCGTGAAAGCCTGCCTGATCGAGCGCAATCTGCGCCTCGTCATTTACATAGCGCGCAAGTTTGAAAATACCGGCGTGGACACCGAGGATTTGATCAGCGTGGGCACGATCGGCCTGATCAAGGCGGTCAATTCCTTCGATGTCGAAAAGAAAATCAAGCTCGCGACCTACGCCTCTCGCTGTATCGAAAACGAAATCTTAATGTACCTGCGCCGCATTATCCGCATAAAAACCGAAATGTCCTTCGACGAGCCGCTCAATATCGATTGGGAGGGAAACGAGCTGCTGCTCTCCGATATTTTGGGGACGGAGACCGATCTTGTGTACAAGAATATCGAAACGTCCGTCGAAAAGGAATTGCTGTGGGAGGCCCTGAAAAAGCTGAACGAGCGCGAACGGGAGATCATGGAATTGCGCTTTGGCCTAAAGGGCGCGGACGAAAAGACGCAAAAGGAAGTCGCGGATATTTTGGGGATTTCCCAAAGCTATATTTCAAGATTGGAAAAAAAGATCATCGGACGATTGAAAAAAGAGATCGTCAAATTATCGTAATAACCGGTATTATCGCGGAGAAATCGCCGACCATATTTCCAAGCTCATCGCGGCCGGATACGTGCCGCCCGTCACATTGTTTTTTAAAGCGGAGCCGCCGCCCGCGCCGTACCATACGCCCAAAATATGTTTATCCGTATAAGACACGCACCATGCGTCGCCGTTCAGTTCCGCGTCGTTCGTGTCGGCGACCGTGCCGGTCTTGGCGGCGACGCGCCCGGTATAGCGCGCAAGCTTTTTCGCGGTGCCGTGCTTCGCCGTGTATTCCAACATATCCGACATTCGGCGCGCCGTCTTTTCTGAAAAGGCGTCGCCGCCGAGCGTATTGTGGCGATACACCGTTTCGCCCTTGGCGTTCAAAATGCAACGGATAAAGGAGGCCTTGATAAATTTTCCCCGCCGCGCGAAAGGGATATAGGAATTGGCAAGCTGTATCGGCGTGACGCCGTAGGTCAGGCCTCCGAGCGCGGCGGCCAAGGTATGATCCCGTTCGTCGAAAGGTAAGCCGCAGCGTTTGGCCGCGGCGATGCAATAGTCGATTCCCGCGTACTCGAACAGCTTGACGGCGGGAATATTGGCGGATTCGGCCAGAGCCCGCTTGACCGTAATCCGTCCCGCGTAGCGTTTTTTATAGTTTTCCGGCGCGTATCCGCCAAAGGTCGCCGGTTCGTCCAAAATAAAAGCGTCCGGCGTCGTCACGCCCGCTTCGAGCGCGGGCGCGTAGGTCAGAACGGGCTTGATCGCGGAGCCCGGCTGCCGTCTGATCCTGCGCAAATTCAGCTTGCTTTCCCCGTAAAACGCGCCGATCCCGCCGTTCGCGACGTTCACGACGACCGCAAGCCGATCACAGAGCGAGCCGTCGGCGCGGAATCCGCGATAAGCCGGCCCGTTAAACGCTTCGCGTATAGTATTCTGCAACGCGGGATCGGCATAGGTAAAGATTTTATAGCCCGCGCGCGCCAAATCGGTCGCGTTCAAATCGGTGATCTCGGCCGCTTCGTCCAACGCGGCGTCTATGTAATCGTTGCCGTTTGCGGCCTCCGCGCGCGGATGCAAGACCCCGAGCGGTTCGGCCGCCGCGGCCGCGTATTCCTCGGCCGTGACCGCGCCGTCCTTGAGCATTTGCCGCAAAACAAGGTTTCGGCGCGCCGCCGCCGCGGTTAAATCGTTGTGCGGCGAAAACCGTTCCGGCGAGGGCAAAAGGCCCGCAAGGAGCGCGGCTTCGGATAACGTCAGGTCTTTCGGTTCCTTTTCAAAATAGCCCCGCGCCGCCGCCGTGATCCCGTAAAATCCCGATCCGAAGTAGACGGCATTCAAATAGTATTCTAAAATTTGGCTTTTTTCATAGGTCTTTTCGAGTTGACGCGTCAATTTGACCTCCTCCAATTTGCGCCCGAACGTCTTTTCGTTGGTCAAATGCGTGTTTTTGACAAGCTGCTGGCTGATCGTAGAGCCGCCCTCCCGAAAACCGCCCGACTTGAGGTTGCGGACCGCCGCGCCCGCGATCCTCTTATAATCCACGCCTCCGTGCCGATAAAATTTCTTATCCTCGGCGGAAACGAACGCCGCGGGAACATGGGGAGAAAGGTCGGCCAAAGCGGTATAATTGTCTTTTTGCCCCTCTAACGGCCGATCCGCCGCGTCGAAAACCGCCGCCGCGACGCTCGGCGTCAGCTTGACCGGAGATAAATTTTGATAATTTTGTATTTTAAAAACCCCGAACAGCAGGACGGATCCGGCGGTGAACATGAAAATCGCCAGCGTTCCGAGACCGAGACCGAGTCCCCGTAAAATCCGTTTTCGGCGGACGCGCCTTTGAGCAATAGGGCTTGAAGCCGTCGCGATGGTTTTCATACGGAATTAGTATTTGTCCGCGCCGCTTATTTATTCTTTGGCCGCAACGAAGAGCACGGAGACAGCATCATTTTATTAAGATGGCACAAACAATGTCATTTTAAACTGACCACTGACCACCACCTTCGGTTTATTGCTATTTTCCTCTCGTAACAAAGTAAATGCCGTCGCCGCGGGAACGGAGCGGCAAATACTTGCTTTAAACGTCAAAATATGATAAACTTCTATTGACTTTTTCATACCGTAGGCGCGTAGCGAACACGTTTTTGTTCTTTGGTATGAATTTTTATGGCGAAACAGTATAAAATCATCACCTACGGTTGCCAAATGAACGAGCACGAGTCAGAAAAGCTGGCGGGCTTTTTGACCGAGGAGGGATATGAGCCGGCCGAGGACAAAGCGGACGCCGACGTCATCGTCCTGAATACGTGTTGCGTGCGCGCGGGCGCCGAGTCCAGAGTGTACGGCAATCTTGGCGCGTTACTGCCTCTGAAACGGCAAAAACCCTCGCTGATCCTCGCGGTGTGCGGCTGTATGGCGCAAAACGAGCAGGCCTTTGAAACTCTGAAAACCCGCTATCCCTATGTGGATATCGTATTCGGCACGCACAACTTTGACAAGTTCCGCGAATTTTTGCGGCGGCGGACGGAGGCGGGCGAACGTGTTTTGGAGCGCGAGGAATCGAACGGACCGATCGTCGAGGGCGGCGTTTACCGGCGCGACAAAAAGAGCCGCGCCTACGTCAATATCATGTACGGCTGCGACAATTTTTGCTCCTATTGCATCGTGCCCTACGTGCGGGGACGGGAACGCAGCCGCGAACCTCGATATATCTTACAAGAGATCGGGGAATTGATCGAACGGGGCGCGAAGGAATTCACTCTGTTGGGCCAGAACGTCAATTCCTATCTGGGGGAAGAGAACGGAACGGCCACGGATTTCCCCGGACTTTTGCGGAGGATCGACGGTTTGCGCGGAGATTTTACGTTCACCTTTATGACCTCGCATCCGAAAGACCTTTCGGACGATACGATCGAAGCCGTGGCAATGTGCGCGAAACTCAAAAAAGAGATTCATTTGCCCGTGCAGAGCGGCGGCGACGCGATACTGTCCGCGATGAACCGCAACTATACGGCCGCGCGGTATTTGGATCGATTGGACAAAATCCGCGCCCGCATTCCCGCTTGCGCCGTATCGAGCGATATCATCGTCGGCTTTCCCGGCGAAACCGAGGCGGATTTTCAAGCGACATTGGCATTGGTGCGGCGGGCGCGCTTTTCGACGCTGTTCATGTTCATGTATTCCGAGCGGCCCGGCACGCCGGCGGCGGAAATGCCGGACAAGGTTCCCGAGGCGGTGAAAAAACGGAGACTGAAAGAACTGATCGAATTGCAGAGGGAATTGTTAAAAAATTGAGCTTTCGCTGATTCGAGGTTGAAGCTTTCGCGGCTTGCTTTCACAATCCTGCAAATGCCCGATTCAAAGCCCGCATGGCGCGATATAGATACAAATAAAAAAGACGGGAGATATACGAATGGCGCAATCGCCGATGATGAACCAATACTTCGAGATTAAACGGCAGAACGAGGGCGCGCTCTTGTTCTACCGGCTGGGCGACTTTTACGAGATGTTCTACGACGACGCCGTGACGGCGAGCCGGGAGCTTGACTTGACGCTGACGCACCGCGACGCGGGCGACGGACGGCGGGCGCCCATGTGCGGCGTGCCCTTTCACGCGGTCGATTCCTATATCCTGAAGCTGATCGAGAAGGGCTACCGCGTGGCGATCTGCGAGCAGGGGGAGATCGTCGCCAAAGCGAAGCTCGTAGAACGCAAGGTCGTGCGCACCGTCACGCGCGGCACCGCCGATTGCGAGATGCTGCGCGACAACGAAAATAACTATATCCTGTGCGCTTACGGCGCGGACGGCGCGGTCGGCGTCGCGTGGGCCGATATCACGACCGGAGAATTCGACATGCGGGAATTTCCCGCGCCCGACGCTCTGAATCGCTTGGACGATTGCCTTGTCCGACTGCGGCCCGCCGAAATCATCTGTAACGTGTCCTTTATTCCGCACTCCAAAAAACTGAACAGCGTCGTTTTGGAACAGGTTCCGCCGTTCTACGCCTATTTACAGGGCAAATTCAATATAGAGGATGCCGCCGAGTCGGTCAAAGGACAGCTTTCGGCCTTTCGGGAATCGGCGGATAAAAGGTGCGCGACGATCGCCGCGGGCGTTCTGCTGCAATACATATCCGAAACGCAAAAAAGGACGCTGCCGCAAATCAACGAGCTTGCGGGCGCGGACGAAAAACCGTCCCTCGCGCTCGATTACAACACGCGCCGCAATTTGGAATTGACCGAAACCATTCGGGACCGGAAACGGAGCGGCTCCTTGCTGTGGCTGCTCGATAAAACCGTGACGCCGATGGGCCGGCGGCAGTTGAAAGAATGGCTCGAGCAGCCCTTGCGCGATATCGCGGGGATCGAGTATCGGCAGGACGGGGTGGAGGAGCTGTTGTCCGATTTGCTGCTCCGGTCGGAGTTTACCGCCGCTTTGAAGGATATCCGCGACATGGAACGCCTGGTATCCCGTTTGGCTTTCAACAATTTTAATCCGCCGCACGCGATCCAGCTGACCGCCACGCTGCGGTCCTTGGCACGTTTAAAAACGGCCCTGCGCGGCCGCCGAAGCGCGATATTGCGGGACGTTTACGGGCAGATCGATCCCTTGGCGGAGCTGGCCGCCCTGCTGGACGCGGCGATCGACCCCGAAAAAAAAGTGAATTTCGCGCGCGACGGCGGTTTTATCCGAAAGGGCTTTGACACCGCGCTCGACGGACAAACCGAATTATTGGAGGGCGGCGAAGCTCTGATCAAGAAATTAGAGGAAGAGGAGCGGCGCGAAACCGGAATCAAAAATCTGAAAATAGCCTTCAACAGCGTGTTCGGCTACTATATCGAGGTCAGCAAATCCCAACTCGAACTCGTACCTTACAGCTATATGCGCAAGCAAACGGTCGCCAACGGGGAACGGTTTATCACGCCGGAGCTGAAAAAATTGGAGGAAAGGATCACGTCCGCCTCCGACAAGGCGTTGGAAATCGAGCTGAAATTGTACGCCGAGATCTGCGCGGCGATCGGCGCGAAAATCAAGGAGATCCAACGCGATTCCCGGGCCGTCAAGACGCTCGATTGCCTGCTTTCCTTCGCGACGGCGGCGTTCGATCGGCATTATACGCGGCCGAAAATCACCGAAGGGGACGCTTTGGAAATCGTCGGCGGTCGGCATCCTGTCGTGGAAATCACCTTAAAATCCGAGCCGTTTACGCCCAACGACCTGAAAATGAACGGAACGGACGATCGCGTGCTGATTATCACCGGCCCCAATATGGGCGGCAAAAGCACCTATATGCGGCAGGCCGCGCTGATCACGCTGATTGCGCACACGGGCGGCTTCGTGCCCGCCGAACGCGCCGTCGTACCGCTGACCGACCGCATTTTTACGCGGATCGGGGCGAGCGACGATTTGGCGTTCGGACAGAGCACTTTCATGGTGGAGATGACGGAGCTTGCCGCGATTTTGAAAAATTGCACCGAAAAAAGTTTGGTGATCCTCGACGAGATCGGGCGCGGCACCTCGACCTACGACGGCCTGACGATCGCGCGCGCCGTCATAGAATACTTGTCCTCGGATTTGAAATGCAAAACGCTGTTTTCCACGCACTACCACGAGCTGACCGAATTGGAGGACGAATTGCACGGCGTCAAAAATTATTGCGTGACCGTCCAGGAAACCGAGGATTCCGTCGTGTTTCTGCACAAGATCGCGCGCGGTGCGGTGGATCGCAGCTTCGGCGTAGAGGTGGCGAAATTGGCGGGCTTGCCGGACAAGGTGATCGCGCGGGCGAAGGCTTTGATGCAACGGGCGGAAAAGCGCGATTAAATCGGGTAACAAAGTAAAAGGTAAAAAGTAAGGAATAAAAAATGCCCATCATTAAAATACTCGACAAAGAGGTTTATAATAAAATCGCCGCCGGCGAGGTGGTCGAACGGCCCGCGTCCGTCGTCAAGGAGCTTTTGGAAAACGGCATCGACGCGGGCGCGGATATGATTTCCATCGACATTGAAAACGGCGGAATCGGACGCATTACGGTGACGGATAACGGCTGCGGCATGGAACCGGAGGACTTAAAGACCGCTTTTTTGCCCCATGCCACGAGCAAGCTGCACAGCGCGGACGACCTGTTTGATCTGAATACGTTGGGGTTTCGGGGCGAAGCGTTGCCGAGCATCGCGGCGGTATCCAAGGTCACGGTATTTTCCCGTTTTAAAAACAATGAAATTGGCGAAAAGTACTCTATAAATTGCGGAATTTCAGAATACTTTCAGGAAATTTCCTGTCCGACAGGAACAAATATCACAATCAAGGATTTATTTTGCAACGTGCCGGCGCGGGCAAAATTTTTAAAGACCGCGCGCGGAGAGGAGGCGGAGGTCACGGCTTTGGTCTCCAAAATGATCCTGTCCAATCCGATGGTCGCGATTAAATACGGTTCCGGCGGTCGGACGGTCTTTCATTCGGCGGGGCAGGGATTGAAATCGGCGTTGTTTACCGTTTACGGCGCGGAGGCGGCGAACGCCGTTTTGCCGGTCGCGTCCGAATATAAGGGAATCCGCGTGAGCGGCTTTGTCGGCAAGCCCGATTTTTCCAAGCCCAACCGCACCTACGGCACGCTGATTGTCAACGGCCGAAGCGTCGTAAACTATGCCGCCGCGAAAGCGATCGCGGATTGTTACGAGGGTCGATTGATGAAGCATCAATTTCCGTTTTACGTTTTGAACGTCGACCTCGACCGCGCGGCGGTGGACGTGAACGTACACCCGAACAAGCTCGAGGTGCGGTTTTCGGATTTCGGCACGGTGCGCGGCGCGATCACAAAAGCGGTATCCGACGCGCTGTGCGCCGACCGGGGCATTGTCGGAATCAGGGAATCGGAACCCGCGCGCGTCTTTAATGTCGATAGTATTCTGAAAATGCGAGATTTCAAGAATACAACAGAGACAAATAACAAAATCTATGAATACTATTCCGACAATGCGCGAACCGGTATTTTGAGCGAGAATACGGGATTGCTGAATAAAATACTGCGCGCGGAAGCCCCGTTGTTGCGGACGGAAGCCCCGAAAACCGAAAAAGAAAGGGAAATTTTTCCTCCGACCGGCGACGCGATGCCGGGCAAGATCGCGGGAACGGTTTTCGATACCTATATTTTCATTGAAAGCGGCGATACGCTTTTTCTGATCGATCAGCATGCGGCGCACGAAAGGATTCTGTACGATCGGCTGATTGCCGAGGCGGAGCAAAAAACAGTAGCCGTTCAAAGACTGCTTGTGCCGTATACGTTTCGTTGCGGCGCGGCCGAGGGCGCGTTCATCGAAGAAAATACGGAGGTTTTGGCGGCCCTGGGCTTCGATACGGCGCGCTTTTCGGCCGATACGTACAGAATCGATTCCGTGCCCGCGTCGCTTTCGGATATGGATTTGCGAATTTTTGTCGATACTTTACTGGCCGATCTGCATTCCGTTAAGCTGAAAAGCGTCGAGGTGCTGCGGGACAGGATCATGAAAGAGGCCTGCCGGTCGGCGGTCAAGGGCGGCGACAAGCTCGGCAACGACGAAATCCGGCGTTTATTGCAAATGATCGGAGAACAAGACGCGGAATTGCGGTGTCCGCACGGCCGGCCGATCGTCGTTAAATTGAGTAAGTGTGAGATCGAAAAATGGTTCAAGCGCCGCATTTGAAACGGGAAGCCCCTTTAATCGTCATAGCGGGGCCGACGGCGTCGGGAAAATCCGCGTTGGCGCTGAAATTGGCCAAACAAATCGGCGGGCAAATCGTGTCGGCGGATTCAATGCAGATTTACCGCCGCATGGATATCGGGACGGCAAAACCGACGGCGGAGGAACGGGAAGAGGTCGTTCATCACATGATCGATATAGCGGAACCGCGGGAGGATTTTTCGGTCGGGCTGTATCGGGCAAAAGCCGATCCCGTGATAGATAAGCTGTCCGCGAACGGCATACCGCCGATTGTGTGCGGCGGCACGGGCCTGTATATCAACGCGCTGCTATTCGAGCATGCATTCGGCGGCGGCACGCGGGACGACGGATATAGGGAACTTTTATGGGAACGGGCCGCAAAGGAAGGGAATACCGCTCTCTATGAAACGCTGATGAAAGAGGATCCCGAATCGGCGGCCGGGCTGCACCCGAACGACGTTAAACGCGTGATCCGCGCGCTGGAAATCTTGCGGCTGACCGGCCGAAAAAAATCCGAACAAACCGACGCCGAGAAACCGCCCCGACGCGGCTATCGGTTGTGCGTTCTGACATTACCGCGCGAAGTACTCTATGAACGGATCAATTTCAGAGTAGATCGCATGATTCGGGACGGTTTAATCGAGGAAACCGCGCGATTGAAGGCCGAGGGACTGAACGAAGGGCATTTATCCATGAAGGCGATCGGTTATGCCGAGGTCCTGCGGTATCTCAACGGGCAGCTTAAAAAAGAGAACATGCTCGAATTGATCAAACAGAATACGAGAAATTATGCGAAACGGCAAATCACCTATTTTAAGAAAATGAAGGGAGCGGTCTTTCTGGACGCGGAAGCAACGACGGCGAACGGTATCTTATCCTCGGCCGAATGAAATGACCGGTATTATACCCCGTCGCGGCGCAATAAAAAGGAAATGTAAATGCAAATCGAAACGGAAATTAAAAACGCGGAAATGACGCTCGCGCCGCTGTTCGCGGCCGTCGAGCGAACCGCGCTTTTCAATCAGGAAAAGACGCTGAACGCCTTTCAAAAAAATCGGATCGCGCCGCGGCATTTCGCGGGTACGACGGGATACGGCTATGACGACGAGGGGCGGGCGGCGCTTTCGGCGGTGTTCCGCGACGTTCTGAACGCCGATGCCGCGATCGCGTCGCCCTATATCGCTTCCGGCACGCACGCGCTGTATTTGGCTTTGAGCGGCGTTTTGCGCTCGGGGGATCGCTTTTTATCCTTGACGGGGAAGCCGTATGACACGTTGGAAGGAATCATCGGCGGGGAAGGCATCGGATCACTGCGGGATTTCGGGATTGTGTTCGAGCAAATCGACATATTATCCGAACCGGGCAAACTCAATTTAGAAGCGATTGAAAAGACGTTAAAAGCCAAAAAATACAAGCTCGCCTATATGCAGCGGTCGCGCGGGTACGCGGCGCGGCGCGCGCTGTCCGTGGGCGAGATAGAGGAGGCGGCCCGGCTCGTGCACGCCGTTTCGCCGGAAACGGCCGTCATGGTCGATAATTGCTACGGCGAATTTACCGAAACGCGCGAACCGACCGAGGCCGGTGCGGATTTGATCGCCGGATCGCTGATCAAAAATCCGGGCGGCGGGCTCGCACCCTCGGGCGGTTATATCGCGGGACGGGCCGATTTGGTACGCCTCGCCGAATACCGACTGACCGCGCCGGGTCTCGGGTGCGAAATCGGAAGCCTTGCAAGCGGCTATAAACCGTATTTTCAGGGCCTGTTTATGGCGCCGCACACCGTTGCGCAGGCAATCAAGGGCTCGTTATTGGTCGGCGCGGTCATGAAAAACAGAGGCTTTAAAACCGAACCGGCCATCGACCGCGCGCCGTCCGATCTTATTCGTTCCGTCAGCTTCGATACGGCGGAGCAGCTGATCGGATTTTGCCGGCAAATTCAATACGCGTCGCCGGTGGACAGCTTTGTCACCTGCGAGCCGTGGAACATGCCGGGCTACGCCGATAAGGTCATTATGGCGGCGGGTACGTTCAATCAAGGCGCGTCGCTCGAACTGTCCTGCGACGCGCCGATCAGGCCGCCGTATACCGCGTATTTGCAGGGCGGGCTGACATATGAGCACGTTAAAATCGCGTTAAAACGCAGTTTGGAAAAGTAAAAAATAGGTTGGTTGTATTCGGCATAGATGCGAGCGTCCGTGACACAGTATCGCGAAACATTATATGCTGCCGTTCAATAGCTTCTGATCAAGCCGACCACAATCCCCACGACCTGCGCGTTGTCCACGATAATAGGCTTCATATTGTCGTTCTCGGGTTGCAAACGAATGCGGTCGTTTTCCTTAAAGAACCGTTTGACGGTCGCTTCGTTTTCGACCAGCACGACCGCGATCTCGCCATTATCGCACGTTTCCTGACAGCGCACGACGATCTTATCGCCGTCCATAATCCCGGCGTTGACCATGCTGTCGCCGCGCACGTTCAGCATGAACAACTCGCCGCTTTGAAAGAGGTCGACCGGCATCGAATAAACGTCCTCGACGTTCTGTTCGGCAAAAATCGGCACGCCCGCCGCTACCTGTCCGATCACGGGAATGCGGACGACGTCCTTTTTATATTTGTCGATGACTTCAATCGCGCGGCTTTGGTTGTCCACCTTGCGGATCAGGCCGTAATCGGACAGCTTGTTCAAATAATAAAAAGCCGTGGCCGTCGAGCTGATATTTAAGGTCTTGCAAATCTCGCGAACGGAAGGCGGATAGCCGTTTTCCTGATGATACTGCTTGATAAACTCGTAAAGCTCGATCAGTTTATCCTGAACTCGGCCGGCCCGCGCGAATTTCTTCTTGAGATTCTCGTCCATTTTTGATACTCCTTTCAGATTGCTTAAGATGTAAACAGTATACCATACAAATAAAGGTTTGTCAAACAAATATTTAATGCATTGTCAATCCCTTAATTTCACTTTATTCGCCGCGGCGCGACGAACGTCGTCGGATAACGCGGCATAGTGTTTCTTGGTGGTATTCACGTCCTTATGTCCCAAAACGTCCGCGACGACGTAAATATCGTGCGTTTCCTTATAGAGCGCGGTGCCGTAGGTCGAGCGCAGCTTGTGCGGCGTGATCTTTTTTAAAGGCGAAATGATACGGGCATACTTTTTGACCAATTCCTGTACGGCGCGGACGGACATGCGTTTCTCCTGAAGCGAAAGGAATAAAGCGTCATTGCGCGTGTATTTTGGGTTTTTCGCTTTGCGTTCACCGTCGCTTTGCGCGCGCCCGTCCAAATATTCCTTTAAACAAGCGGCGACCTCGTCGGAAAAATACAGGATGACCTTGCTGCCGCCTTTACGGGTGACGCGGAAGCCGTTGATTTGAAAATCGATATCGTCGACGTTGAGGCCGACGCATTCGCTGATACGGATGCCCGTGCCCAAAAACAGCGTCAGCATCGCCAAATCGCGTTTTTTGGTTTTGCGGTGGTAAACCTTTTGCGTGTCGGACAACGCCGCGCCGGATTCGGCTTCGTTTAAGAGGCGCGCAATTTCATCGACTTCGAGGCGGATAATTTCCTTGTCGTGCAATTTGGGCAATTTCAATTTGGACGAATGGTCGGCGGCAAGCTTTTCCTTGTTGAAAAAGTATTTGCACATCGTCTTGACGCACGCCAATTTCCGGGAACGGGCGCGTTCGCCGCAGGACAATTTCTTGCCGTTTATTTCGTAAAATTCCAAATATTCGAGATATTTTTCCAAATGCGTTACCGTGACCGCGTTTAAATCCGCGATTTTAAAATCCGTTACGGCGCGGCCCTTAAATTCGCGCACGGCGACCGTCAAGAACGTGAAGAACGCTTTCAGATCGTAGGCGTAATTTAAACGCGTCAGCATGGACGTATGCTGTTTGATTCCGAGAAAAAATTCCTCGCAAAATTCCGGCAGCCCGCCAAGCACGCCTTGAAAGCGTTTATAATTCATTTCGTCGCGTTGCGCGTAATAATCGCTTGCATTTTGTGGCATATAAAAAGTATAGCAGACCTTTCCGCTTTTGTCAATCCTTTTGCATCATACTATTCGTAAAACTATTCTTTTGCGCATAGTGTAAGAGTATTTCGGGACTTTGAAAACGGAATCCCCCATTCGGGAACTTGCGCGGGATTTTACGGCTTTCCGATATTTTTCTTCAAAGTTTCCACTTGTTCGAGAATATTCGGAATCTCGGATTGCATCATATCTTTAAAATCGTCGTCGTAACGATAAACCAATTCTTTGAATGGTTTGGTTTTGATCGCTTTGACGAAGCCGTCGAGCATATCGAAGTTCTTTTTGTAAGCGTGCATGGAATTGCTTCGGTGCGTGTACGTCCCCACGGGAACACACAGAGCCGCCGCCGTCCTTTCCTGCAATTGAATCAGGGCGAACGCGTTGAAGAAAAAAGCCTCAGGCAGGTCGTTTGAACGGAACAACACCGTTAAATCCAAACGGCCGCCGCGGATCATGAATTGCAGCGATTGCAGGCAGGCCGGGCTGTCGGTATGCGCGTCCTCCGCATTTTCGCGAACCGAGACGACGGCGCGGCGGGATTCGGGATTGCGTTTCAATTCGTCCACGACAAATTTATAATACTTCGCGTAACGGGCGTGGTATGTATAATGCCAACCGTGTCCGATACGGAAATCCAAAATCCCGTCCAAAATTTCCATCGAGTATTGCTGCAGCTCGCGCGGCCCGCCGATAATCAGTTTGCTGATCCGCGGCTCGGAAAGCGGCTCGGAAACGGCGACCGTCATCGCGCATTCGAGGCACTCGGTGTTGTAGTCCGCGCACCCGACCCGTTCCCCCCTCTCCCGCAAGGCTTCCAACGCGCGGTGATAGCCTTCGGTCAACGCGGCGCATTCGATAAAGATTTCTTTCATGGTTCTATTTTAACAGATTTTCAAGAAAAAGGCAAGCGTCATGATCAGGGCGGGCATCGGTCGGATATCTCTCCGCTTCGGTCGAGCGGTCGCATTAAAATAAACTTCTCACAAACTGCTGCAACGAATTTATCAATATTTGATAATTCTATCGTCTTAAGGTGTGTGAAACAAGTATGCCGCACGCCTTGTAGCGATATTTTAGACATATCAAATACATCTGCCCGACGGCCGACGCGCACTGCCCAGATCGGAAAAAAAGAATCTACCTTTGCACCCGGCCCGATCCGTCCGACGATAACAACGTCTCCACTTCCTTTTCCGACACAAGGTTAAAATCACCGGCGATCGTATGCTTTAAAGCCGAAGCCGCGGTGGCGAACTCGGCCGCCCGCTTGAAATCAGGCTTGGTCAGCAACCCGTGAATCAGGCCGGCCGCGAACGAGTCTCCCGCACCCACGCGGTCTACGATCCGTATTTCGTACTTCTTTGTTTGGTAAAACTCCTTACCGTCGCCGATCACCGCGCTCCAGCCGTTGTCCGACGCCGAATGCGAAACCCGTAGGGACGACGCGATATATTGAAAGCCGAACTCCTCGCGCATTTCCCGGAAGATCTTTTTATAGCCCTCGATTTCCAATTCGCCCCGCGTCACGTCGGTTTTGCCGGGCTTAAAGCCCAAGCAGTTGTCGGCGTCCTCCTCGTTTCCGATACATACGTCCACATATCTCATGAGCGGACGCATACAAGCCCGCGCTTCTTCCTGCGTCCACAGCTTTTTACGGTAATTCAGATCAACCGAAACCTTGACCTTGCGGGCCTTGGCGGCGGCCAACGCGGCGGCCAGAACCGCGCGCGCGGATTTGCCGAGAGCCGGTGTGATCCCCGTAAAGTGGAACCAATCGGCTCCCTCGAAAATTTGATCGAAATCGAAGTCGGCCGGTTTTGCCTCGGCGATCGCGCTGTGCGCCCGGTCGTAAATGACATTGGAACTCCGCATAGAAGCGCCGTTTTCCAAAAAGTATATCCCCACGCGGTCGCCGCCGCGCGCGATATATTCCGTCCGCACGCCCAACCCGCGCAAGCTGTTGACCGCAGTCTGTCCGATTGCATGCCCGGGCAGTTTGGTCACAAAGTATGCGTCGTGCCCGTAATTCGCCAACGACACGCAAACGTTCGCCTCGCCGCCGCCATAAACGGCGTCGAAACTGTCCGACTGCACGAACCGCTTAAATCCCGGCGCGGACAGCCGTAACATGATTTCTCCCAATGCAACGATCTTCATTCGGTTTGACTCCCTTTGTCGCTTTTGTTCTATATAGTGTGGACACGAGAGGGCAACGAGAGGATTTTAGATGATTTTTGCGTTATGCAAGGCATTTCTCCATAGGCTACGCAGCGCTACGACGAGGAAAAATAACACAGCAGAACGCAATGAGCATCAAAATATCCCGTTGAAATCTCGTGTCCGCACTATCTAATGCTTTGCTCTATACAAGCGTTATTTCTTCTGCAAAAGATGTACGGCGAACCCGCCGAATTCCTTTTTAAGATACACGGCCTGCAATCGTTTCCTGTCGTCGTATTTCGCCGTGTCCATATCCGCCTCAAAGCCTCGGGCTTTCAGCGCGGCGAGCGCCCGCAAAACCGAGTTCGTTTTGATCGCGATATGCCCGTTCGTACCGAGATACTTGGACTTCATGATCTCTATGCCGGTTGAGCAAAAAACGCTGCTCACGCCGATTTTGTTCTCTAAGCCGAACGCTTCGCTAAATAAGCGCGCGGTTTTCACGGCCACCGTTTCCGAATCGGAATTGATTCCGACGTGCGCCAACTCGAAGCCGAGAATTTTACTGACGACCGACCGGCAAAGTGCGGTTATTCCCTCCCACTTTTCGGCGTTCACCAATTCGGAAGTCACCATCCAGCTTCCTCCGCAGGCAAAGACCCTATCGCTTGCGAGGTAGTCCGAAATATTGCTTTCGTTGATTCCGCCGGTCGGCATAAAGCGCACGTCGCCGTAGGGCGCGGCGACCGCCTTGATATATCCGATCCCGCCCGCCTGCTCCGCCGGAAAGAATTTGACGTATTTTAAACCGAGTTCTAACGCCTGTTCGATCTCACTCGGAGATGAAACGCCGGGGATAAAGGGTATGCCTTTACCGAGGGCGCGTTCGACCACCCGCGGATTCAATCCCGGTGCGACCAAAAACTTCGCGCCCGCGGCGATCGCGCTGTCCGCCTGCTCCGCGGTCAGCACCGTTCCCGCGCCCACGGTCATATCGGGATACCGTTTTACGATGTCGGCGATCACCTTGTCCGCGCCCTTGGCGCGGAACGTGACCTCGGCGCAAGGGATTCCCCCGTCGATCAAGGCCTTTGCAAGCTTCAAGGCTTTGGAAGTGTCCTCCAATTTGATGACCGGAACGATCCCGATCCCTTCCAACGCCGTTACGATTCCGTCGAATTTCTTTTTGTCTATCATGACAGACTATCCTTCCTTTATGGAATGTATACTTCCTTTACCATAAACCGTATTGAAAACCGATTTTCCTTGAAGGTGCGGTCAAAGCGTAACGCCCGTTTTAAAAATAGCGATCTCCCGCGACCCGTTGACTTCCGCTTTGGTCCGCTCGCCGCCGGCCGTCCGTATGACCAAGTCTGTCAATTCGTCCAGCGCGCCGTCAAAACCGTCGCGCAGCACGCCGCCCGCGTTGAAATCGATCCAATGCGGCTTCTTATCGTACAATTCGTCGTTTGTCGAAAGCTTGACGACGGGCACAAAGCCGCCCAAGGGCGTACCGCGCCCCGTCGTGAACAGAATCATTTGACAGCCCGCCGCGCCGAGATTGGTCACAGCCACCAAATCGTTGCCCGGCCCGTCCAACAGATTCAAGCCTCTTTCGCGTAAAAATCCGCCGCTTTGCACGACGCCGCGCACCGCGCCGGTCCCGCTTTTTTGCGTACAGCCCAAGGATTTTTCCTCCAATGTGGTAATGCCGCCCGCCTTATTGCCCGGCGACGGATTCTCGTACACCGGCTGCCGATTGGTTATATAGTAGTCCTTAAAGCCGTCGATCAGCGCGACGATTTCCCGAAAGACCTTTTCGTTTGCGGCCCGCGCTATCAGCAGCCGTTCCGCGCCGAACGTCTCGGGAATCTCGGTCAACACCGCCGTCCCGCCCGCCGCGGTCAACCGATCGGCAAAACGCCCGAGCAGCGGATTTGCCGTGAGCCCCGAAAAGCCGTCCGAGCCGCCGCATTTCAGTCCGATTTTCAATTCGGAAAAATCGGCGTCTTCGCGTTTATCCTTTTTCATGAGTTCGGCCAATTCCCGCAATACCGCCGCGCCCTCCGCGACCTCGTCGCCCGCATCCTG
>BNZQ01000035.1 GCA_026001225.1 Clostridia bacterium
GGAAATCCGCCGTTTGAATCGGGAATTTCGCAAAATCGATCGCGAAACGGACGTATTGAGCTTTCCCATGCTGAATTTAACGCCTGCCGACGCGCTGAAACCGCTGAACGCGGACGGTAGCCATGCACAATGTACAATGTACAATGCACAATTAGAGGGAACAGGGAACAGGGAACAGGGAACAGGTATCGGATGCTCTGTCGAAAGCCGTAGGCGGCAGCATGAGAAGGATAAATCCGCAGAAAAATTCCCCTCCGGCGGAGGGGGTCGACGCGTAAACAAACAGTCCGGTGGACTGTTTGTAGCCAAAGCGGCCTGCGGGCTACGCCCGCAGGCCGGAGGCCGCGGAGCGGACGGGTGGTTGTCCAACGAGGATCGAAACCGAAATTGTGAATTGTGCAATGTGAATTGTGCATTGAAATTGGATTTGGAGCGCGACGAGAACGGCGACGTCTTTTTGGGCGATATCGTTTTGTGTCCCGCCGTACTACGGCGGCAGGCGGAGGAATACGGCCAAACGGAAGCGCGGGAAACGGAATATCTTTTTATCCACGCGCTGCTGCATTTGCTGGGCTTCGACCACACGGACGACGCGGATGCGCGTGAGATGCGGCGGATTGAAAAGAAAATCATGAATGAGGATTAGATTTAAACGATGAAAACGGGAATCGTCGCAATTATAGGCCGCCCCAACGCGGGCAAATCCTCGCTCGTCAACGCTTTGGTGGGCGAGAAGGTGTCCATTGTTTCTCCGAAGCCGCAGACGACGCGCGAACGGATTTCAGGCATTCTGAATACGGAGCGGAACGGCGAAAGAATTCAAATCGTGCTGACCGATACGCCGGGCATTTTCAAACCGCGTTCTCTGTTGGACTCCGGTATGTCGGGTTCGATCCGCAACGCCGCGGCGGGCGCGGATATGATCGTCTATGTGATTGACGGCGCGAAACGCGGCAATTCACAACGGAAGGATAGTGGTCAGTGGTCAGTGGTCAGTGGTCAGTTAAAGGGAACAGGGAACAGGGAACAGGGAACAGGTATCGAGTGTCATTCTTCCGTGTGTGAAGAATCGCCCGCGGCGCAGGACAAGGGACAAGTACATGACAATTCACAATTCACAATGCACAATGTACAATTAAAGGATAAAACCGACACTTGTCCCTTGGAAGAAAAAATCCCCTCCATCGGAGGGGTGTCCGCGGAGCGGACGGGGTGGCCGTCTGACGGGAATAAAACCGACGTCCCTTCAAAAGACGCTTCCGACCTTGCAAAATACCTCAAATACGGCGTTCCGGTGATCGCCGCCGTCAATAAGTGCGATATCGCGGCCTATGAAATTATGTACCCGCGTTTGGCCGATTTAAGCAAGCTTCGGGATTTAGAAATCATGCCCGTATCCGCGCTGAAAAAAATCAATTTGGATAAGCTGTTGGATTTGATCATCGCGAAGCTGCCGGAGGGCGAGGCCCTGTACGACACGGACGATTACACGGATAAAAGCTTGAAATTCATGACGGCCGAGGCGGTGCGCGAAAAGGCGCTGTATTATTTGAACGACGAAATTCCGCACGGAATCGGCGTGGAAATTCAGAGCTACGCCGACCGTCCGAATTCCGAAATCACCGACGTTCACGCGGATATCGTGTGCGAAAAGGACGGTCATAAACAGATTATCATCGGCAAAGGCGGGGACATGATCAAAAGGATCGGCGCGGCCGCCCGTTTGGATCTCGAAAAGATTTCGGGACGGAAAATCAATCTGCAACTGTTCGTGAAGGTTCGCGAGGGGTGGCGGGATAGCGCGGCGCACGTTAAAAATTTAACGGAAGACCGAAAATGAAATGTAGCTATTCGAATCGTTTGTCAACCTTGTCGGGATCATGTTCTCCGGTCAATTCCTTGAACAATAAATAATAACCGATACCGCCGGTTGCGCTGAACAATCCCCACGCGGCGGGCCCCAAGCCGTTGTTAAAATCGTCGTTCATGTATGTACCTCCGTCGTTAAAAACCTGAAACCTGAAACCTGCGGATAAGGTTTTCAGTATATACGAATAGTGTTTTCTTTTCATCATTAAAATATACTTACCCGAAATATTCGATTTCGATCCCGAACGCACCCTTGGCCGCCGTCGTCAGAACCTTGAACGCTTCGTTGATTTCTTTGTTCCCGAACTTTAATCGTTCCAAGTCCCCGAAATCGCAATCGGCAAGCAGCCGTAAAGCGTTGCCCGCCGCGCCCGTAACCGAAAAGCTGTACGGGCCGCCGCAGACGGGGCAGACCATGCCGCCGATATAAGCGTCGAACTTGCGCGGGCCGCGCAGGGGCGCGCCGCAAGCCGCGCACTCGCCGAACTTGTAGCGGTATCCGGCGGCGCGCAGAGCCTTTAACGTGAAATACGCGGCGATCATCTTCGGATCGGCGTTTTGTTTTAGAAATTCGCGCAAGGCTTTCAGAAGCAGGATGAACATTTCGGGGTTCGGCTCACGGTCGGGCGTGGCTTTGTCGATTAGGTCGAGGATGAACGAGGCGGCGAAATAGGTCTCCGGCGCGCCGCCCGCATACAATTTAGAGAAAGGCTCGTGGGAAGCGCAATTCGTAACGGTGCGAAAGCCCGCCGATTTCGCCGCGAAAACATATTCCCCGAAATGGAACAGCTGGGCGGCGTATTTTAATTTTGCGCCCGCTTTTTTGACGCCGCGCAAAACGGCTTGGACTTTGCCCGCTTCGGGCGTATACAATTTGACCAAGCGGTCGTTGTCCTGATAGTCCGCCGCCCGAATCACGATACCGTTGACTTTTTCTTCTTCCATCACGCGCTCCGCTTTTATGAGAATATTATACCACAAAAAGTCCGATATTTCATTCGTTTGCCAAAACTTCCTGAAAATGATATAATACGTTCATGGACGAAACAAAAATGGAAAAGCGTGAAAAAAGGGCGCGAAAACCGAAACCGGAATTGAACGTCTTTGAAAAAAGAATAAAAACCTTGAAACAAACGGCGGTTCTTGCGGGCGTCCTGTTGCCGCTCGGCGTTGCGGCGGCTATCGCGGTCGGCGTGACGGGCAATATCGTGGACGATACAAGGAGCATTATCTTTTTCGTTTTCGCGGTGCTGGCGGCCGCGTTGGCGTTGCCGTCCGTGATCATGGCGTTCGTGATGATCCCGCTCTATCGGTATCAACTGCGGACGGCACAAACGCTGCTGTCCGACGCCGAGATTATGGAAATCAAACGGCCTATGGAATTGAATCTCGCGATCGCGGGCAAGGCTATGCGCCTTTTGAAAGAGGGCAAGCGCACGGGCGATATGGCCGCGTTCAACGAATTTCGGGATATCGTCATGATGACCCGCTCGGTCGCGATGGGCTACGCGCGGTATATCGTTTAGGTAAAAAGTAAGAAGTAAAAAAGTTCGGTTATCATTCTTCCGTGAGTGAAGAATCCCCTTACAGCAGCCGAATTTTTTGAAAAGAGCGCGAGAAAAACTTTTTGCAAAAAACTTTTCTCGCACAAATATAACCAACCAACAAAAATATAAAAATATAAAAGGAATATTCTCATCATGTTGGAAGCCGTAGAGATCGGGCTGCAATTCGGCAAACGGGTACTGTTTGACGACGTCAATTTAAAATTTACGAAGGGCAACTGTTACGGAATTATCGGCGCGAACGGCGCGGGCAAGTCCACGTTTTTAAAGATACTGTCGGGCGAATTGGAACCGACGAGGGGCGAGGTCTTGCTCGGGCGCAACGAACGCCTGTCCGTCCTGTCGCAAAACCAAAGCGCGTACGATCATTGCACCGTATTGCAAACGGTCATGTGGGGGCACAAACGCCTGATGGAGATCATCGAGGAAAAGGAATTGCTGTACGGCAAGGCCGACTTTTCGGACGCGGACGGCATACGCGCGGGCAATCTGGAGGCGGAATTTTCGGCGATGAACGGCTGGGACGCCGAGGCCGAGGCCGGTTCCCTGCTGAACGATATCGGGATCGAGGAACGCTGGCACGGAATTTTGATGAGGGACATGGATCCGAAAGCCAAGGTCAAGGTCTTGCTGTGCTCGGCGCTGTTTTTCAACCCCGATATTTTGCTCTTGGACGAGCCGACCAACAATTTGGACATCAAAACGGTGCGGTGGTTGGAAAACTTCCTGATGAACTTTGAGAACACGGTCATCATCGTGTCCCACAACCGCCATTTTTTGAACAAGGTTTGCACGCATATCTGCGACGTGGACTACAACAAGATTTCGATCACCGTGGGCAACTACGATTTTTGGTACGAATCCAGCCAGCTGCTGTTGCGGCAGGCCAAGGAAGCCAACAAAAAAATGGAAACGCGCATCTCCGAATTGAAGGAATTTATCGCGCGCTTTTCGGCCAACGCCAGTAAATCAAAGCAAGCGACCAGCCGCAAAAAAGAACTGGATAAAATCACGTTGGAGGACATCAAGCCGTCCTCGCGTAAGTACCCCTATATCGACTTTAAGCCCGCCCGCGAGATCGGAAACGAGGTTTTGAAGGTCGAGAAGCTGACCAAGAAAGGGTATTTCGAAAACCTGACGTTCACGATGAACAAGACCGACAAGATCGGTTTCATGTCCGACAACAATCTGGCGATTTCCATGCTGTTCGACATTCTGTCGGGCGAGGAACAGCCCGACGCGGGCGCGTTCAAGTGGGGCGGCACGGTGACGGTTTCCTATATGCCGCAGAACAACGATCCGTATTTCGATGGCTGCGCGATGAGCCTGACCGATTGGCTGAAACAGTACAGCAAGGAAACCGAGGAGAATTTTATCCGCAGTTGGCTCGGCCGCATGTTATTTTCGGGCGAGGAGGCTCAAAAGCGCGCCGACGTCCTCTCCGGCGGCGAGAAGATGCGCTGTATGCTGGCCCGCATGATGCTGATGAGCGGCAACGTTCTCCTTTTGGACGAGCCGACCAACCACCTCGATTTAGAGGCGATCACCTCCCTGAACGAGGGCATGACGAAATTCAAGGGCTGTATCCTGTTCGCTTCCCACGACCACGAGATTATGCAAACCGTGGCGAACAGGATTATCGTATTGGGTCAGGGCAAGCCGAATTTCGACAAGCTGTGCACGTATGAGGAATATTTGGATTTAAGCGGTCAATGATTAGTGGTCAGTGGTCAGTGGTCAGTGGTCAGCTTGAAAAGGATAGGATATGGGCGTAGTTTATTATAGAGAACTAAAAGTTTGGCAGAAAGCAATGGATCTTGCGAAAGAAGTATATCGGATTACGTTTAAACTTCCTAAAAATGAAACATATGCTCTTGCTAACCAAATGCAACGCGCAGCGGTGTCTATTGCTTCAAATATTGCCGAGGGGCAATCTCGGAATTCGACAAAAGAATTTGTCAATTTTCTTTCGATAGCACGCGGATCGAAAGCGGAGTTAGAAACGCAACTATTGCTTTGCAGAGAGATTGGTTATCTTGCCGATACCGATATAGAAACGGCGATGGGCTTGCTTGCCGAAATAAGCAAAATGATAGCTTCTATCACTAAAGCACTAAAGCACACAGTGACACAGTACATTTCATAAACGGAGGAACAACCTTTGAAAATAATCCTTAATATTCTTTCAATCCCGTTTCGATTGCTTGCAACCGTAATATGGATACCCATTTTCCTTATTGTCCTGTTATTCAGTTGGCTTTTCTGTTTTATTGGCTTATTTGTTTTCATCTTCAACTATAAGAATATCAGAGGCAATGGGACAGGCATCTTCCATGCAATCTTTTTTCATGGATTATTTGACACTATAAATCTGTATAAAACCATAAAACTCATAAAGCGGATTTGGAGTTTTGGGAGTGAACACGATTAAGTATCAAAAAACAGTTATCATAATAACCACTGACCACTAACCACTCATCACTAATATGAAAACTCTCATAAAAATCATACGATTCGCGGGCGATTGGAAAAAATGGCTCATCATAGCGACGGTATCCATGCTGGCCGTGACGGCGGTCAATTTGACGATTCCGTCGCTTGTGCGCGCGGCGTTAAAGACCGTGACCGACGGCTCGGCGGCGGGCGGCGGCGCGGAATACACCCGGCGGATTATCGTGCTGGCCGCCGTGATCGGGGGCCTCTGCTTGGTGCGGTTCGCGTTCGCCTTTTTAAACAACTACTGCGCCCACGTCGCCGCGTGGTATTCCGTCGCCAAAGCGCGGGGAAAGCTCTACGGCCGTCTGCAAGGGCAGTCCATGGGCTTTTTCAAGGACAAGCAGACGGGACAGCTGATGTCCCGCACGATCGAGGACACCGCGACCTTCGAGGTTTTAATCGCTCACGCCTTGCCCGATTTGATCACCGCGGTTTTGCTTTTCGCGGGCGTGCTGACCATCGTTTTCTTCATCGACTGGCGGCTCGCCCTGCTGACCTGCGTCCCGTTGCCGTTCATCTATTTGACGACGTTGGGCTTTAAGCGCGTGCGGCGGCACTTTAACGAGCGGCAAAAGGTCAGCGCGGAGCTGTCCGCCCGTTTGCAGGACAATTTCTCGGGCATGCGGGAAATCCAGCTTTTCAACCGTCAGGAACGCGAGGAGGGCGCGGTGCGGCGGATCGCCGACCGCCACGCTTTCATGACCATAAGGGGCATTCGCGGTATTTCGCTGCTGCACCCCGCCGTCGAGCTGTTGAGTTCGGGCTTCGGCACGCTGATCGTCGTGCTGTTCGGCGGCTTGCTGGCTCTCGGCGTGATCCGCATCGGCTCCGGCGCGGTGAACGCGGCCGATTTGACGGCGTTTTTGTTGTATCTCGCGCTGTTGTACGCGCCCGCCGCGACGCTTTCGCGCGTATTGGAGGAGGTTTCCAACGCTCTCGTGTCGGGCAAGCGCGTGTTCGAGCTGCTCGACGCCGAAAGCGCGGTCAAGGATAAACCCGACGCAAAGGACGCGCCGCGCTTAAAGGGCGAAATAGCCTTTGAGAACGTGTCCTTCGATTATGTGCCCGAAATCGCGTTGTTAAAAAACATCTCCTTTCAAGTCGAAGCGGGCAAGACGCTTGCGTTGGTGGGGCCGACGGGGGCGGGCAAGTCCACGATCGTCGCCCTGATGACGCGCTTTTACGATGCGGGGAGCGGGCGCGTAACGATCGACGGGATCGACGTGCGGGACATGACCCTGCGTTCCCTGCGGGCGCAGATCGGCATGGTGCCGCAGGACGTTTTCCTGTTCAACGGCACCGTTGCGGACAATATCGCTTTCGGCAGGCCCGACGCTACGCGCGCGGAAATCGTCGAGGCGGCGAAAATGGGCTGTATTCACGAGTTTATCGAGGGCTTACCGGATACATACGACACGATGGTGGGCGAGCGGGGGATGCGCCTGTCGGGCGGGCAGAAGCAGCGCCTTGCGATCGCCCGCGCGGCGTTGTGCGGCGCGCCGATCCTGATCTTGGACGAGGCGACCAGCGCGGTGGACAACGAGACCGAGACCGAAATTCAGGCGGCCGTGGCCAAAATGTCGGAACGCTGTACCTTAATCGTGATCGCGCACCGCCTCTCCACGGTGGAGCGCGCCGACCAAATACTGTATTTGGCGGACGGGGAAATTGCGGAGCGGGGGACGCACGAGGAATTGATGGCGGCGGGCGGCGCGTACGCCAAAATGCACAGATAGGGGAGGTGCGGGGGGAGAACTTTTTACAAAAAAGTTCTCCCCCCGCGCCCCTTTTCAAAAAACTTTAACAAGAGAATCGATCAATCGGGAGAGTGATAGAGATGAGACGGCGTTACGAAATGACCGAGGCGGAACGAGGCTTGGCGGCCTTGCATATCGATCGGCAAAAGACGGTAAAGCATTTTGAAGGCACCGTGTATAACGGCGCGTATATCGGAGACGGCTTCGACGCGTTTGCGGCGTCGGCGGTGCGCCGCTGTCATCGCAGGTGGCGGGTACGCAATTATCTGATTCTATGCGCGATAACGACCGCCGTGTTGTTGGTGCTGTTTTTTGTCGTTTGCCTCGCGATTCCTTCGATAGACCTCACCCGAGAGGACGGCGGCGGCGCGCCGATGTATATTGCTTTATCGGTTTGGTTCGCGTCGACAATGGCAGTCATTGCCCTCGATACCTTTATCATGTGCGCGTGTTTAAGACGCGCCGCCGCCCCTTTGTACGAGGCGCTTTATTCGTCGTTTGACATAGGGCGTAACGAGCTGCTCTACGATCGCTGCGCCGTTTCCATTGGAAACAGTCTGCTTTTCGAGTTTACGTCCGAGGGGCTTGCCGTCGTGCCGACCAAATTCGGCGGAAACGAATTTGAGGGTGAAAGCTTTGACAAGGCGGCGGAGGGCAAACGGTATATAGCGTATAGCGAGCTTATCTTTACGGCCAAAACAGTATTTATGAACCCCCTTAACACGCTTGCCGCCGTGTATATCGTCTGCGAGGCCGCCGCTCACCGCTCCTCATACGCGCCGATATTTCAATTAAACGAAAATCTCTATTTTTGTATCAAACACTACGGCATTCCCGTTCGGAATTTAGACGCAACGTTGAATCATATGCAAGACGACATTATGCTTTACAGCCGTGGTATACGGCCGACTTGCATATAAGTTCAAGCGGGCGTTTTGCATTGCGGTAACAGCCTCTAATTGTCGCTTAAATAGTGTATGAATTTTTCTCAATCAGCTTAACGATTTCCAATAAAAGCCGGTTTGCGGCTTCCCCGTCATTGCCCTTGGATAGTTGCGTATAAAATGAACTCATTTCTACTTTTAGACCCTTTTTAACAGAACGCAAATCCTCTAAAATTTTGTTTCCAAACGGGTATGTTTCTTCTCTAAACTCGTTTAATATTATTTTGATAGAACGGAGATAATGTTTTTTCCATTTTTTATAAAGTGTATCGGCTATTTTTTTGTCCTCATCATTTACAGCCCCTGCAAAGTTTTCTACGAATCCTTTTAGGTGCTTATTTATTCTTTTATCGATAAGCACCCCGACTATAATACTTGCGACCAAAAATGCGACACAGCCTAATCCAACCGTAAAAAGAATCCTGTTGTTGTCGTAATATCTAATTAGTGTAAAAAACCAAATAAACGCATTGACGCATAAGAGTAATAGTAGTACGGCACACAATACTCTTTTCAGGCTCTTAATACGTTGGATTTCTTTCATTGGATTATTTTTCATTCCCTAAAATATGCCTTATAGATCATATCCTGCAGCTTCTCGGGCAAAATTGAAAGCAAACCCATAGTGAAAGAATTATTATTTTTGTAGCGTAATCTCGGGTGTTTGGAGTAAATCGCTTTTTTAATAACCTTCACAAACCTTTCCGGATCTTTGGCGGTTTTCAGCTCGGCAAGCATCATGCCCTGCATTTTTTGATAGGTCGCCTTATAAAGCCGTGTGCCGTTTAAAATTTCTTCGAACTTGGCGGTAATGGACGATTGCATATTCGTTTTATACGCCCCGGGAGAAATTTTAATGACTTTAATGTTGGTTTTTAAAAGCTCCCGCCTTAAAGCGTCGTTGTATATTTCCACCGCGTGTTTTGTAAAGCCGTAGGGCGCGTTAAACGGCACGGCGCTTAAATAGCCGCACTCGCTGGACATATTGATAATTCGGCTTGCTTTTGCGTTGTTTAAAAGGGGGAAGGCATATTTATTGACAATTTGCATACCCACAATGTTTACGTCTACAATTTTTTGAATTAACTTAACGTCCGTTTCTATCAGGGAACCCATAACCACAATGCCCGCAAAATTTACAACCAACTCTACGCTCTCCGTATAGCTCTCTATAACCTGAAAAGCGGTTTTAACGCTTTCTTCCTTCGTGATATCGCAAACGATCCCCTTGTAGTTTTCACCGTCAAACAGCGTTGCCACGGCATCGGTGACGTCCAATCCAAAGATGCTCCATTCATTGGTAGTCAGCAGCCATTTGATCGTCGCACACGCCAATCCGCCGCATGCCCCCGTAATAACCGCCTGTTTTTTCGCCGTTTCCGTTTCAATTTTTACTTTGTCTTTTGCCATTTGGTTCCTATTGCATTTTATACCCTCGACTCGGCCGCGACCCGGTTTCCCTTTGCGTTGCTTCACGCGAACGTCCTTAAAGTAAACTGCCCTTTCAATCTTTTGTTTTTTTGGAGCAGGTGATGGGAATCGGACCCACGCGGCCGGCTTGGAAGGCCGGAACTCTACCATTGAGCTACACCTGCAAAATGCGCTCCGTTTCGCTCTTAACTCCGAAAACGCCTATTGCCGTTTTCTCGTCTTGCGCTCACCTCGCGCTTTTTCCGACCAAACGCGATTTTTACTGCATAAAAAATCGGTTGGACTTTTATGAGATATATGATAGCACATAATAGATTTTCCGTCAAGGGAATTACGGAAACTTGACTGCGAACGAAGTTTATGGTATAGTATATGCATACTCTAAAAAAACGATTAAAGGAGTACATTTATGGCGACGAGCAAAACGAACAAAACCGTTACGACGGTGACCACGACGACCGCGCCCGCTTTGGACGCGAACGGCAACCCGATTCAGGGCAAGACCGTGACGACCACAACCACAACGACGACAAAAGCGGCCGCGCCCAAAAAGAAAAAGGCGCAGAAATCCACGTTGTCCAAGGACGTGAAAAAAGCCAAAACGATCTTGAAATTGTTTAAGTAAGTAGGATGGAAAAATGATTTATAACAGTGCGGAAAGCGAAAAGAAAGCCGTCCTGCAAGCCGCCGAATTGATGGTTGCCGCGGCGCGTACCGCTCCCAAGGCGTGCGGTACGGACGTAATCGAAGCGGCGATTTTGGACGGCGCGGACAAGGACAAACTGACCGCCGCTATGCGCGAATGCAAAGCGGGGCTGAATCCGAAATACTTTGCCCGCGACGCGGCATTGGTCGATCGGTGCCCCTGTATCGTGCTGATCGGCGGCGCGGTCGTTCCGCGCGGCTTGAACTGCGGCTTGTGCGGCGTTAAAACCTGCGCGGCGGCGGCCAAAGGCGGCGTAGCCTGCGCTATGGCGGTGGACGACGTCGGCATCGCCGTCGGTTCGGCGGCGTCGGTCGCGATGGATTGCCGGATCGATAACCGCATTCTTTTCACGGCGGGCATGGCCGCGCTGCATCTGGGATGCTTTTCGGATAAAGTGAAAATCTGCTTCGGTATCGGCTTGTCCGCGACGGGGAAGAATATCTTTTTCGACAGACCCGCAATATAGATAAAGTTTTTGGAAAGAGCGCGCGAAAACCTTTTTGGCAAAAAAGTTTTCGCGCAAAAAAATAAAAAGAGGAAAACGCATGGCAGCACCAACACCGATTCATGTGACGCCCCGTCCCGACGGGAAATGGCAGGTTATCCGCGGAGGCGGCGAAAAAGCCTCCGCCGTGACCGACACGCAGGCCGAAGCCTTGGAGATCGCGAAAGGGTATTCCAAAAACGACGGCGCGGCGGTCGTCGTGCACGGCCGCGACGGCAAGGTTCGTAAAAGCGGTTGGTAACGTTTCTTAAAAATTATTTCGGTACCCGTTAAAAAACAGTTGACAAGTATTTCGGTACCTGCTACAATATATTTAGGCACCTAAAAAATAGGAGCCTAAATAAAAAGCGGGAGGACATGATCATGTCAACTCAAAACAAGGAACAGAAAAAAGAGCTTTGTGAAAAACTTATGCGGTTGCAACGCCTGTCGCACCGTTTTCGCGTCCACACCAAGATCGCACAGGGCCCGTTGGACGCATCCGGCGGGCAGGGGCGGGTATTGGCGATTCTGAAAATACGGCCGGAGATCGGCGTGGGCGAATTGTCGTATCTGTTGGGGATACGTCCGTCGAGCCTGAACGAGCTGCTGAATAAGTTAGAAAAGAGCGGCTATATTACGCGGGAGGCGTCCCAAGAGGACAAACGCGCCGTGATCGTGCGTCTGACCGAAAAGGGCAAGAACGAGGAACTGCCGGATACGGGCGTTGAATCGATTTTCGATTGTTTGAACGAGAACGAGCAAAAAAATTTCGGAGAATATCTTGACCGGATTTTGGTTTCGCTTGAAAACGCGGTGGGCGGCGAGCGCGACAGCTTCGACCTGCTGAACGCCTTGCGCGGCCGTTACGGCGACGATTTCGGGCGCAAGTTCGAGCGGTTCAGCGACGACCTTGACCGCAAGGCGGAGCATTTCTTCGACGATATGCGGCGCGGCTTTCGGCGTGGCTTCGGGCCGCGCGATCCGCGCGACGGCGACGACGGCGGGGATTTTAAGGACGACGGTAAAAACGACGAATAGCTTTGAGAAACCGCTTTAATCAGGTCATGCCGTTGCCGTGAGGAAGCCGCTTTCCGTTTGCCGAAACGGAAATTTTATGATATACTATTTTCCGATCTTCGGGGCGGCGTGAAAAGCCGCCCCGATATTGGGGTGTAGCCAAGCGGTACGGCACGGGACTTTGACTCCCGCACTCGAAGGTTCGAATCCTTCCACCCCAGCCATAGTTGTCCCTTTATTTGTCGCATTGCAGATGCACAAAAAGAGGGCGAAAAGCACAAAAAGTCGGTCTAAACAGCCGGCTTTTTGCGTGATGGCGGTTTTTTTCATCTTTACAAGATTTTATAGCCCTTTGCAATTATGTGACAAAATGTTGCGGATACCCGTTTTTGCGAAAATCTCAACCGTAGGGATTTGAACCGCGCAAAAATCCCTGCAACCTTAACCGTGGGGATTTGAACCCGTAAAAAGAGAGCCGACACAAAAATATTTTCGGTAAAGTGTTAGATTAGGCTTGTGTTTTTGGGGTAAAGGGTGCTATACTATTTATAGTAACTACAACAAAATGCATATGAGTTTTATGCGGGTTAGTATAAAATTATTTATCAATAGCGAATACGATAGGAGGATGCAATGGCGGCAACAATGAAGGACTTGGCAATAGAAACGGGGCTTTCGCTCAGAGTGATTTCCAAGTATTTTAACGGCAAGCCGCTTAGAGCGGCTAACAGAGAAAAGATTGAAAAGGCGATTATAAAGTGCGGGTACGAAATTAACGAAACGGCGCGCAGTCTTAAAACTCAAAAGAGTTATATGGTGGGCGTTATTCTGCCGCGTCTGAAAAATACATATTTCACGATGATAACCGAGATTGTTCAGGCGAAATTGAGCGAAGCGGGGTACGGCACTGTTGTAATGTGTAACAGCAACGATAGGGCAAAGCAGGACGGGAGTATTCAGTTTTTATTGTCGAAGCGCGTGGACGCTATGCTTATAGTCCCCGCGGATACAAGCGGGCGGAGTTTTGAAAACGCAAAAAAGCGGAATATCCCCGTTGTTCTTTTGGATAAATACATTCCGGACGACTATTGCGACGCGATAGTTATAAATAACCGTGAAATCTGCCGCGCCGCCATGAAAAAACTTTTGGGTTACGGGCATACTAAAATTGCGGTTATAGTCGGCAACGAGGGTATGTATACGGCGGACGATCGGTTGGCGGGATGCAAAGCCGCATTCGGTGACGCAGGGTTGCCGCTGTCGGACGACCTGATAACAAGAACGGAATTGAGAATTCCGATTGTCGCGGAAAAGGTGACGGAATTATTGAAAGCCCGCAAGGATATAACCGCTATTTTCGCGTCGAATTACGAGAGTATGCTCGGCAGTATTATCGCCCTGAACAGGCTCAATCTTTCGGTGCCGGACGATATTTCTCTTTTCGGTTTCGATAACTTAGAGTTCGTCGATATTGTAAGACCAAGACTGCACATCGTCGCGCAGCCGGTGCAGAAAATCGGCGAGGCGGCGGCGGATATTCTTTTGAAAAGACTGCGCGGCGAGATGACCGGAGAGGGCAAGATGCAGGTTTTTGACGCGGAAATTATGGACGGCGCGTCGATCAAGGATTTGAGATAAAGAAACGTATTCGGCAACCGTTTGAATTGCACATATTTTACAATTATCCGTTCACAAAGATTTTACAGATAAATTTTCAAAAAACTATTGACATCGCATTTGCCATGTGCTATAATACTATTAAAGTAAAACGTTATACTTGTATGCGGTGAGCCGCTGAAAGTGTAGCGGGAAAAAGGGGTATACCCCTTTTTCGTGTGTCCTACGGACACACGAAAACATACTTAATAATTTTTTTAGAGAAAAGGAGTTATGAAAATGAGAAGGTTTAAGAGTATTCTGTTGGCGGCACTGTTCGCGGTTTGCGCGTTTGGGTTTGCGGCGTGTAACAACGATCCGCCTCCCGACACCAAGCCGCCAGTCGATGAAAGCGATTTTGTCGCGGTATCGGGCACGGGCTTTAACCCGGACGAGAAATACAAGCTAAGCGAGCTTGATTTTAAGAATAAGGACTATTTAGACGCGTCGAAAAACGACGAGGTGTTAGGCATTTTCAAGGACAACGCGCAGGTAGTTCAGGATAAAACGGCGGGAACGCTGTCCGGCGCGGTGCAAAACGCCGTGGGTGCAAACGCCACGTTTGCTATAACCCTGAATTACGAGAGTTACGCTGGCACGGTAATAGAGTTTACCGCGCAGTTAGAGGTCGGCTTTTTGGATTTTTCCTTTAATTCGCAAGCGGGCATTTGGGATAGCGATACCTATCAGTTGAAACTCGGCATTAACAGCGATACCAACCAAACGGTTAAATTCGACAAGTACAAATCGGCTTCGGAGCCGATGTCGAGCGACCCCGTCCTTAACCTTAAAGAAAAGCACACCTTCCGTCTTGTGATTAAGAACGCGGAGGCGGAGTTGTACGTTACGGAGTGCCACGACCACGACAGATGCCCGATGCTTAAAAAGAGAACGCCGGCGGGGCAGGACGAGCAATGGTTCTATACCAATAGCAGCGGCGTGGAAATTAAAGACGAGAACAACAATTCGATTCCGTACAATCCGGCGGGGCATCCTTTAGCGCAAGCGATACCTACGGACAGCCCGTATGTAAAAATGCCGAAAGACCCCGACAATCCGTTTAGGAGCGGCTATTTGGCGATAACGTGGTATGCGCCCGCGTTGGATTCCGACATCACGCTGTATTCGTATAAGATTTATACGCCGTACAGCGCGCTGCAACAATAAAAAAATATATTTAGGAGGATTAAAGATGAGAAGATTTAAGAGTTTTCTGTTGGCGGCGCTGTTCGCGGTTTGCACGTTCGGGTTTGCGGCTTGCAGAATTAACCCGTCCACCGGATCCGGTTCCGGCTCCAACACCGACCCAAATGAAAGCGATTTTGTCGCGGTGGAGGGCGCGGGCTTTAACCCGGACGAGAAATACAAGCTGAACGAGCTTGATTTTAAGAATAAGGATTATTTAGACGCGTCGAAAAACGACGAGGTGTTAGGCATTTTCAAGGACAACGCGCAGGCCGTTCAGGACAAAACGGCGGGAACGCTGTCCGGCGCGGTGCAAAACGCCGTGGGTGATAATGCCACGTTTGCGATAACCCTCAATTACGAGAGTTATACGGGTACGGTAATAGAGTTCACGACTACCGTCAACGAGGGTACGCTCGACCTTTCCTTTCACTCGCAAGAGGGAGTATGGGATCGGAATACGTACAACTGCAAGCTAAGAGTCGTAAGCGACACGCACCAAATAACCAAGTTCGGAAAGTACAAGTCGGTGTTCGAGCTTATGAGTCCGTGGAAGGTAATAGACCTGCGGAACAAAAAGATAACGTACCGCCTTGCAATAAAGAACGCGGAAGCATGGCTTTACGTTGTGGACTTTGACGGCGCGGAGCGTCAGCCCATGCGTAAGCAGGAAACTCCTCCCGGACAGGACGAGCAATGGGTTTATACCAATATAAACAATGTAAAGCTCGCCGACCAGTCGCAGGGGCTGCCGATACCGACGGACGTTCCGTATAGCAAAATGGCGAGGGATATCGACAATCCGTTTACGAGCGGATACCTGGCGATAACGTGGTACGCCCCCGCCAGAAATTCGGACATCACGTTGCATTCGTACAAGATTTATACGCCGTACAGCGCGGTAAACCAATAAATGTAACAAATACATTTATCCTGAATTGAAAAAGGAGGTACCACAACCGAATGAAACGGAAAATAGCGATATTGATAGCGGTCATAATGACCTTTGCGTTGTTGCCGCTTAACGGTTGCGACGGCGGCGGCGCGGGACGCGAAGGGATTTATCCCGTCGATAAGTTATATAAAGGCAAATTGAACGTCGCTATCGCGTATCCCGCCGGCAAGGAGGAGGGCTTTGCGCGTTTAGTGGAGGAATACAACAAGTATCAGCCGAACGTGGAGGTTACCTTTAACGTAAGCACGGGTACGGACTATACGACGTGGCTTTCAAACGAGTTGCAAAGCTCCGCTATTACCGCCGATATAGTTTCGACCGATTCGGCGTATTCCCCGAAGTACGTCGATTTCGGCGTATACAAAAACAAGTATAATCAATACACGGGCAACCGTTTCCGCGAGGACTACGATTTTAACGGAATAAAAAAATTGACGCTGAAAGGCGAGCAGCAGACCTTGTATACGCAAGCGGCGCGCGTACTCACCTTTTATAAGGGCGGGAAGTGGGATAAGATTCAAGAACATTGCCGCAGGGTATACGAGCCGGACGGGATATCGCCGACGGTGCATTGCGCGGGCGGCGGCAATACCGAACCGAAAATCATAGAGGATTTTTACAAAGCGCGGCCGCCGAGGGTCTATGAGGGAACCGCGCCGGCATTGCGGAACGGCAGGGACGGACTCAAGGTCGTAGCCGGACAGTTTCAGCCGAAAGACCGCGACTACACGGCAAAGGGTATACCGCGGGCGTAAAGGTCAAGGTCGACAGTTACGAGGTAGAGAGAGCGACCTTTATTGAAAATGTGAAGCTCGAAACCTCCGAGATAGGCGGCAATATTTATTTTGACGGCTACGCGCAATTCACGGCGTTCACCGAGTTTTTGGGATACTTGGAAACGACCGAACCGCTGCGGCTTTATTACTCGGCGTCCGAGCCAATGCCGGACTACAACAGCATAGACGAGTGGTACAAACTCGTTCTCATAAAGGAATTAAAAAAGGACGAGATAGACATAAAGATAGGCAAACTGGTTTGCGCAGTGAAATTCACGGGCGTGTCGCGGTGGAAAAAAGATAGGGTGCTGACCCTCGAACTTTCGTCGCCGTTCGGACAGGCGCTGACATACCCCTATGTTTATCCGTACTACTACGGCGGACAAAACAACGTGGGTGTTTACATCGACAACCGAGGCAACCTGCCGACGCATTGCACAATCAGGGCGGATGCGGAAACCGATATGCCGCAGTTCCGCATCATCCGGGGTAACGAGATCATCGAGCAAGCGAAATACAACGTGTACATCCGCAGCGGCAGCCACTTGGTTGTGAACAGCGACCCGGCGGCGCAGGAGGCGTGTTTATATACGGCGCAGACGGGCGGCGGATTCCACGCGGAAGATGTTTACTACCTCGGCGAAAAGGACTATCAATACTCAAACTTTTTGACGATACCGAGCGGCGAGAGCCTGTTCCTTTTTACAGCGCGGAACGCACAATTCGGCAAGGTAACGCTTTCGTACAGCCTAATCCGTGAATTGATATGATGGTTTTTGGGAAAAGTTGTAAAATGCACTCGAAAGAGATGGGAAAATATGCAAGTCGCTTGACTTCGGCTTGACAATACCGCGCGGTGAGATTTTTATGGCGCGGAATGCACAGTTCGGCAAGGTAACGCTTTCGTACATCTTGCAGAGAATTGGTATAATTTCGAAAAACAGGCGTTTCCCCTTTACTTTGAGGGCTAAATTTGTTATAATAAAATAGGTCGAAATCGACGGATTTTTGGAGGCGCACAATGGCCGATTTGAAAGAGAAAGAGTATAGAAGTTTCGAGGACATAAAGCGCCGCGACGCAAACGGCACGGAATATTGGCTTGCGAGAGAACTCGCGCCGGTCTTGGAATACGTGCAATGGCGCAATTTTGAGCGGGTAATCGACCGCGCAATGCTTGCCTGTCAAAACAGTGGTTTTGAAGTTTTAGACCATTTTGCCGAGGTTGGCAAAACAGTCGCAATGCCAGTAGGAACACCTAAAAAGACCGGGATTGCTGAGGTCAGCAATTCCGGTAAAACAAAGCCTAAAATAATAAAAGATTACAAGCTTTCTAGTAAGTATGCGTTCAGCGGCAAAATCTACTGCGGGGAATGCGGGACGAAATACCGCCGTTATTGGCAAGGTGCGAGCGAAAGCAAGGTTCCCGTGTGGATATGCGTCAATCACCAAAACTATGGCGTCGAGGCTTGCAGGCAACGCGCTATAAAGGAAAGCGCGGTTGAGGCGCAATTCCTATCCGCACTGGGTGAGATAATGGGGGACGCGGACGAGTTTCTAACCGCACTTAAAGTCAATATTGAAGCCGAAATAAACGATGACCTTGCCGAGAGGATAGAAGCTCTCGATGCCCGAATATCCGAGATTCAAGCCGCCGCTCTCAACCTTAGCCGTGAGAACCGCACGGGGCAAATAAGTAACGCCGAGTACGACAAGAGGATAGCCGAACTTGAAGCCGACCTAAATGCGCTAACCGCCGAAAAATCCGACAAAATAATGCGGAACGAGCAGGTGAAACTGATTCAATTCCGTCTCGCTAAAACATCTGAACGTCTAACGCGTGAAAACCTCGCTGATCGCTTCGATGAAGCCGTGTTCAAAGACCTTGTGGATGTGGTTACTGTAACAAATGGAGCGTGCAAGTTTAGGCTGAAATGCGGGGCGGAAATATAAAGGGTGAAGGATAATGGGAATAACAATCTAAAAGCCGCCGCTGTGGGTGATAAACCCGGGGCGGCGGCTTTTTTTGTTGTTTAAAGTTATTGACATTTATGTCGGTAACTGATAAAATAAGGGGCAAAATCGATATCATCAAAAATTGGCGATTAAAGTAAGAGTAATGCGACTTTTCGTTTATAAACTTTAATCCCGAAAAACGCTGTGTGACTTTTTGTTTGTCAACCTTATTTCGGTTACGACTTATTGTTGCATACACACAAATCTCGGACATTTTTCTTTGAGGTTGTCCGTCACGGAATGTCCGTCAAAAGAAAGTTGTCCGACCCCAAAAAAAAGCGGTTGGTTTTTCTTGTGCGTGAAGGCCGTCTTTGCGGCATGGATTGGACGATCGCTCCGCGTTTTTTTCCGATCAAACGCGAATTTTTGACTTCGCAAGAATTCGGTCGGACTTCAATCGGTCAGATTTACAAAGGTTGCCCGTCAAAAGAAAGTTGTCCGACACTAACCACTATGAATATCTACGAATATCAGAGAGCGGTCGGGAAAATCGAAGATATTTCCGATTTGCGGAACGAATTTATAGCGGCCTACGATACGAAAAGTCATAAGGACGCGGTGCGGTTTTGTTTGCTGTACGGGCGGCATATTTCGGAGCGAACGGGATTTGAGCCGTGCGGCGAAATCGTCGGAGCGTTCGGGGCGGTTCAAAAGTGGATCGACGGCAAGACAAGTTACCGCGAGGCGCGGAACTTTCCGATTTGGAAATTAGCGCGCGAGGCAAAAGACCCGATCAGGATTAAGTTTTATAGGACGATGACGCAAATCGCGTGCAGTCCCCATGTGAAATATCATGCGCTTTGGGCGACCGATTTCGCCGTCACGCTGATCAATAAGATGTATCCGGGCAATATGGACGAAGTAAAAAGGGAAAGGGGATTTCAAATTGAGTTAATGAGGAGCATGGAAACGTTTTTTAGATAAGTCTAAATTTGCTATTTGCCGTCGGATATGGTATACTATCTCTCATGGACACAATTTATCATTTGCGCCTGACGGAACAGGATGCGGGGAAGTACGCGATCCTGACGGGCGATCCCGCGCGCGTGCCGGAAATCGCCCGCCTTTTGGATAAGCCGTATAAAGCCGCGCAGAACCGCGAATATACGACTTATACGGGTACGT
>BNZQ01000036.1 GCA_026001225.1 Clostridia bacterium
AAAAAATTATTGATGATTACCTTTTTAAAAAAAATATACTTCATGCTTATGAAAAGGCATTTCCGATTGACAATAATTCTGCAAATGATTTGCACCCTGATTTTTATTTGCAAGAACAGGATTTGTACAACTCATAAGAATGATTAAAGAAAATGAAAAATAATTTTCGCAAAAATCAAACATAGAGCCTAAAAGTAGATATTATGGTCATTAAATTCGAAAACATTTATTTTCCGGTCGGTTTGATCAATGACAGCAGCAATAAGCGACATGCTTTCCAAGTTTCGGGAGAGGTTTGCCATGGGGTACGGATGAGGATCGCGGCGCTGAAACAATGATGAGAAACCAGACTCACCAAAGCTTGTATATTGATCGGTTCGATTCTGCCCAACGCGATCATGCGTTCCAAAAGAGGCGTATATAGCTTGGCGGGCAGATCAAGAAAGTTTTCCTTTAAAAAAATTTCGCTTGCAGGATCGCTGCGGAGTTTGCGGGCGGCGATGATGACGATATGATTCAGCGTTTCTTCGATCGGCGGATCGTGCGGATTGTGCGGATCGTAATGAAAGCGGATCCGCGCGAGAATCTCATGCGGTGGGTCGGTTTCCGCCATGCGGAGCAGCGCCGGCATATCTAATTCGGCAAGCTGCCGATGCATACGATAAAACACATAGAACGCTTTCAGCAAATCCTCTTTGGAGGCAAAATGATTATAGATAGAAGCAACCTTGATACCGACGGCCTTCGCAATGTCGCGCATAGAAACATGGCCGTCTCCCCGGTCGGAGAACAGCTTGGCGGCCGTATAAAATATCTTTTCCTTGGTCGAAAGCGCCATGCTCAATGTTCCTTTCAAACCGATTTTTGTATTTTCTCATATATTAACAAGCGGGCACTCGTTAGTCAAGGAAAATGAGGGTGATTTTTTTTACATTTCTTGGAAATTTGCACAATAATTATAAAATAGACAAAACTGTCGGTTATTCGACAGTTTTCAGCGAGCCGAGCATATCGGTTTTGACGATCTTGCGGTACAATGTAGCGTCGACAATCAAGGTCAGAAAGACCGGAACGACGGCGGCGAGAACCCATGCATACCATTGAATATCGGCGAGCGCGCCGAACTCTACGAACGTGAAAACAAAATAGATGAACAGGCAGCCCAACGGCAAGCCGAACAAGCATCCGATGAAGGAAAGAATCATGATTTCGCGGAAGATGAAGCCCGCGACCTCGGGGGCTTTATAGCCCAAAACCTTGAGCGTGGCGATCTCGCGCTTGCGTTCGGCGATATTAACGTCGGTCAGATTGTGGACGACCAATACGGCAAGCAGGGCGGCGCAGACGACGATCACGGTCGAGATCAGACTCATGGAGTCCGCCATGCCCGCCATGTCGCCGTAAGTACCCGCGCCGACGGCGTTGCGCAGGGCAAGGCCGGACAGCACGAGGGCCGTGGAGCCCGCCATCGTGACGACGGCCATAATAAAATGCCGCACATAGCGGAAAATATTCCGCAACGTGGATTTATATTTGAATTTCAGTCGTTTCCAAAGGAGCGGTATGCGTTCGAGGAAGATTTTTTTGCCGGCTTTGGGCGCTTTGTGTTTAAGCAGGGCGGCGGGCTTTTCCCGCAGCATGGACAGGACGGCGTGCGCGGTGACGAGCAGCACGACGGCGATCATGACTCCCGATGCGGACAGGCCGAAGGTGAGATCGAATCCGACCGCGTGCGGCAGGGGGTGCAGCAGGCCGACGAAGCCGCCCAAAATGACGGGAGCCAAAATGAGGTCGCCCGCCGCGATGCCGATCGGACAGCCCGCCAAGCAACCGATCAGCGCGAAGCAAAGGTATTTCCAAAGGATTTTTCCCTTGCCGTAGCCTAACGTTTTATAACAGCCGATCAGCGGGCGTTCCTCCTCCGCGAGGCGGGTCATCGTCGTGAGGACGACGAGGGCGGCTATACCCACGAAAAAGACGGGGAAGAATAGGGATATGATCGTCACTTTGTCGGCGTTGGTTTCGAGAATCGCCGCGCTTTTGTTTTCCCGCAAGGTCAGAAAGACGGGGTCGCCGCCGGCCGCGGTATCGGTTCGACCGTTTTCGGTTTCGAGAGCGTTTTTCAGCAATCGGATTTTCTCATCGGCGAAATCCCTGTATTTTTTGGAAAAGACCTTGAGGGTCTCCGCACCCGCGAGCCGGATATACATGTCGGTGACGGGCAGGGGAACGGGGAGGCCGTCGGCCCCGATGGCGACGGCGGGCGTGCAGGCCGTATCGAAATACAGAATCAGAGTCAAATCCTTATACTTGTTTTTACCGCCGTCCGCGTCCGGCCCGCTTTCAACCATGCTCGGCTCCCCCTCTTTGGACAGGAGCAGGGGGTTGGCCGCGATTCCGACGATCGTCAGGGTTTGTCCGTTGAACGGTACGGCGTCGCCGATCGACCGTTTTTTCAAGCGAATAGATTCCCGTTCGACCAAAATTTCGTCGGCTTTTTCGGGAAAGCGTCCTTCCGTAACCTCGATTGTGTTGACGGTCAAACTGCGCAGGGGCAGAAAATAGGCGCGCGCGGTTTCGCCGTCGGCCTCCGTGTCGAAAACCGTGAACGCGAGGGAATCCGCCACGGATTCGTGCGCGGACAAGATAGACCGTTGCCCGTCGGTCAGTCCGAGGGGCGACGCGGATTTGACGACCAAATCGGGCGCGGCGCGGTCGGCGTAATACCGATCCGCCGAGGCCTTTAAATTCGGGGCGACCGCCCCCAAGCCCGTGATGAAGCCGATCCCCAAGCCGACGATCGCGACGATGGCCAACAAGCGGGCGATATTGCTTTTTAGCATACGGAATACGGTTTTTTTGTAAGCTTTCACGGATACTTTCCTCGTCGTTTTATCGGATATTGAATAGGCTTACCACTCTATATCCTCGATATTCTGCGGATTCGCGTTCGTTTCGATTTTTTCCGCCCTGCCATTTTTGATATAGACGACGCGGTCGGCCATCGCCCTTAACGCGCCGTTGTGCGTGACGACGACGACGGTCTTTTTTTCGGCCCTACACATATCGCGCAGGAGCTTCAAAACCATTTTGCCCGTGTTGTAGTCCAACGCGCCGGTTGGTTCGTCGCACAGCAGGATTTTAGGGTTTTTGGCGATCGCCCGCGCGATGGATACGCGCTGCTGCTCGCCGCCGGACAGTTGGGAGGGGAAGCTGTCTATCCGGTGGGCAAGGCCGACCTTTTCCAAAATATCGCGGGGTGACAGGGCGTTTTTGCAAATTTCGACGGCCAATTCTATGTTTTCAAGGGCGGTCAGATTGGGCATCAAATTATAGAATTGAAACACAAAGCCCACGTCGTTGCGCCGGTACAGGGTCAGCTGTTTTTCGTTGAGGCGCGCCAAACTCCGTCCGTCCACGCGGATATCGCCGCCCGTCAGGGTGTCCATGCCGCCGAGCATGTTCAGGAGCGTGGATTTGCCCGCGCCGCTCGGCCCTAATATGACGGTGAACTCGCCCTCGTTCATGCAAAAGGACAGGCCGTCCACCGCGCGCACGGCGTTGGCTCCGGCGGCGAAGGTCTTGACGACTTCGTTTATTTCGACATAAGACCGATTCATGAGTATTTTGCCCTCCTGTCGTTAATTGGCCACACCTTTTCGTTGCAAATGCTTGACAAGTTATGATTTTATTGATACACTTGTATCATCTGATATCAGTCTATTACATAATTATCAATTTGTCAATATTGCCGCCGATACAAATTCGCGCGGACTGTACGATAAATCGACACACGGAGAGGATTTTTGCAGGATAATAAACGAACGGTGAGAATAAATATTGGGTTTGACAAAAATTCGACAAAAAAAGAAGGGAACATGAAAACGACGAAAACGGATCATCGCTCGCGCTATACGCAGATGACGGTCAGGGAAGGGCTGTTGAAGCTGTTGTTGTTAAAGCCGCTGAACAAGATCGGCGTAGCGGAGGTGTGCGCCGTCGCGGGGATCAACCGCGGGACGTTCTACAATCATTTTTACGACGTATTTGACGTGTACGAAAGTATCGAATCGGGGTTTTACGAGGCCGTAAAGGACAAGCTCGAAGGCATGAAGATTTACGAGTTCGATAAGCTGTTTTATAAAGAAATCCTGTTGGTGATCTATAAAAACACGGACTTGGTGCGCGTCATCCTCAAATCCCTGCCGGGCAACGAGTTTCTGAAACGCATCATCGTATTCGTCAAGGACAAATTCGTCAAGGAGTGGTCGGAAAACCGCAAGGATATCCCCTTGCCGATGCTCGAACAGGTTTTTTCCTATTCGGCTAACGGCGCGATCGGCTTGATTTCGGATTGGGTGATATCGGGCATGACGCGCCCCCTTGACGAGTTGTCAGACCTGATCGGCAAACTGAACGGAGCCGTCCTGGCGGTCATGACGCGATAATCCGAGAGTGGACAATTCGCGTTGATGCCTTTATCAAACTGCGGACGGATTTTCGGTCATTTACGCAAGTAAACTCCCTCAAATCCGCCTTGTTTTCCTCGCCTGAATGCGAATTCTCTCACTCTCGTGCCCGCAATCACCTTTCTTTGTCCACTCCTTAATCAGCCGATCGATTGAACGAGCGCGCCCGCCAATGCGTCTAAATCCCGCAGTTGCTCCTCTTTTAACGCGGACTTGATCGTGAGCGTTTCTCCGACGAGCGTGATATTCTTCATCGCCGCCAATTTCTCTTTGATTAAATTTCCCGCGGCGGGGGCCCACGAGCCGTTCTCTATGACGGCGACGGGGCGGTTTTGAAGATTGTGAGCTTTCAGCTCGTTCAACAGTGTTTCCATCGCGCCGAAAATACCCATGTTGTAGGTGACCGAAGCGAACACCAAAACCTTACAGCGGAACGCCTCGGCGACAAGGTGGGAAAAATGCGCGGCGGAAACGTCGTAAACCGCGACGCCGCGCGCGCCCTTTTCGGTGATTTTGCGCGCTAAAATATCGGCGGCGGCTTCGGTGTGTCCGTAAATCGAAGCGTAGAAGATCGCGACGGTATTATCCTCCGGCTGATACGCGCTCCATTTTTTGTATTTATCGACGTACCAACCGATATCTTTGCGCCACAGCGGACCGTGCAAGGGGCACAGAGCTTGAACATCCAATCCCTCGGCCTTTTTCAGCAACGCTTGAACCTGCGGGCCATACTTGCCGACGATATTCGCATAGTAGCGGCGGGCGTCGGACAGGAAATCCCGTTCGAAGTCGTATTCGTCGGCGTACAGGCCGCCGGACAGCGCGCCAAACGCGCCGAACGCGTCGGCGGAATACAGCGTTTTGGTGAGGGAATCGTAGGTGACCATGACCTCCGGCCAATGTACCATGGGCGCGGTATAGAACGAAAACGTGTGCTTTCCGGTTTTTAGGGTGTCGCCCTCTTGCACGATACGGGCGCGCGCGGTCAAATCGAGACCGGTAAACTGTGAGATCAAGGCGGCCGTTTTGGTGTTGCCGACGACGCAAACGGCGGGATATCGCCGGATCAATTCGGACAGCAGGGCGCAGTGGTCAGGTTCGGCGTGATTGACGATCACGTAATCGAGCGGGCGGGGGGAGCCGTTCGCATTTTTGAGAAGGTATTCGAGATTCTCAAAAAACGCCGCGCTCACGCTCTCGTCGGCGGCGTCGAGCAGGACGGTTTTTTCGTCGAGCACGAGATAGGCATTATAGGACACGCCGCGCGGTATGGGGAACGCGTTTTCAAACAGCGCGAGCCGCCGGTCCGAGCAACCGACATAGTATGTGTTTTTCGCGATTTCTTTGCATTGATGCATACGATAAAGACGCAAATCCTTTATTATTTTTCGGTGAATTGTTCTTTGCCCGCGCCGCACAGCGGGCAGGTCCAACCGGCGGGCAGCTTTTCAAACGGGGTGCCGGGCTTTACGCCTTTATCGGGGTCGCCCGCGGCGGGGTCGTATGTATAGCCGCATAACGGACATTCGTATTGTTTCATGGTGGGTACTCCTTTTTTTGGTTATTGAAACGCTTATTTTTAAAAATTGGTGCGAGAGACGGGACTTGAACCCGTACGGATTTCTCCACATGCCCCTCAAAAACGCTCAAAATCAAATAAACTATTAAACTTCACTACCTATATAGGAAATATTATATAGTTTTTCTTTTGTGTTGTCAACAATTTTAAACAACTTTTTGTGCGGAATACAATGAAAGCGATGTGGAATTATGCTTTATGCCGTGATATACTCGTATAGCCCCGCTTTCTGTAACATTGCAGGGTCAGTATTTAACAACTCGATTAAGCGACTGGATGGGCCGCTCGGAATATTTTTACCACTTTCCCATGCTTCTACTGTTTTTGGCGATACGCCTAAAATATCGGCAAAAGTCCTTTGGCCGATCTTCAACCTTAACCGAAGCTGCCTTATATCTTCGGCGTTAAATATCTTTATATCCGCGACAGTAACGCGCGTGGTTTTCAGGGTCATTTGGCCTTTCGTATATGCCACCGCTTCTTCTAATCCTTGCAATATACCTTTTTCAACATTGTTCATTTCCATACGCCTCCTTTTAATTGTTTTTCAAGCACCTCTATGTAGGTTTTAAACCGTTCCCTTGCCTCCGGTGACAGATCGTCCGTTTCGCTTTTAGCGTAGGCATAGATAAGAAAAGTTATGCCGTAGTTCTCAAAGTCTGCATAGATTAACCTTATGCCGCCACTTTTACCTTTGCCACGAAAAGCGAGCCGAATTTTTCTTAATCCTCCCGTTCCTTGTATGACGGGTGCTGCTTTCGGATCGTCCAACAACTTGTTTTGCACTTCGGATAAGTCGTAATCTGACAATCCTAAACGTTCCCATTGTTTATCAAACTCTTTCGTGTGTACGAATAATCTGCTTTCCATTGCTTTAATAGTATACCCTATTCAATAGGATGTGTCAAGTGTTTCATAAAAAATTCTCAAAGATCGAATTTTACGAATTTTACAACCTTGCCCGTATAGACGTCTATATGTCTATACGTATAGACGTCTATACGGGGCCACCGTCATTTAGCTGTATTGCCAGTTCCGGCTGATATTTGTAAAAGCGGGTTATATTTTCTGACCGTATGAGCGAGATCTTGTGAAAAAAGATCAATATACCGTTTTGTAGATCGAAGGTCATCGTGGCACATCCAACGTTGCAGGGTGAACGCATCGCAACCGGCACGGATCATGAGCTTGGCGAACGTATTACGGAAAATATGCACTCCTTTTTTATCCACGCCTCTTTTGCGGTTGTATTCCCGATGGGCGTCATAAAGCTGGAAGCGCGTCATCTTGCCGCCGGCGCGGTTAAAAAATAAATACCCGTTGTCGCGGACGCCGAGAGCTTGAAGCCGCGCCTCGCGAACGGCAAGATACTTTTTCAAAACGGCTTGTATTTCCTCGACGAGCGGCAAGATTATCACGTCCCGGTTCTTCAAATGCCGGATCGAGAGTTCGCCGGCGTTAAAGTCGATGTCTCCGATCCGGATATTGATAATGCTTTTTTCCCGCGGACTGCTGTACAGCAAAAGACAGGTCAACGCCCATCCGCGCGTTTCCGTGTAGGAATAAACGGCAGGCTCTTTGGTCAACGTCGCAAGCTGGGCGTCGGAATAGACCTGCTTGAACGTTTTCGTATCGCGCATAAATTTTGGCACAAAATCCGGCGCGGAGTATTTCGATTTGGAAAACAGGACGATCGTCCTTGTGCCGCGGAGATAGGTATTGATCGAAACGGTCTTTCGGCGGCCGTCGTTTAACCAACACATATATCCCCGCCAATCGGTCGCGGTTAAACGCGTAAAGTATTTTAATCTGTTTTCGCGCATGTAGGCATCGAGTAGATTATAGGCTCGCCCATAGTGAGCCAATGTTTCCGGCATGAGGCCTTTTGCGATTTTCTCCGCTATGAATTCGTCGTAAACTTCGTTTAGGGTTAGTTTTCTCATCTTTGTGTTCTCCTTCATAAAATAAATTCTCTTCCCGAAAAAGGGAAAGGAACAATATTTTACTATGAAAACACAAAAAAGGAAAAAGAAAAAACAAACGATAGCATGATCATCGAACGTATCTCTATCAAAACGTGGTAAGATGATGGTGATAAATTCCAAATGATAGAGATAGGTCGATGAAAAACATTACGGTCTCTTTTCCAAGGCGGCTTTTAAAAATATCGTGTATATTACTTGATTTGCACGGCATAATATGTTATAATAGGATTACTATAAAGAAATCGGAGGTGCTATTATGGCTCAAATCAATGTAACTGTCCGGCTTGACAAAGATATCAAAGAAAGTGCCGAAAGACTTTTTAGTGATCTCGGCATGAATTTTTCTACTGCTGTTAATGTTTTTACCCGGCAAGCCTTACGTCAAGGGAAAATTCCTTTCGAGATTTATGACCCGTTTTACAGCAAAGAGAATCAAGCGGAACTAAAACGCAGAATTGCAGATATTGAAGCGGGAAAGAATCTTTCCGTCCATGAGCCGATAGAGGACGAAGAGGAATGAAAAAAGTATGGCACGACAGAGCGTGGGAAGATTATCTTTATTGGCAGACACAGGATCGAAAGACTTTAAAGCGCATTAACGCTTTGCTCAAAGATATGGATCGTAATCCTTTTGTCGGCCTTGGCAAGCCGGAACCGCTGACAGGTGACTTGCAAGGATTTTGGAGCCGTCGAATCGACGAAACGAACCGCATTATTTATAAGGTGGCGGATGGTCAGCTTATTATTGTTCAATGTAGCGGACACTACAACGATTGAGAATAGGCATCTATTTTGGCTTGGGACGAATTAGAGGTTCAATGCTTTACGCCGGAGGAGATAGCGGAGCGCGATTTGCGCGTGGCTTTGATTGGCGAACTCATCGAAGCGCGGGAGAAACGCGGTTTCTTTCCAAAGAAATACGTATAGACGTCTATACAGGATCATTTTCTTTTCCCCTGCTGTTTGGGTTTGGATTTTTCCGGCGTCTTAGTTTTTGTTTCGACAGCGACCGCCGCGGCGATAGACGATTCCTTAACCTGTTCCGGGCTTTTGGCCGCGTGTGAGCAGTTTTTGATCACAAGCTCCGAGAGGAATCGCGTATTCGTTTCGGCTTTTTCGCCGGGTACTCCGGCCGCGATAAGCCCTTGTCTGACGGCCTCTCGATAGTCTGTCTTTAAATTTTTTTTGTGTTTGCGTTCTGCTATAACTTCTTGCGTGCGGGTTTTGCGAGCTTTTTGTTCACGTCGAAGCTGATATTCCTTGCGGTATAATGTGCGCTTAATCTCTTTTGCGTTGAACTGAAAGCCCGATCTTTTTTTCTCACTGATCGAAAGAAGAAAGCCGGATGCCTTGCCGTCATAATAGCGGTTAATATATCGCACCAAATTAGAGCGAATCACTTGTTGCTCCTCTGGTGAGAATGTGGCTGCGACATGCTTATTATGGTTTATGTAGGGTGCGACATAGAAGTGTTTGACTGGGATCGCTTGATAAAACAATAAAACATCTTCATAATTTGCTTGGCATTGTAATCCCGTGATAGTGCGGCACCGCATTTGTGCTTTGATCTCCAAATCTGTTTCAAGACTTTCTCTGTAAGATACGGTTTGGACTTTGCTCGCATAATTCTCTTTGTACGGATTTAAACTGGTCATTGGTATGAGCCAACATTGCTTGGTTTTCGAATCTTTAATACAAACCATGGGGCGCGTCAAGGCTTTGAATTCTGGGTTGGCAAGATGAGGCTCAATTCTCCCGAATTCGCCTATGTATGCTTTTTTGAGCGTATATATATAAAACTCTTTCATAATAAAAAATGCCCCCGAACCTATAAAGGCAGGGGGCGACACCGTTTTTCAACGGCGAAATTGAACGCACGAAAACCGTGCGAAGCGTGGCTTGATGACCACACTATATAGTATACGCCAATTTCTGCCTTTTGTCAATAGGTTGATGATAAATTTTTTGTGTTTGTGTTGTCGTGTTTTCGACATTCGCCCGCCGGGCGCGTCTATACGTATAGCCGTATAGACGTCTATACGTATAGACGCGCCCGGACAAACGAAAAACTATGCCTGCCGCGTCAAGGCCTTGCGCAACCGCTCGATCTCCTCGCGGTTGGCCGCGACGATATCCGCCATATAGCCGGTTATGGCGTCGGTAAAGTTGCATTTCAAGACATGCTCACAATAAAGCTCGAAGTCCTCGCAAAGCGACGGCTCAACTTTGAAATTCTTTTGGCTGCGTTTGACGGTTTTCTCTTTTTCAGTGTTCTTGGTGATCGGCGGCGTTCCAAAGAGAGCGTCCACCGGATGAATCAGGTTTAACTTTTTATTCGTATTTAAGGCCATTTTTTTACTCCTCCTCGTATTTTAAAAATTCATCTACAAAGTCTGCGTAGTCCTGCGCGGCGTTGGAATTCGGTTTGTATTCAAAGACGCTTTTACCGTGAGACGGCAGATCGCCGAGCAGCGCGGCCCGCCGGATTTGCGTTTTAAAGACGCGCGTTCCGACACGGACGGCAGCCTCGGCGAATTTCCGCATATATTCCTCGGCGTTCCGACGTTTGTCGATCATCGTGATCAGAATCCCGGCATAGCGGAGCTTCGGATTGTGGAGTCTGATTTTAGCGACGCTCACAAACAACTGCTCGATCGCTTCCCAGCTGTAATATTCCGTGTTCACCGGTATGATAATTTCATCGGCGGCGACAAGCGCGTTGCCAACGAGTGCGCCGAGCGACGGCCGACAGTCGATGACGATATAATCATAGCGCTCCTTGATCGGCGTTAGAGCCATATCGAGGCATTTTGATTTTTGCAACTGCGCAAGCGCGCCCTCTCCGAGATCGAGGTAGCCGTTGGCGGGCAGTATGTCCACGCCGCCGCACCGTTGAATGATCCGGTCGGCCTTGGCATAAGTATCCGTAAGACCCATGAAATCGAGGACTGTCGGCGTCTTGTCCTCGATCGTCGCGCCCATGCCGCTCGACAGGTTGCCTTGCGGATCGAGATCGACCGCGAGGACGCGTTTGCCTCTCTTGGCCAATCCCCACGCGAGGTTCGCGGCCGTGGTTGTTTTGCCTACGCCGCCTTTTTGGTTTGTGATTGCGATGACTTTCACTTGTTGATCTCCTTTTCTTTTTTGTGTTTTATCGTTTACCGTATAGACGTCTATATGTCTATACGTATAGACGTCTATACGCTTTGCCGTTTTTGCACGTTTCCGGCATTTTCGCCACAACGCCCGGAAAGGTTTTACGGCGATAGAAACCTCGATTAGGTGTCTTGCGCCGTTTCCGTGGCGTTTTCCGGCCTTTTAAACGCAGTCCGGCTCCGAGGTGTGAGAACACAAAGAAAAAATACTTCTATATGTGATTGCGTCCCCAAAACCTGCATTGCCGGCGGGCTGAATGCCGCCTGCCGTATAGACGTCTATACGTATAGACGTCTATACGGCAGGGCCGATTTACCTATTTTTTGCCGCCTTTTTTGAACGCCTTTTCCCATGCTTTATCTCGTTCTTTATGTTCTTTATCTCGTTCTTTATGTTCTTTTATTTCGGCTTTTGCTTGCAACGAGAGCGATTTGCGGAGTTCGCCTTGTTTAGGCGCTCTGCCGAGCGAATCTAAATGTTTCTCGTAATCCCTGGCTTTTTGCGTGAGGGCTTCGCCGGATTCGCCCTTGATCGCATGGCCGATTTTGCCGACCAAGCCGCCGGATTTCATCCACGGTCTATCCGACAACGCGCTTTGCGATCCTGTCGCGCCGTTGCTTGCGCCGCCACCCGATCCTTGTCCGGCGCGTCCTGATCCCAACCTTAACGAATTGGCCAATCTATCTTTTATGCCGCCGACATAGTTTGCGCCGCGCTGGTAGGTATTGCCGCCGAGGAAGCGTCCCGCCGTGTTGGTCACGCCGGCGGCCGCTCTGCCGGCGCCGGGCAAAATGCCTTTGCGTTCCACGCCGTATTTGCTATGACCGCCAAATAATGTGTTTTTGATTCCGCGCGCCGCGCCGCCCGCGGCCATACCGCCGGCGATCAAGCCGCGCGCGGCTTGTCCCATTTCGCGTCCCTCCTCGGCCGACGTCCCGAATATGCGGGCGATGAGCAGTTGGCCGCCGTGGATCGCAAGTCCGCCGCCGATCAACAAGAATAGCTTGAATACCGTACCGATCAAAACTCCGCCCAAAGACGCGCTGTCAATGGAGTTGATGAGCGGCACGGCCATTAAAAAAACATTGACGGATACCAGAGACGCATAAGCGAGAATGATTTTTGATACGACCGTTTCTCGCCACGCTTTAAACTTGGCGCCGTCGTCGAGGGGGATTGTCGCCATAACTACCGGCAAGGTTATGAAAAGGATCACAAGATCGTATAGGCGTTTCACAAGGGAGAGCATGGAAAGCCCGACAACGACGAGCATAACGACCGAGCCGATATACGCTACGAGGAAGTTAAAGCTGTCGATACGGATCAATCCGGTTCCGTCTTTATGCTTCTTCGCGTCCGGCATAAACCAGCTGTTGCCGAATTCTCCGTATATCTTGTCCGGGTCAAGATTATTTATATCGAAATCGTCGGGCATTTTCCCGTTAAACCAACCGCTGCTCACCACCGGATCGCCGATCGGCTCACCGTTGACGTCACGTCCGCCGGTATACAGATAATCGTACCCGATGAATTCGCCGTCATCGTCGTAGAGCGGAACAGTCGGATCGAGAACATACCCCTTTTCGACGGAAAAGTCGAATATGATCGAGCTTACCGGTTCTTGACCCGTCGGTAAATACTTTTCCGCTTGCGCTAAAACCGTGTTGAACGCATAAATGCCGAACGTCATCACCGTGGCCATGAGCAATGTCGTCAGAATCGCACCGAGGCCCTGTCCGACGGTGCGTAAATGCGGCTTGCGTTCCTTATCGCCCAAGTTGATCATATTTTTGATCACTGCGACGATAACACAAAAAGAACATATTCCTATGGCGATGATAAACAATCCAATGAACGCTTGCACGACCGGATCGGACTGTAAAAACAGATCCACCAACGGCCCTTCGTTTTGACCCGATTTGACCGGCTCGATGCCGATCAAGATACGGAACAGTTTAAAGAGCGCGTCCAAAAACCGTAATATCCATACGATGATCTGCAAGAACATCTTTTTTATCCATACGCCCATTTTATAATCCTCCGCTGTTTTTTCTTTGTGTTGTCATTCCCAAGTCGCCCGGATTGCCGCAAGCTCGGTTGCGAAATAATCGTTTAAGGATTCGGCCAATCTTGAATACACGCTATCTGAACCGGAACCGCCGGCATTGATAATAGTGAGTGAATCTCCATTTCTTGTCATTTTTTCTTTTCCGATTAAATACCCGATACGATAGTCATACTCGGTTTCATTGCGCCGATCCCAAGTATAGGCCGTTGAGGTAGAGGTAACGGTATAGCCGTCAACGTTATATTTGATGCTATACCTAATATCCGAGTATGTGCCGTCGAAATTAAAGGTCAAGACAGAGTATATCCTTTCGGTAATTCTATCGGAATTCTGCCAATCGCGGGATGTGGAAGTTGTGCGAATCCACGGGCCGGCCAGCGGATCGCTGTTGTAACGATCGAGATAAAGCTGATGATTATCGGCGATCCAACTTTCAATCGCGTCAAACGAGAGCTTATTGGCAAGGTTTAAAGTGTAGTTGCTCGTAACCGACGAGCCGGTTTTCTTTAAGGTAAGGTTGGTCGCGGACGTCCGCGACCATGTTCCCGCCGCCTCGTCCGCTGTCCAATTTTGCCCGTATAAATAATACGAAATGACGGAATAGGTATTGTCCGCGTTGAACCGATAGACCGTATGCGCCGTATAGCCGGCTTTTGTGCTTTCTGTCTTATACGCTCCGACGACCTCGTTGTGATGCGCGAGGAAAAGCTGATATTTTTCCTCGATCAGAGTGTCGGCCGCGGCGAAATCCATTTTTGCCGGAAGCGAGGATATGTCGGAAGCGGACGATTGGTCGAACTTCACCGACGTCGCGGAAACGCGGCACCACGTTCCCGCTCTCTCTCGCACGATCCATTCCTCGCCGTAAAGCACATAAGCGGTGTTCGTATAGGTGCCGTCGGTGAAAATTTTTTGGATCGCGAAGTCGCCGACACCCATATTGATTTGATAGCCTCCCGCTACCGCTTGGCGGTTGGAATCGAACGCTGATTGCGCTCCCGCAACGGCGGCGTCGGCTTGCGCCTTGGTCTGATATTCCGCCGGCAAAACGGAATAGACGCCGGAAGCAGGTATGCCTTTAATAAAGGTTTCGCCGTAAATTTGATAGACGGTCTTTTCGGTCGTCTTATCGGCTTTGTATTCCGTAACCGTCAATTCCGTTTGGGCGTCGTTGTATTGAGCGGCATAAACCGGATAGGTGACTTGGGTTGCTTTGCCGCCGGAGTCCTTGCTGCCGCAAGAGGCCGCCAAAAACGATCCCGCGATAATGAAAACACAAAGGAGAAATCTTGCTCTTTTCATGATAACCTCACTTTTTCGCGTCTATACGTATAGACATATAGACGTATAGATGTATAGACGCATATAGCAAACCATACGAACCGACGTCTGTAACGGGAACGCTTTAAAAAAACAGAAATAAAATGTGAGGGGAAAAGAATAGAAAAAAATTAGGTATATATTGAAAGAAGCAAGCCTTATTTGCCTTTATAATCCGACGGCTTTTTCTTAGCCGGAATTTCCTTTTGTGTTTTCGGTTGCGGTTTTTTTGGGGGCACGGGCACATTGCCGTTATGCCAATCGGCGGCGCGTTGAGCGGCGCGCTTTCCGGCGTCTTCGGGCGACATGCCCTGCGCGACGTACTTTTGCTTTAACGTTTCCGTCATGCGTTCGATCGCAGCGTTCTTGTCGGCGGCGCGGTCACGTTGCTGCTTTTCATCTTGCGTCATGGCGGTCGGTTTAGATTTGACTGATATTTTTGGCTGTTTGATAGCGGCAATATCGGCTAAAACGAATTCGCCTTCATAGAGAACGGCAGGTTCCGTAATTTTGAACTTTTTAACGCATTTGAGAAGCCACGGGTTCTGTTTTGCCAAAGCCCTGATCGCTCTTTCCGCCTGAACGTTGCTGATTTCCTTTTTTGAAATATAGCCGCTTCCCTGTTCGTGTTCAAAACCGAGTTTTTTAAATGACTTGCGGAGCAAACGATAGCCGTCTGTATATCTTTTAAAGATTTTCCGCATCTCATTTGTATCCAAATCAAAATTGATTGCTTTTCGCGCGAAACCGTCCATTCTTAAACTCCGACATTGATTTGCGCCAAAATATCCTCTCTGAAATGCGAGCCGTATTTTTCCGTCAGCCAATACCAACCTTTGCAATTTTCAACAAATTCGGGAATTTCTTCTAACCACGCGACGAGAACACAAACTTGACCCCAAGCCTTATTAGGGTTGTCGCTTCCGTATAGTAGTGGCGACGGGTCAGGTGACTCGCGGCGCAAACCTTCTTCCGCACAAAGGCTGTCGAGCCATACGATAAATTCTCCGTAATCGTAAATATTATCGCGCTCGATTTTTTCTTTGTTCAGCACGATTTCCATTTTGCTGTCCATGATTCACCTCAAAATAATTATATCACAGATTGTGCTACGCCGTCAAGATTTCAATCCGCCGCGCCTAATTTCCTTGGCTTCAACGATATGTTTTTCATGGAATACTGCCTTGCCCATGTCTTCTCGCATTCGGCGGTTAAGAATTCGGTTAAGGGACTTAAATCCTCATTTACATCGAAAGCGTCGAGCGCGGAATAGTATTGTTTTCTATCTTCCTCATAAATAATAATGGGCGGGTGTCCGTGCGTCATGAGGTAATAATTCAGCAAGGTGCGCCCTGCGCGTCCGTTGCCGTCGGCGAACGGGTGAATGTTCTCGAACATGGCGTGCAGATAAGCCCCGGAAGTTAAAACATTTTTTAAGCCCGCTCCCGTTACCTCGGCAAGCACATTGCCGAGTTCCGTTTCGACAAGCTCCGGCGGCAAACCGACTTCGTTCTTGCCAACCACATAATCGTGCTTTTTAAACTCGCCCGGCCGCTCGGCATTGACGGTATACCGCCGTTCGTCGTAGGTGCCCTTTGTCAGCTCATAATGAATTTTTCTAATCAGATCGATTGTGATAGGCTCGCGGGCCGCGATCTTTTCTTTTAAAAAATCATAGCAATCTTTCTGATTTTGCTGCTCGAACAAGGTTCTGACATCGCCGGTAAAGGAACTGACCTTTCCATGCTCGAATATCTCATGAGTGTCGGCGTACTCTATTTTCTCATTTTCAATTTTGCCGGAGTTATATGCAAACAAGATGCGGAAATTATACAGCGCGGCATCGACATCGGCCGCAGTATTCAATTTCTGATCGTTCCATTTTTCAACGATTTGCAGATATTCCTTGTTCATGCGTATATTATATCACAACTCGCGCCTTTCCGCACGATAAAATCCTCACATTTATATTCTGTTTTCAATCTGCGCTCCCGTTCGGAAATCCCCGACGGGCGGCTCGCCGCAGGCAACAGCCCCGCGAGCCTCTCTATATTTTTGTCTATACGTATAGCCGTATAGACATATAGACGTCTATACGGTATCGGACAGATGAATATCCGGCCGAAGTCCCGCTAATTCTTCAATTTCTTTCTTTGCAAGCTCGCGCTCGAACAAAGCGCGGACGATTTCTCCGGCCACGACTTGAAAGCTGGTGCGTTCGCGGGGCGCGGAAATAAGAAAGCATTGGCCCTTGCGCGCGTTGGTGATTTCGTTCTGCTCGGTTTCGTTGATCCCGCCGGCGTTGGCGTATAGGGTGGTCAAAATATCGAGATCGGCCGGTGAGAGCGAGAACACAAAGGAATATTGACTGTTGTTGACGATAGCCGAGGTTTTGGCCACGACCTCCGGATTGCCGAAAATATCGTTTAAGTTTTGGGTCAGGAACATGACGCTGCCGTCGTATTTCCGAATACGCTTGTACCACTCAAAAATGAAATCGAGCGCGACGGGGTAATGAATATCGACGAAGTTATATCCCTCGTCAATAGCGACAAAGGGGTGAATAACGGTATCCTTATTGTTTCGGTTGAGTTCGCGGATATTGATGATCTGCTGTTCGAGGTAACGCATGACGAGCAGCATTTGGCCGTTGGATACGGTTGGGTTTTTGCTCGACAGCAAGCTTTGGAAGTTAAAAACGATAAAGCTCTCGTCGGCGACCAGCGTGGCCGGGCCGTTCCAAAGGTTAGCGTATCGGCCGCCGGATGCGAACTTGGCGATATACGTTTCCGCGCGTTGAAGCTCGACGATCCGCAGCGGATTTTTTTCTTGTGTTATCTCGCCCCGGATAACTTTCATGAGGTCGTCAAAGTCGGGAAAATCCTCTGCGGCCAATGCCCGGCAATCCGTTTCAGGCTTTATGCCGCAAGCGGCATAACACGCCACGATCAGATTGTTCAGCTCCTCATGCGCGCCGGAAGGTAATTCCGGCAAGGTAATCCGAAAAAACTTTTCAAGGATTCGCAGGTGCGCCCAAAAGATGACGTCGGGCGGCGCGGATTTGCCGTCGTCGGTGAGGACGTCGTAGATATGGAATGGATTCAATCGGCCGGCCGTAGCGTTGCCGACATCGATAAACGAGCCGCCGAGATTCCGGCACAACGTGGTGTACTCGTTTTCCGGATCGAGTATAAAAATCTTGCAATTATCGCCGTAAAGAAGCGATAAGAGAAGTTTTGTAAAGTAGCTCTTTCCGCTTCCCGGCTTGCCAACGCAAAAAGCGTTAGAATTGACATACGCTCCGCTCTGATTGGTTTTCCATTTCCACGGATCCATAATAACCGGGTATTGGTTGTGGCCGAGCGTGACGCCGTCCGGCTCGATGATCGAGGTAAAGACAAACGGAAACACCGCCGCGACGGTTTCGGAATTGATCCCGCGCTCGAAGCTCTTCAAAGCGTTCCGGCGCGTGATCGAGGACGATATAACGCCGTCCGCTTGACGGCAGAAAAGCAGGTTTGGTCGAAAACCGTCGGCCGTCATCGCGCGCCGGACTTTTCGCTTGAACGATCGGGTGTCCTCATCGCCGTAATTGAAACCGGTGATTGTCAAGGTACAATCAAAAAGGCTCTCGTTTTCGTTCTGTAAGCTCTGCGCAAGCTCCACCATAGTATCGACGTGCGTCTGCTGCGCGATCACTTCCGACGTCTTGTTGACGTTTCCCTTGGTTGCGAGCTCATTCACGGCGCGGTCGATCCGTTTGACGGATTTATCCTTGTCGATCGGCCGGATATTCAACACCACTTTTGTGTTATCGAGATTAAAGAGGTTTGCGCCCCATGCGTTGGTCACGGATAGCGGATATTCGCCCACGGCAAATGAAAACGCTGACACACCGTCCACCGTGTAGCCCGTTGAGGCAAACCGAATGCTTTCGGGCTTGACGAAATCGAGATATCGTGCCGGTTCGCAATCCTCGACATCGCGCTCGTCGAAGTTGCGCGTATGGCAATATTTCAAGAATACGGCCGTTTCCTTGGCGTCCAACCGCTCCGCCCGTATATCCGATTCCGTGAAAGCCGACACGACAAAATCGAGTGTGTTTTTTAGGTTGTCGAGAACTTCGTCATAAACGACAAGGTAATAATACGG
>BNZQ01000037.1 GCA_026001225.1 Clostridia bacterium
TGCTTTTATTATGCTGTAAGCTCCTTGCCCACCGACAAACCTTCTTTATCGTTTCCTTTATCTTCTTAACCATACTCTTTTAACTGAAATCGGAAAACTGAAAACTGAAAGTTATTGTTCTGTCGAAAAAGGTGCTTTTATTATGCTGTAAGCTCCTTGCCCACCGACAAACCTTCTTTATCGTTTCCTTTATCTTCTTAACCATACTCTTTTAACTGAAATCGGAAAACTGAAAACTGAAAGTTATTGTTCTGTCGAAGAAGGTGCTTTTATTATGCTGTAAGCTCCTTGCCCACCGACAAACCTTCTTTATCGTTTCCTTTATCTTCTTAACCATACTCTTTTAACTGAAATCGGAAAGTTATTGACCTGCCGGTCTTAACTGAAAAGTGAAAACTGAAAACTGAAAATTATTGTTCTGTCGAAGAAGGTGCTTTTATTATGCTGTAAGCTCCTTACCAACCGACAAACCTTCTTTTACGGATATTCGACCGAAATTTTCAGTTTTCAGTTTTCACTTGTTTCGTTTTCACTTGTTTCGTTTTCACTTATTTAATTTTCATCTTTTCCAACACCGTTTTCGCTAAGCTCTCGCCATCCAAACCGTACCTATGAAACGCGCTTTCCGGCGCGCAATGCTCGACGCTTTTGACAGGCAGAGCCAGCGGCACAAATTTGCAATCGTATTCGGCCAGCGCGGCGCGCACGCGCTCCCCAAAGCCGCCCTCGGCCACGCCGTCCTCCGTGCTGACGATCAAATGCCTGCCGCCGAACGGCCGTTTTGTTTCCTCCGCTATTCTTTTCAACATCTCCGTATCGAGCGGCGAAACGAACCGCGCGTTGATAATACCGATATCGATCTTTTTCGCTCTCAATATCCTATCGGCGTCGATCGCCGCTTTCAGCATCCGCCCGCCGGCGCACAGCACCGTGACGCGACTCTTGCCCGCCTTGACGACGCCCCATTTGCCCGCCGCGATTTCCCGCGCCGTTTTTTCCCTATCGGTCGTAAACACGCCGCTCTCGGCTTTCGGATAGCGGATGAACAAGGAACGATTGTCGGTTTTATCCTTTAATTGCGCATTGTGCGGTGCGCATTGTGCATTATCCCGTATCGATGGAGCTTCTTCACTCACGGAAGAATGACACCCGATACCTGTTCCCTGTTCCCTGTTCCCTTCACTTGTCCCTTGTCCCTTATTATCGTCCTTCAACTGACCGCTGACCACTGACCACTGACCACTACCCCCTAATTGCGCATTGACTTCCAGCATGATTTCCGCCTCGGCGATATCGGCGGGAGCGCAAATCACGGCGTTGGGCATCGCGGCCAAATACGACAAATCATAAATCCCTTGGTGCGTACGGCCGTCCGCCCCGACGACGCCCGCGCGGTCGATCAAAAACGTCACGGGCAACTTTTGCAAGCACACGTCGTGCAGGATCTGATCGTAAGCCCGCTGTAAAAAAGTCGAATAGATCGCGACGTAAGGTTTCAAGCCGCCCGCCGCCAGCCCCGCCGCCAGTGTGACGGCGTGCTGCTCCGCGATTCCCGCGTCGAAAAAGCGGTCGGGGTGCTTTTCCCCAAAGAAATTCAACCCCGTTCCCTCGGCCATGCCCGCCGTAATCGCGACGATCGCGGGATCGGCGTCGGCCAGGGCGGCGAGTTTCTTGCCGACCGCCTCGGAAAAAAGCCGGTCGGCTTTTTTCAATTCGCAATTCACAGTGCACAATGCACAATTAGCGGCTTGATCCTTTACCTGTCCCTTGTCATCGTCCTTCAACTGACCACTGACCACTGACCACTGATCACTGTTATCGTCCTTTAATTGTGCATTGTACATTGTGCATTGTGCATTGTCACCTATTCCCTGTGCCCTGTGCCCTGTTCCCTCTACTTGTCCCTTGCCTACCGTCCATTGCCCGTTCCCGTCGACCCCATGGAAAGCCTCCGGCGCGTCCTCGGCCTCGGCCAAGCCCTTACCCTTTTGCGTCGTCACATGGATCAGGAGGGGGCCTTTTTCGCGCTTCGCATCATTGAAACAACTGATCAGATCGTCCAAATTGTGCCCGTCGATCGGCCCGACATATTTTAACCCCATCTGCTCGAACAGCGCGTCGGGCAACACGGCGCGTTTGACCGCGCCCTTGACCGCGCTGAAAAGCCCGTAAATTTCCTTGCCGACGAAGGGAAAATGCAGAACCGCCGACCGGAACCGCGCTTTGGCGGCGGTATATCGGGGCCGGATGCGCAAGCGCGCCAAATGACGGCTGACGCCGCCCGGCGTTTTCCCGATCGACATACGGTTGTCGTTCAGCACGACGATCAGCGGCGTTTTGGATTGGCCCGCGTCGTTCAACGCCTCGTAAGCCATGCCGCCCGCCAAAGCCCCGTCGCCCAGCACGCACACGACGTGAAAAGTCCCGCCCGTTAAATCCCGCGCCCGCGCGATCCCCAGGCCCGCCGACACCGAGGTGGACGCGTGCCCCGTCCCGAACGCGTCGCAGGGGCTTTCCTCGCGCTTCGGAAAGCCGGAAATACCGCCTTCCCGCCGGATATTTAAAAATGCCTCCCTGCGGCCGGTCAATATCTTATGAACATAGGATTGATGCCCGACGTCGAAAATCAATTTATCGTCGGGGCAATCGAATGTGTAATGCAAAGCCGCCGTCAGCTCGACCGCGCCCAAATTGGACGCCAAATGCCCGCCCGTGACTTTCAGCCCGTCCAGCATATATTGCCGTATCTCGGCGCACAGGACGAGCAGCTCGGCGGGCCGTAACGCTTTGAGGTCGGCGGATGAATTTATCGTTTCAAGGTACATCGTTGTAGCGGTTAGCGGTCACTCCTTCTTCCCTTTTCTCTTCTTGTCTTTCTTGTCCTCCCGCATGAACACAGAGGCGATTTTGGCGATAAAAGCGACGATCGCGTGGGAATGGTCGATCGAAATTTTCTTGAAAAAAGCCTTGCCGCTGACGATGATCGCCGCCATCAACGCGGACACGGCGACAGAAATCCAAATGCTGTACGGGCTCCATTCATAGGTTTCGATCAGTTTGACGGCCAGCACCGCGCCCATCGCGCCGGAGACGATCGCGCAGATATCGCCGACCACGTCGTTAGTGATATTGTCGAATTTCTCGGCGTGCTTTAAAATGCGCAGAGCGGTTTTCGCGCCTTTAATTTTGCGCGCGGCCATGGACTGAAAGGGCTCGATCTCGCAGGTCGTCGCCGCCGTCCCCATGATATCGCACAAAATGTTGACCGCTATAAAAATCAGCAACAAGCCCGCCGCGATCGCAAAATGCATCCGCGTCAGTACGGTTTCGGAGACAAAGCTGAAAAGAGCGCTCAAAACCAATGTCAAAAAAAAGACCTTGATCCACCAACGAGACCGCCGAGGCTTGCCGGATTTGGGGTTGTTATCGGACTTTGACATATTTCATAAGTGAAAACTGAAAAATGAAAACTTAAAATGATTGATTGTCGCAAAAGAAACTTTTATTATGCTATACGTTCCTTACCCGCCGGCAAAATCGTCTTAACGATATCCGACCGAAATTCTCAGTTTTCAGTTTTCCACCTGTTCTTTTTATATCGAAAGTGCATTTCGATATAAAAAGAACAAGATGGCGGTATTTTAAGTAAACCTTGCGGCATATAGTCCGGTAGGATTTCCCCTCACGGTACTCCCCGTCGCCGAAGAAGCGGTTTCCCTTGAAACCGTGATTCCGCCCGTTACCGAAGCGGCAACCGGATCGCCTTAAACAGCCACACTATAATCCCTAAAATACGAACAGCCCGGAAGATTTCCTTCGGGGGCGCCGCGCGTTCCTTAGCTCTTATGGCAGAAACGGTTTCACTCGTCGATCCGCCGCCTCCACTTCAAAGCAGGCTACACTGCACACAGCTTTCACCGCATTGCAGGTTTAATCCCGAAAAGGTAGCTTTTCCTCCGCCATAGCGGCCTAACCACCGAAACGGGCCTCCGCGGAAGGCGGGTCGGAGTCCCCATGCCGTTGGGGAACGCCCGCAATCCTTACTCCCAGCATCGGCCCGGATTTGGGCAACCCAAGCCGACACAAGGAACTTCATCGATGTGCCCTCCGACGACATTTTACCTTCGTCCTCGGCACGCGCGGAACCGACCGGGGTACTGCGCCATCTGTTCCGTATTTATTATAACATAGTTTCGAGGATAAATGCAAGGGAAGTTGCGCTCCGTTTCGGCTCTTGTCTCGGAATCCTGACGGACTCCTCGCTTGATCGCTCACTCCGCGCGCTCTTACGGGGGGACTTTGCTCATTCGTCTGTCGGTCAAGACGTCACGTGTCCTCAATTCGCTCGTGTCTCCCCCTCCGTATGCCCCTCTTTGCGCACTTTGTGCGCTCCGACCAAACGCGATTTTTGTTTCCACAAAAATCGATCGGACTTCTAATCGGTCGGAATCTAATTACGGTATCCGCTCTCACGCCCGTCAGGCGGGCCGCAGTCGCGCTCATACGCGATTTTCATTAAGGGCGCGAAATCGGGCTTTGCCTGATTTCGCGAGATCTCTTTTTGATTCGGTCGGACTTAAATCGGTTTTACTTGTAATCTCTAAATCGGTTCTACTTTATCATCTCTAATCGGTTATTACTTTCAAAAACACCCCGCCATCTTTGTATCATTCAGAGGACGCGAAGCGTCCGTGGAATCCCAACCGAATCAAACCCGTGGAATCTCAACCGTTAAAAAATTCCCCTCCCTCGGAGGGGGTGGACGCGAAGCGGACGGGGTGGCTTTGCGCGCTCCGCTTCGGCTCTTGTCTCGGAATCCTGCGGATTCCTCGCTTGCTCGCTCGCTTCGCACTCCGTTCCGACCAAACGCAAATCGGCAACCTCACAAATACGGCTTCACAAATTTCCCGACTTCCTCCGCGCCGTATTCGCCCGACGGCACGCGCAAAAGGGGCAGTCCGATCTGCCGGCACAGACCGTTGACAAACTTGTCCCGTTCCTCGCGGTACGACAGCGAATGTGTTTCGTCGTCCAGCTCGATCAAAAAACAGGGCCGCAAAGCCCGTTCCCCTCCTTTCCTCGCGACGCGGAACACGCCGAAATCGACGCTTTTACGGTCGATTTTATTGAGCGCCGCGCCCTGTCCCGGCCTCTCGACCACGGCGGTCAAGGGCAGCTGCGGAATGACCGTATAATGGTCGGGCAGCACGTCCCGCAACGCGAAATAGAACCGGCTTTCGTTTGCGGTCATCGGCGACGCCTTCAAATTATAGGTATAGTCGGGCGCAATCCATTCCTCGGTCGCCCCCTCGAATTTGGCGGGCTTTTTGCGCGGCCGAAGCTTGACCATCAGCCACACCAACAGAAGAACGCCCGCAAAACAGGCCGCGATTATAATAATCATTCGGAAAATCTCGTCGGGCGGCATAACATAAAGAATACATGATCCGCGCCGTTTTGTCAAATCAACATCTCGTCGGAGCAGGGCGACAGCATAACATTTGCTAAGATGAGGGAAATAGCAATAAACCGAAGTGGTCAGTGGTCAGTGGTCAGTGGTCAGTGGTCAGTGGTCAGTTTAAAAGGATAGGGGAACAAAACGCGATAAAAGCCTCGACCGAACCTGATCTGTCATCTCGACCGATCGACCGAAGCGCAGAGATCTCCGACCGAAATAATTGTCGGGGATTTCTCCGGTTCCGCGCAGATCATGACATTCTTATCGCAAATTCGAACTTATCCCCCATTCGAAAAGGTTATGCTGTCGCCCTGCCCGACGGAGGGGATTTTTTAAGGTTGAGCTTCTTCACTTCGTTCGGAATGACCAGGCAACGGCGTTACCTTGTACGAATATCCTTACGCGTTTAAGGGGGGACAATCGCAAGTCCCCCCCAGGTTTTTCTTTGCTACTGCCTTTTATGCTAAAAGAAAGTAGGCCCTTCTCTTTTTCTACCCCTTCCTTTTATGTCGAAAGAAAATTATTCCTTTCTTTAATTTATTTTTCCATACGGAAAGAAAACAAAAAAAACCTCTTGCCTTTTTTCTCAAAAAGGTATAAAATATTCTCATGGAACAAACGGAATATTCGGAAGCGACGAAAAAAATCCTGATTGTGGACGACGTGGCCATCAATCGGGAGATTTTGGGTACCCTGCTCGAAGATGAATACGAGATCCTCGAAGCGGTGGACGGCGAGGACGCCTTTAAGAAGATCATCGCCAATTATTCCTCCCTGTCCCTGATCCTGCTCGACCTGATGATGCCGGGCGTGGACGGCTTTCAGGTATTGGAACTGCTGCGCGCCAACAACTATACGGCGGTGCCGGTGATCATCATTACGGCCAACAGCGAGTTGGAGTATGAAAAGCGCGGCCTTCTTTTGGGCGCGGTGGATTTTATCCCGAAGCCCTTCGATCCCGACATCGTCAAGTACCGCGTGGACGCGCACGTCAAGCTGAAAAATTATCAGGATCATCTCGAATCCCTCGTGGAAAAGAGCGTCGCGAAAATGGCGGCGACGTGGACGCACATGATTCAGGCTTTGGCCGAGGTCATCGAGTGCCGCAATCAGGAGTCCGGTCAGCACGTCAAGCGCGTGACGCGCATCGTACAGCTGATCATCGAGGCGATGAACAAGAAAAAAATGTTGGAATATTACTTCCCGCCCAAAGCCGCGCGCTATGTCGCCGAAAGCTCGGCCCTGCACGATATCGGCAAGATCGGCATTCCCGACGCCATTTTAATGAAGCCCGGCAAATTGACCGACGAGGAATACGTGATTATGAAAACGCACGCCACGATCGGTTACGAGATGGCGGACAAATTCACGGAATTCTGCGACGACGATTACCGCAAATATTCGTTGGAGATCACGTTGGGCCACCACGAAAAGTGGGACGGCACGGGGTATCCCAACGGCAGGGCGGGGCGCGCTATCCCGCTATCGGCGCGGATCACGGCGATCGCGGACACCTACGATGCGATCACGAACGACCGCGTGTACCGCAAGGGCCAAACGCACGAGGCGGCTTTGGCGATTTTGAAGGACCAGCGCGGCAAGCAATTCGACCCGTGGCTGATCGACCTGTTCGTCGAGAACGAAAAAACGATCGCCACGTTGGCGAACAAGGACCTCATATACAACTAATTGATCGGTTCAATTTTTTCGCTTTCGTGTGATTCCGAACGAAATGAAGAATCACGACCACTATAAAGATGGATAGCAGCAACGAAATATCTATTTTGCGCGAACAATCCGAACAGGCGCAAGCAACGGCGGCAAAGGCCAACGCGGCCAAGTCCGAGTTTCTCTCGCGCATGACCCACGAAATCCGCACGCCGATGAACGCGATTTTGGGCATGACCTATATTGCCCAAAACTCGAACGATATCGGCAAAATCAAATCATGCCTTGCAAAAATCGACGCCGCGGGCAAGCATCTGATGAACGTCATCAACGATATCTTGGACATGTCCAGAATCGACGCCGACCGGGTGGAGCTGTCGGGCGAGGAATTTCATCTCGAAAAACTGATCGCCGAGATCGCCTTGGTTGCCGCGCCGCAAATGAACGAACGCAAACAGACGCTGACCGTGAGCTTATCCCGCGAATTGCCGGCCGTTTACCGCGGCGACGCCCTGCGTTTGTCGCAGGTCTTGACTCATCTTTTATCCAATGCGGTCAAATTTTCGCCCGAGGGCTCCGAGATCAAGCTGTCGACATCCCCCGTCAAGCTCGGCCCCGAAACCACCGAAATATGCTTTTCGGTTCAGGATTTCGGGATCGGCATCTCGAAGGAATCGCAAGCGCGGCTGTTCTCCCCTTTCGAGCAAGCCGACGGCGGGATCACTCGCAAGTTCGGCGGCGCGGGCTTGGGGCTTGCGATCAGCAAAAAGCTCGTCAACCTGATGGGCGGCGAAATCCGCGTGGACAGCGAGCTCGGCAAGGGAAGCACGTTCACGTTCACCGTCGTTTTAAAGAACGCGGCGTCCGAAACGGATACCGTAAAAAATACGCAGACACCTCAAAAAGGAGAGAGAACCATGTCCGATTCCAACGATTTGAAACAATTCCTGCCCTACATCGACGCCGCGGACGGCCTGAACCGCGTGCGCGATATGAAAAAGCTGTACGCAAAGCTTTTGAAATCCTATCTCGAAGCGGCGGGCGACGCGAAAATCGCCGAGATCTCCGAGCTCTTGGCGGTGAAGAAAATGCCGGAGGCGCAAGCCGCCGTACACACCTTAAAGGGCGTGTCGGCCAACCTGTCGGTCAAGCGCATGTTCGAGCTGTCCTTGGCCTTGGAGACCTGCATAAAGGAAAGCCGCGACACGACCGCGGCGTTTTTCGATCTGAAAAAGTGTCAGGAAATCACGTTGCCGTTGGTCAATAAGCTGATTCCGTTATTGGAAGTCTGAAAGAGCCGTCGCAAGTTCATCCTATTTTACCTTATACGCGAAAGCGGTCATCAACGCCATTTCGGCCTGCGACGTGTCCAACCGCGTGTACTGCACCGCCAAGTCGGTATCGGATTCCGCCAAAATCGCATAGGGAACGTCCTTCGGGGGCGTTTCCCCTCTTTCGTTTTTCAGTTTGTCTATGCGGATATGCTTCGTCCGCTCCGCCGGAATTTCCGCGCTAAAATCCGTCAACTTTTCCCGATCCTCGAAATACAGCGTCAAAAACACGCGGGCGGTTTTATCCGTCCGGTTCAGCACGCAAACCGACTCGTGACTGGGGAATACCCCGTTGCTCCTCGAATGCCAATAGGCGTCCGAAATCAACCATTCATGCCGCATCGCGCTCCTCGCTCCTTTTCGGAATCCTTGCGGATTCCTCATTTGATCGCTCGCTCCGCGCTCCTTCCGACCAAACGCGATTTTTTGACTCCGCAAAAAATCGATCGGACTGTAAAAGGTCAATTTCAAAAGCGCGCCTTGCCGTCCTATCCCCCTTAAAAAACGTTTAAAGGGGGGTGCGGGGGAACAATCGCAAGTTCCCCCCCCCGCCCTTTCTTTGGTTCTTTCTTTATGATAAAGAAAGAACAGCATTTCGATAACCGCAATACAGCGGTTAAACCTCACTTATTATATACGTAAGCCGTAACGATCTTCGTATCCTTCCCCTTGAAGCAAGCCTTCCCCTTGCCCGTGCGCGATTCCTTGGAAATATCCGCCGTCTCGTAGGGCGACAGGTATCCCGTCGTATCCTTCATGATCACGCTCGTCGGCTCGTTCCCGATCCGCGCGAACACCAACTCTCCGCCGTTCTCACCCTTCAAATCGTAAATCTTGACGCCCTTTCTGTACCGCGCCATTACATCTATGGAATCGGCCTCGGTGCGCTTCGCAAAGCCCCTGTCGGTCGTCATGACCGCCTCGAAATTCGCGCCCTTTTTCACTTGAGCGACCGCTATACACGCGTCGCCGTCGGACAGCTGAATCCCCTTGACGCCGCCCGCGACCCTGCCCTGCTCGGGCACGTCGGACTTGTCGGCGTTCAGGCACATGCCCTGCTTCGTCACGAACAGAATCGTCGCATCGGCGATTTCCTGTTCGATCGAAAGAACGGCATCCCCTTCTTTCAATTTAATCGCCTGAAACGAGGACTTGATCACGCCGTACTCGCTCCACGCGCTTCGTTTAACCATGCCGTCGCGCGTATAGAACAGCAAATGACCCTTGGGCAGGGCGTCGGTATTCAGCGCGAACACCTTGACGACGCGCTCCTCCATAACCATGTCCTCGCCCGCAATCTCGCGCACGCTCTTTCCGTTGTCGCGCCACCGTCCCTCCGGCACGGCCTCCATATCCAATTTGAAGCAATTTCCCAAATCGGTGAAGCAATACAGCACCTGATCAGAACGCGCCTCGACGACGACGGGGCAAATTTCGGAAAGCCCCGATTTGTCCCCGAATTCCTTGGCCGACGTGGAATAAGACCGCAGGGTCAATTTCTTAACCGCGACGTTCTCGTTCACGGCGACGACGTAATTTTCCACGGGCTTCACGTCGTCGTCGCTCGGCACGGTATAATCTTCCGCGCAGTTTAGAAGGACGGTCTTGCGCGGCTCTTTAAAGGTCTTTTTGATTTGCAGCAGCTCGGTCTTGATCATGTCCATCTGCAATTTTTTGGAATTTAAAATCGCGGTCAGGCGCGTGATCAGCTCGCGCACCTCGGCCAACTCCTTTTCCAATTTATAGATTTCCAAATGCGTGAGCCGTGCAAGGCGCATATCTAAAATAGCCTGCGCCTGCCTCTCCGACAGCTTAAAGCGGTCGCGCAACCGCTGCCGCGCGTCGGGCACCGATTCGCTCTTTTTAATGATCCGCACGACCTCGTCGATATTTTTGACCGCGATTACGAGGCCCTCTAAGATATGCTCGCGCTCCTTGGCCTCGGCCAACTCGAAGCGCGTGCGGCGCAAGACGATTTCACGCTGATAATTGACGTAATAGACGATGATATCCATCAGGCCCATCTGTTGAGGCTTGCCGTCCGCGATCGCGACCATATTGATGCCGAACGTGCATTGCAGGTTGGTCGCCTTAAACAGAGCCTCGATGATCGCTTTGGGGTCGCCGTCACGCTTGACGCGGATCACGGCGCGCATGCCGTTGCGGTCGGACTCGTCGCAAATTTCGGCGATATGCATATAGATGCCCTTTTTTTCCTCGCGCAAGGTTAAAATGCTTTCCAAAAGAGTAGCCTTGTTGACCTGATAGGGCAACTCGTCGATGACGATATTTTTCTTTTCGTTCTCGCCGTTTTCAATGTGGATTTTGGCGCGCATTTTCAGCTTGCCCTTGCCGGTTTCATAGGCGGCGGTCAGCTCGTCCCCGCACACGAGGTATCCCCCCGTGGGAAAGTCCGGTCCCTTGACGATCCTCATCATGTCCTTCAATTTGATCGAAGGCGAATCGATATAGGCGACGACGCCGTCGATGACCTCCGCCAAATTGTGCGGCGGAATGTTTGTGGCGAGGCCGACCGCGATGCCCGACGCGCCGTTAACCAACAGATTCGGGAACCGCCCCGGCAGCGTATCCGGCTCTTTCAGGGTGTCGTCAAAGTTAAAGCTCCACCGAACGGTGTCCTTTTCCAAATCGCGCAACAGTTCCAACGCGAGCGGCGCCATGCGGACCTCGGTGTACCGCATCGCGGCCGCGCCGTCGCCGTCCACGCTGCCGAAGTTGCCGTGCCCGTCCACAAGGCGCATCCGCATATTGAAGTCCTGCGCCATGCGCACCATCGCGTCGTAAATAGACGTGTCGCCGTGCGGGTGGTATTTTCCCAAGCAGTCGCCGACGATACGCGCCGATTTTCGATACGGCTTGTCCGGCGTCGTATTGAGTTCCAGCATGGTATACAGAATACGCCGTTGCACGGGTTTCAGCCCGTCCTCGACGCGGGGCAACGCGCGGTCTAATATGACGTGCTCCGAGTACGGCAACATGGACTCGTGCATCACGTCTTCCATCGTCTTGAAAATGATCTCCGGTTGGGCTTTCTCTTGTTGTTTCTTTTCCTCTTCGGCCATAAATACTCCTATTAACTGGAAACTGAAAGTTATCGACCTGCCTTATTAACTGAAAGATGAAAACTGAAATCTGAAAATTGTTGACTTGCCTTATTAACTGAAAGATGAAAACTGTTGACCTGTCGAAGAAGCGGCTTTTATTATGCTGTAAGATCCTTACCCACCGACAAACTTGCTTTTACGGATATTCGACCGAAATTTTCAGTTTTCAGTTTTCACTTGTTTAAGTTCTCACTTTTCACTTAAATCATCTTTCACTTCGTTTTACCCTCTCGCGATCAACGTATCTTCCTTGTTAAAGTCCGCGTGTTCGATGATATATTGCCTTCTCAAATCGATCGCGTCGCCCATGAGAACCGCCACTAATTTTTCGGCCTCGGCGGCGTCGTCTATGGTGACGCGCACCAACGTGCGGCTTTGAGGGCTCATCGTGGTTTCCCACAGCTGCTCGGCGTTCATCTCGCCGAGGCCCTTATAGCGTTGCAACGAATAACCTTTCAGCCGCGATTTGGCCTTGTCTAACTCCGCGTCGGAATAGACGTATTCGGTCACGGTCTTGTTGTACAGCTTATATAGCGGCGGCATTCCGATATACACGTGGCCGTTGACGATCAAATCCTTCATATAGCGGAAAAAGAACGTCAGCAAAATTGCGCGGATATGCGCGCCGTCCTGATCGGCGTCCGATAAAATGACGACCTTATGGTAATTCAAGTTCTCGACGTTGAAGTCCTCGCCGATCCCGCTACCCAACGCGCTGATGATCGTGCGGATTTCCTCGTTCTGCAACACCTGATCGATCCGCTTTTTCTCGGCGTTCAGGGGCTTGCCGCGCAACGGCAGAATCGCCTGAAAATAGCGGTCGCGCCCCTGTTTGGCGGTGCCGCCCGCACTGTCGCCCTCGACGATGAACAGCTCGTTGTTTTCGGGCTTGCGCCCCGTACAGCTCGACAGCTTCCCGACAAGGTTCGCGTTGTCGATGCTGTTTTTGGCGCGCGTGATCTCCTTGGCCTTCCGCGCCGCCTCGCGCACCTTGGCCGCCGCGATCCCCTTTTGCAACAGAGCCTCGACGGTCGTCTGATTCGCCTTCGCGTCACAGAATTTGGCGAGCTCGGCCGCGACCATGGATTCGACGGCGACGCGCGCTTCGGGATTGCCCAACTTGGTTTTGGTCTGCCCCTCGAACTGCACGTTGTTCATCTTAATCGCGAGAACGGCGGTCAACCCCTCGCGGAAGTCCTCACCGAGCAAAGCCAAATCCTTTTCTTTCAGGAGGCCGAGCCGTTTGGCCGCGTCGTTGAACACCTTTGTGAGCGCGGTCTTAAAGCCGGTTTCGTGCGTGCCGCCCTCGCCGGTCGGAATGTTGTTGACATAGGAAAACACGCTTTCGGTGTAACTGTCGGTGTGCTGCATCGCGATCTGCATAAAAATACCGTCCTTCGTGGCCTGTAAAAAAATCGGTTCCTGATAGGTCGGCGTCTTGGTTTCGTTCAGGTATTTACAAAAATCCTTCAAGCCGCCCTCATACAAATATTCCTTGCTTTGCGGGCCGCCCCCGCCGCGCTCGTCGGTCAGCACGATATGAATCCCGTTGTTCAAAAAGGCCAACTCGCGCAGACGTTTGGCGATCGTTTCGGCGTTGAACGCCACGCTCTCGAACACGCGCGCGTCGGGCTTAAAGCGCACGAACGTACCGCGCTTTTTGGTTTCGCCGGTCTCGGCCAGCGGCGCGGCGGGAATACCGCTCTTGATCTTGCCTTCCCGTTCCTCGCACTTAAAGTCGATTTCGTGTTTTTTGCCGTCGCGGTAGACCTCGACGTGCACCCACTCGGACAGGGCGTTGGTGACCGACGCGCCGACGCCGTGCAGGCCGCCCGAAAAGCTGTAACTTTCGTTGTCGAACTTGCCGCCCGCGTGCAGCTGCGTAAAGACCACCTCGACGCCCGACACCTGCAAGGTCGGATGCAGATCGGTGGGCACGCCGCGCCCGTCGTCCTCGACCGAGACGCTGCCGTCGTCGTACAAGGTGACCTCGACGCGTTTGCCGAAACCGTTGGTCAGCTCGTCGATCGAGTTGTCCACGATCTCCCACAAAATATGGTGCAAGCCCCGCAAACCCGTCGTGCCGATATACATGCCGGGCCGCATCCGAACGGCGTCGAGACCCTCTAATACCTTTATATCCTTGGCTCCATAGTTTTTTTCCATATGTTCCTACCGTCGTCGCTCCTTTATACTCCATAATTATACCATATTTTTCAGAGGTTTGCAATCATTTCTATTCATAAAAATACAAGATTTTACCCGCAAAATCCTATCCTCGTAAGACCGCACGGAAAATAATGTATAATTATGCATTGTTCTGAATAAAACGCGCGGAATAATTCACGCGCCGGACACATATGCTAACGGATAACGGGTATCAGTGGTCAGTGGTCAACTTAAAGGGATAAGTAAAGGATAAGGCCGAAACTGTTAACTGTCAACCGTGTAAAAGGTGTCATTCTGAACGAAGTGAAGAATCGCAACCTTTTAAACTAACCACTGACCACTAACCACTAATCGAAAGGATATCTATGCCAACGATCGTCTTAACCGGCGGCGGCACGGCGGGGCACGTGATTCCCCACCTTGCATTACTGCCGCTTTTAAAAAAGCATTTCGACAAAATTTACTATGTCGGTCGGGAAAGCGGCATAGAGCGCGACCTTGCCCTCCGTCACGGCATACCCTACCGCGCGGTTCCGACGGTCAAATTCGCGCGCGGAAACCCCTTGAAAAATCTTTCGCTCCCCTTTAAGCTGCGGACGGGCAAACGGGCCGCGCTCGCCCTCTTAAAGGAATTGAAGCCCGACGTGATTTTTTCCAAGGGGGGCTTTGTGGCCGTGCCCGTGGTTTGCGCGGCCGCCCGCTTAAAAATCCCCGTCGTGTCCCACGAGTCCGATTTCTCCCCCGGCCTTGCCAACCGCTACACCGCGCGTCGCTGTAAAACCGTGTGCGCCTCCTTCGAAAACGCGGCGGCCGCTTTCGGGGCGAAGGGCGTTTTCACCGGCGCGCCGATTCGGCCCGAGCTGTACCGCGGAAACCGGCCCGCCGCCCTGCAAGAATTAAATCTGCCCGGCAAAAAGCCCGTCCTGCTCGTCACGGGCGGTTCCTCCGGCGCGGCCGCGCTGAACGCGGCCGCGCGCGGCGCGCTGCCCCGCTTGCTCGATCAATATGAAATCATCCATTTAACAGGCAAGGGGAATTTATCGGGTAATGCACAATGCACAATGCACAATACACCATTAAAGGATCAATCTGCGAAAAAATTCCCCTCCGCCGGAGGGGTGGACGCGAAGTGTCATCGACACGAGCGGACGGGATGGCCATCTAACGATAAAAACACTAATTGTGCATTGTGCATTGTACATTGTGAATCGAAAAACTATCGCGAACTCGAATTTACCGACGACATGACGGGCATGCTCGCGGCGGCGGACGTCGTGGTTTCCCGCGCGGGCAGCAACACGGTGTTCGAGCTGCTCGCCCTGAAAAAGCCGATGCTGTTGATTCCCCTGCCCAAAGGCGTCTCGCGCGGCGATCAGGTTTTGAACGCGGACTATTTCAAGCGTCACGGTTTGGCGCGCGTCTTACGACAGGACGCCTTGACGCCGGACAGCTTGGTTTCCGCGTTGGACGGCCTGTTCGCGGAACGGGAAAGGCGGATCGCCGCGATGAAGGCCTTCCCCCGTATCGATGGCACGGAACGCATCTTTTGGGAAATTATCAAGGCGAAGGACAACTTGAAAACTGAAAATTAAACAAGTGAAAACTGAAAACTGAAAACTGAAAATTTTGGTCGAATGCCCGTAAAAGAAAGTCTGTCGGCGGGTAAGGAGCTTACAGCGTAATAAAAGTTACTTCTTCGACAGATCCATCATTTTCAGTTTTCACTTGTTTAATTTTCATCTTTCATTGATTGCGCATTGTCACAATTCCCCTTATTCCTCCCCCCTTTCTCATAATCCGCGCCCGCTTTGCCTTTATACTTATAGTTAAACAGTCCGAAATTGAACATATCGATTTGATCTTTTGCGCATTGACGGCTTTAAGAACCATTTTTGATAGCGCTGCTATCAAAAAGAACCTCAAAACTGCCAATCCGTTAAAAATCTCTAAATTACTATTGCTCAATTTCAAAACTGTTTAACTCTCTTGATTATGTCCTCAAAACGGGTACTGAAAACTTCAAAGTCCCTGCGCCTGCTGTCCCTCGGCGTGGCGGTCCTGCTGATGGCGGCGTGCCTGACCGCCTATTTTATGCTGCGCGATAACGCGGCGGCCACGGTCGCCCCGCCCGGCGGCGACGGTTCGGAACAAACAAACGGCGGCGCGGACGCGGGCGGCGGCAATCTCGGCGCGGGCTTTGATTTATCCAAGCCTTTCGCGCCTCGTTGGGCGCGCAATAAAGCGGGCGCAAACGGCGTCGCGTGGGAAATCAACTTCGGCGGCGGCGGCGAAGACGAAATCGGACAGGTTTTGGAAATCGACGGGGACTTTTACATATTCGGCGCGACCAAATCGACCGACGGCGATTTCAAGGGGCGCGATTCGGGCAGTCTGTTCGCGGCGATTTTGAGCGCGGCGGGACAGTTGAAGGCGGTTTCGGTGTTCGGCGACCAACGGGGCTCGACCTTTAAAACGGCGCGTTATAACCCTTACAACGACGATTTTTACGTGTTGGGCGGCTTTCCACTGACGGCGGGCTTCTGCGTCTACGAATTGAACGCGCGGCTTGAAACCGTCAAAAGCTTCGCCTATATGAGCGGCACGCAGGACGCGCCGGAGGATTTGATCGTGTCCTCCTCCGCAATCAACGTCTTTTACAGCCGCACCAATCAATACACGAACACCGTCAATATCGGCATGGCGGGCTTGCCGCACGATTTATCCCGCACACTGACCGACGCCGTGACGGGCGTCGGCTCGTTCCGTTTCGTCCGCGCCTTTCCGCGCGGCGGGAGCTTTGCCGTTTTGATCAATTGCAACACGGCGGGCGAACGCTATCCTGCGATCGTCACGTTCGACAAGGCCACAACTCCCGTCCTCTCGGCCCTGAAACAAACGGCCTCCGCCGACCTGTACGCCGCCGACATGACGCCGGCGGGCGCGGATTACCTGATTTTTCTCTGCGATCGGGGCCAAGGCTACGCGGCTTCGGTTTTGCGGGCTTCGCCGGGCAGCGGCGGAAAATTCGTCTATGCGCGGGAGTTTTTGCTGAACGCCGCCCCCTGCACGGACGGGCGTTTTTTTTACCGAAACGAGACCTCCCGCTACGCCGTTTCGTATAAGGCGGGCTTGCCGCAAGCAAGCCTGATCGCGGACGGGTCGAACGGGCTGATCGAGGTGAAATTTTCCGCGCTGACCGGCGCGGGCACCGTGGTCGATCATACCGTCCGCGAGTCCGGCGCGGCGGCGACGGCGGTTTTTCTGTCCGACAATCACGAAACGGCCTTGAGCGCAAATCCCAATATTTTGGTCACCGCGCTGACGGCCTCCAACGAGCGCGTCTCTCAAAGAGCCTTCGGCGGCAACGGCGAGGACCGCGCCGTCCGCATCTTCGAGGGCGACGGCGGTCATATCGTTTTCGCGAACACGCGCTCCAAAGGCGGCGACATCGGGGACAATTTCGGCGGTACGGACGCATGGGTTTTGAGAATTACGCCGTGATTTAGACTATTCAATTTTCAAGGTACGGTGAAGCGGTTTCTTACGGAAGCTCGGAACAGAGTCCTGATAAGAGTGTACAAGAAGACCGCACGTTGCCTGAACGACAGTTCAGCCCGAATT
>BNZQ01000038.1 GCA_026001225.1 Clostridia bacterium
GCATTACGGATTGTTACCTATACCGCGAGAGTATTAAAGAAATCGCGGGCAGGCGGTATGAGCCGGAAAGCAAGGCGTGGTTTGTGCCGCTTACGGTGGCGAATGTCGAGCTTTTGAAAATGCTCGGTGCGGAGCTGAGCGGTGAGCTTGCCGTTATGGTTGAGGTTTCCGATGCAGGCGGCGGGGCGGCGGCGGACGAGGAGCCATTGTTTCCGATGCCGATTAGCATCACGCCGTATAAGCACCAGATACGCGGGTTCAACCGCTGTATGGAGAACGACGGCTACGGACTGCTGTTTCAGGTCGGGTTGGGCAAGAGCGCGACGGCGATAGCGGCGGCGGGCGCAAGGTTTCAGCGGGGCGAGGTCAAGCGGCTGCTTATCGTCTGCCCGCTGGCGGTGCAAAGCGTGTGGGAGCGCGAGTGCAAAAATCTCACGGTGGAGTATTCGGCGCGCCTGCTTGAGGGCAGTATGGTAAAGCGGCGCGACGCGCTGAGGCTGTTCCCGAAGGACGGACTGCAAATCGCGGTTATCAATTATGAGGGTGCGCGTGTTATGAGCGACGACCTCGTGAGGTGGCAGCCGGATATGCTCATAGTGGACGAGAGCCAGCGCGTCAAAGATGTGGTTTACAAGGTAGAGCTTGACGACCTCGGCGACCCCGACCCCATAACGGCAGACTCCGCCGAAGGTCTTGATAGTAACGGTGAAGCCGCCCCCGCAAGCACTTTTTTGTCAAATCAGTTTGTACTTTCTTTACCGCAAGCAACCTAAAAGATTTAAGATAAAAATCGTAACGTTAATCATAAGTATCATGATTGTTATGTTTCTCGGCGCCGCGGCGGTTCCGTATATGATCGTAACGCGCGACTATATCGGAGGGCTGATTTGGATTGCCGCGGCGGTTCTCCCTTTTTGCGTTTGGAAAATCGTTTACTCGGCCGCGGACGCGTCGGTTTACAAGAGGATAGAAAAGAGCAAGGCCGCGGTTGAAAGGATCGGCTTTGTCGCGAAATGCGAACGGGTTCACGCGAAAAATGCGAAAAAAGAGGAGATACTGTACGAAACCGGCGTTTACGCGGGGGAGAACGGCAAGATGAGAAAAACCGTTTCGGCCGAGAAATACGGCGAATACGAATACGTTGCGATCCGATATATTCCGGACGGGGACGATACATGTCTGATTGTCCGCAGGGCTTCGCGGGAAGCGTACAAAAACCAATTCCCCGCGGAAATCAGAGAGCGGCTCGACCGCGAGGACGAGGAGGAGCGGGAGTTTCTGAAAAAATACCCTTCGGAAGCGATCGGAACGGTTATAGGGCATCGTTGCGAAAAGCCGGAGAGAGTGTCCGGCGCGGACGGAAACGGCGTCTTGGAAAACGTCTCCGATATCGATATCGGCGGCGTCGTTTACAGATCGATCGGAGTCATGGGCGAGGACGGCGAACCGTTTTTTGAAGTCGGCGCAAAGGTTCGCGTCCGTTACGACGGGGACAGGCGGGGCGAACAAGACGGCTGCGTTATTTGCGGGGAAGCGGACGGTTAGAAACTATCGGCGCATTTTCCCAAACCTTCTGTTTAAGCTCCCTCTATCAGCATTTTATCCGCCACCAAAGCGATAAATTCGCCGTTGGTCGGTTTCTCGTTGCCGGAGTAGACGCGGACGCCGAACAGCGAATTGATATTCTCGATCTTGCCGCGGTTCCAAGCGACCTCGATCGCGTGGCGGATCGCGCGCTCGACCTTGCTCGCGCTGGTCTCGAACTTTTCCGCGATGCCCGGATACAGCTTCTTCGTTATGCAGTTGATGATTTCGGGGTTGTCGATCGCCATCTTGATCGCTTCGCGCAGGAACTGATAGCCCTTGATGTGCGCGGGAATGCCCACCGTGATGAAAATATTGGTGATCTTTTCCTCCAAGCTGCGCGTGCGGCTGAACTTTGCGACCGGCGCGCCCGCGCGGTAATCGCGCATCACGGTTTCGACCGCGGGAGAACGGCGCGCGGGCTCGCGGCCGGAGCAAACCTCCAAAATCCGCGCTTTCAGCGTTTTGAAATCGAACGGCTTGATCATGTAATAGTCCGCGCCGGAATTTAAGGCGCGGTGGATAAAGGTTTCCTGGCTCAAAGCCGACAGCACCATGACGCGCGGATTCAGGCCGGAGGAGGACAACCACTCCAACACGCCGAAGCCGTCGAGTTCGGGCATGACGATATCCAAGAGGACAAAGGCCGGCTTGACCGTTTCGATCAGCTTGATCGCGGCGACGCCGTCCCGCGCCGTGCCCGCGACCTCGAACTCGCTTTCGCCCGTCAAAAAGTTTTCCAACATACCCAACATTTGCGCGTTGTCTTCCACAATGATGATTTTGATTTTTTCCATAGGACGTCGTTTCCTTTTTAAGGCGCGAATTTTGAAAATAAGGTAAAATTCGTACTTAAATCCGCCTTCCCGTATATAATACCACAAGAAAAAACAGAAGGCAAGTATTTTTGATTATTTTTTTAAAAAAGTTTTACGGTTCGACATTATTTTAAAATAGTCGACAAAAAACGCGCATCAGAAAAAAGATAAACGGGGGAATGAGAACAACGGAAGTCATGAGAATCGACGAAAGTTAAAGTTTTTAGAAAGGGGTGCGGGGGGAAACTTTTTTACAAAAAAGTTTCCCCCGCGGGACGATTGTGAAAATTATTCCTCTTCGGGTTGGTCGCCGGCGTCGATAACGCCCACAAAATATTCGTCGTCCGAAGCGCGGGCGCCCACGCTCAATTTGCAGTACATATAATCGGTCAGCCCTTCGTTGATCTCGAACGCGAAATCCTTTTGCTCTAACGGCGTCGAAACCAAAAAGAAAATCAAATCCCCGACGATATCGACGCCGAAGTTGTTGTCCGTGGAAATCGATTTGTCGGTGATCTTGATTTTTTCTCCGGCTTTCAATTTGTCGGCGTCCCAATAAAGCTCGGTCGAATACAGCGCGCCGCTCTCGTCGAAATAAACGGTTTTGTGGTAAATACCCAAAATCGTCCCGCTCATTTCGGTGATCGGAACGGGTATCGCGTCCGGCTGATATTTGACCAAATTGCCGTCCTCCACGCCGAGAGCGATCGGCGCGCCGTCCATATAGACGTTGACCTGCGCGACCGATTCTGCGGAGGGAATGACCAATGCGGCGGTCGGGAGCTCGGGATCGCGTTCGTTCGGGTTCAGAGCGGCGGGCTTATTGCCGGTCACTTGCGCGGAGTAATCCTGCGCGTACAGCGATTTGACGCCCGACGAGGGAGTCATATAATAGAACAGGGTGTTGTCCGACACGCCCGCGACGCTGAACGTTTGGTTGAGGTGCGGCAGTTCGCCCCAGGACAATTCGGCCAAATCGGGGCGGCGCGTTTCGAGCACGTTACCGGATACGTCGTTGTCGTCTATATCGATCGCGCGCGTGTAGAACACGAAATCCGACAGGGTGTTTTCGTTTATTCCGATATAGTAAACCGATTTACGGGGAAAGAAAACCTCGGTGACCTCGGTTTCGAGGGCCTTTTTCCGCACGCGGCCGCGGCCGTCGACGGAAACGGAACGGAGCGTGCCGCCCTCGTGCATGACGATATAGGTCTTGCCGTCGTAACGGTAGACGTTGTACTGCGTCACGGCCTCCGACGAAGCGTACAGAAGCTGTGTCTTTTGTCCGTCGGTGCGCGTGCGGTAAAATTCGGTCAGGGTGTATTCGACCGAGCCGCCCGTGCTTCGGCGGTTGGAATAGGTCGCATAGTAAATATAGCCCTCGTAGATGAAAAAGCCCGCCGAGGAATCGCCGGAAAAGGTGATCACCTTGGGAACGACGCGCTCGATCGAAGCGGAATCGATAAAGGTGATTTTCTCGATATCCCCGTCGGTTTTATCCCGATCGGGGAAGCTCGTGTCCGTCAGCGTGCGGACGGGGAACGCGGAGGCGTCCTTGTCGTAAACGTTGAGCTCGCCCGCGATGTTGGGATAATATTCCATGCGGCCCGCGCCCGGAACGCCGAGATCGGTTTTATGCTTTTGCCAAACGGGTTCTTGGGAGCCCGCCTCGGGAACCTTACCGTCCTTGTCGGTAGGAACGTCGTATTGATAGGCCTTTTTCGTGCCGCCCTGTAATTTGACGCGGTAAATGCCGCCTTTTTCGACCTCGCCCCATTTGTTGTGCGTGCCGTCGGAATCGTCGAACGAGGCGATCGTGCCGTTGATGAAATAGATATAGTCGCCGTATTGCACGGCCTGTCCGCCGTTGCCGGTCACCGCGTAGTCTTTTTCCACGTCGGTCAAGCCGTCGTTTCGATAGGCGCACGCCGAAAAGACGAGCGCGGCCGTCAGCAGAAAACATATAAGGATCGGTAATTTCTTTTTCATCGCCAAGAGAGCTCCTATTATTCTCGTTATCGGGGACGATACCCCACGATTTTATCGATAGTCCGTAATATTATACAAGGTCTTTATCGGAAAGTCAAGAAATAAGGGGGACGTTTTCACGTTCGTTGCATAAATCGGTTACGGGGGCGAAATGTCATTTTGAGCTAACCTCGGCTCGTAATGACTCCTTTTTTGCGCGTCTCTTACGTTTTCACACGCGCCCTCTTATGTTTTCGAGCGCGCCCGCTCACTTTTTTGCAAAAAGCGCTTGCGTGTTTTGTCGAAAAATGATATAATAGTGAACAAAATTTGCGAAAAGGGCCCGGGCCCTTTTCGGTTTTCGGAGGTCGTTCTCGACCTCCGAAAAAAAGAGATTCTGCGCAAAGGACAAAAAAGCTAAAAATTTTTATACGGACGGAGGTTATAATGGCTAAAATTTCGGTTATCAAACCGGACATGATCCAAGGGATGAGTAACGACGATTTATTCGTCAAGCTCGTCGTGGACGGGGAGTTGGACAAAAAGGCGCAGCTGATCGTGCCGCCGACGCACCGGGCGATTTTGGTAAAGGACGGCCAAATGCTGCAAACGTTAGAATCGGGCAAGTACGATATCTATGATAAAAAGAGCGATTTGTCGGGCTTTTTCTTCAAACGCTTCGAGACCGACAGCGTAGAAATCATCTATATGTCCAAGACCGCGCGCCTGCGTATGCCGTGGGGAACGCCGCGGCAGTTGGAGTTGCGCGACCCCCTGACCGATATTCCGCTGAAAATCGGCGCGAACGGCGAATTCGAGATTCGGATCGGCGAGCCGCGCAAATTCTTTTTGGAGGTCGTCGGCATGGCGGGCAGCTATGACCTCGACAAATTGCAGGAGCGCGTGCTGGCCAAGTTGATGAGCGAATTTCAGCCCGCGCTGATCAAAACGATGCGCGAAAAGCGGCTGACATACTGCATGGCGGACGAGTATACAAAGGAAATCGCCGAGGGCGTCGCTCCGATTTTGGGCGGGATACTGTCGGACAACTACGGCATAACGATGTGCGACTTTTTCATCGGCAGAATCCTGATCCCCGAAGCCTGCAAGGCCGAGATCGAAGCCGTCTTAAAGAGCGGGAAAGAGGAAACGGAACGGCGGGAACGCGAGGAAAAAGAGGAAAAGAAACGGATCGAGCGGCGCGACGAGGAAAAGCGCGAATTAAAGGAATATCTCGCGGATTTAGAACGGCTGACCGACAAGGAGTGGGAAAAGGAAAAATACATGCGCGAGCTGGAAGCACGCGACTATGAAAGGTATTTAGAAGTCTGCCGCGCGGTCGGTTGGAAGCGGGACGCCAAGGGCGGCGACGCGAAAGCGGACGGCGGGAAGGACGGCTCCGAACGCCGCTTTTGTACGAAGTGCGGCGCCGCCGCCGCGCCGGACGACGTGTTTTGTTCAAAATGCGGGAAACGGATTTGACGCAACGCAAGAAGAGCGTAAAAGGAAAGGAATAGTATGTTTTGGAAAAAGAAGGAAGGCGACGAGGCCGTCTTGCGCGACCGAGAGATTGTCGAGGAAAACGTTAAACGGCTGGACGTGGTCGCCGCTTGGCTCGAAGCCCTGCCGAACGCGGCCGCCCGCGTCAAGGCTTTAACCGAGGCCTACCGCTATGTTTCGCCGTTCGGCACGGACGCGGCGCACAAGGCCGATTCCAAAATCGCCGACCGGATCGACGACATGAAGCTCGCCGCGCAAAAGGCGGTCAAAAACGGCGAAACGACGGAAATCGACGAGTTGATTCAAAGAATAAAAATCTTAATCAGGGAAAGGGAGTTATAAACGATGGCGACGGAATCTGTACGCTGTACAAACTGCGGTTACGAGGGCGGCAACTTTAAATTCGACGGGAAATTCGGGCGGTGTCCCGCTTGCCGCGGCATGTTCACGCTGAAACAGGCCGAAACGTTCGCCAAGGTCGATGTAGACCGCGCGAAGGACATTCAGAACCTGCGCAAGCTGTTGGCCGCCGCCGTTAAAAAGGACGATGTGCTGGGGATCGACTCCCACGCCGGAAAGATAAAGGAGCTTCTGCCGGAGGATTATACGGCGGGATATTATTACGCGTACGCGCGAAAGCGGCGCGGTCAGCCCGCCTATATGGCGGACTTTTTGAAAACGGACGGCAAGGATATCGCGCCCGCCGAAAAGGAAGCGATATTGGAGCATCTGATCCGCGCGTCCGATTTGCGCGACAAATACGAGGTGAACGACTATATCGACGGTCTGGACGGTATAAACCGCGCCGTGTACATAAAACAAAACGACGCGGCTTACGCCGAAAAGAAAAGGACGGAGGAAAACTATGAGGACGTTCCGCGCGACGTGTTCGTCTGCCACCGCTCCAAAAACGCGGCGATCGCCGAGGCCGCCGTCAAGGCCCTGGAACGCGACGGCAACGCGTGTTGGATATCCACCCGCAACCTGCGCCCCAACGACGAAAAGAACTATTGGGACAGTATCCGCAAGGCGATCGTCAATTGTAAGCTTTTCCTCGTGATTTCCGGCGAGGCGGCGATGGTCAGCGCGGACTGTAAAGAGGAAATCAATATCGCGCGGGAGCTGAACAAGCCCCGTTTGGAATACAAAATCGACACGAGCGCGCACACGCCGCTGTTCAAATCGTTTTTCGACGGCGTGCAGTGGATCGAGGCGTGGGACGATCCGTCGGCTTCCTTGCACAAGCTGAGCAAGCGCGTGTTTTTAGAGCTGGACAACCTGCGGAACGGCAAAAAGGCGAACGAAACGGACAAGCTGGACGAGTTGAAAGATTTGATCAGAAGCCAAACGGCTTCGGTTCCGACGGCCGCGGTCGGGCACGGCGGCGGCGCGAGTATCGCAAGCCTGCTCAAAAAAGCGCGGATCGAGCTGGGCGACGGGGATTACAAAAAAGCGGAACAGACCTGCGAGAGAATCGCCGAGATAGACCCCGAAAACGGCGAGCTGTGGGAATGCCGCTGGCTGATAGAAAACGAGGCTTCCGATTTGGACGCGCTGTCCCGAAGGGTTAAGGAGCTTTCGCAGAGCAGGAACTATCAAAAGGTGTTGCGGTTCGGAAGCGCGGCGGTCAAGGAACGCTGCACCGCCGCCGCGGATAAAGCGAAAAAGAATTTAGCGGCGAAGCAGGAAAGAGAGCGGATAAAGGCGGCCGAGGAAGCGGAGCGGCAACGGATAGCGGATGCCGAGGAAGCGGAGCGGCGGCGGGTAGAGGAAGCGAAGGAGGCGAAGCGGCGGGCCGAGGAAGCGGAACGGCGGCGGGTAGCGGATGCCGAGGCAGAAAAGCGGCGGGCCAAGGAAGCGGAACGGCAACGGATAGCGGATGCCGAGGCAGAAAAGCGGCGGCGGGTAGAGGAAGCGGAGGAGGCGAAGCGGAAGCGGCGGAGAACGAGACGCTATTGCATTGTTCCCGTCGTCGCGTTGGCGGGCGAGGTTCTCGCTTATATATTGGGGAACTTCACGTTTCTCGTGGTTTTCGGTGTGATTGCTGTCTACGGCGGCAATCTAACGAACATTATCGTCGTCGGCGTCATGCAAAAGAAACGGGGCGACAGAAAAGCCGCGATGTGGCTCTCTATCGGTTTAGGAGTCGCCGCTCTCTTTCTGTTCGCTCTCTTGATCCGTATACTTCCGAGCCAAATGTGACGTAAGGCATACGCAAATACCAACGGAGGAAAATATTTATGGAGTGTCCCGTGTGCGGGGCCGGCCCGGTCAAGGTTTTGTCCGAGAGGGACGGCGTAAAGGAAATCAAATGCCCCTGCTGCCGTTATACCGGCGAGGCCGCGGACAAGCCGATCGCGCCCGTCCGTCAGGGCGTTTCGTCCGGCGAGGCGGTCTTTGAGAAAAACGAAAACGCCGTGATCGCGTTCCGCGCGGCGGCGGGCGGCGCGCAATGGAGCGGCTCCGGCTTTTTAATCGACCGCGCGGGCGGTTACGCGCTGACCAACGCGCACGTCGCGCTCGGCGGCGACGGGCAAGCGCCCGACGCTATGAGCGCGCTGATCGCGGGCGAAAACGTTCCCGCCCGCGTCGTCTGCGCGGGCGATATGCGGACGGGCGCGGATTTGGCCGTCGTACAGTTGGAGCGGCTGCCCGCGCGGGCGGCGGATTCGCGCCTCGGGGATTCGGACGGGCTTAAAAACGGCGCGGCGGTGTTCGTGATCGGCAATTCGAAGGGCGAGGGCACGCGGATCAGCGGGGGCTTTGTAGGCGACAAGGGCCGCGTGATCGACGGCGCGGTGCGCATTCTGACCGACGCGGCGGTCAATCCGGGCAATTCCGGCGGGCCGATGTACGACGCCGAGGGCCGCGCGGTCGGCGTGGTGGTGTCCAAACGCAACGAGGCCGAGGCGATGGGTTACGCGATTCCGATCAATTTCGCCAAGGACTTTATCCGCGCCGCGGAGCGGAAGATGGGTATCGGGATACGGTTTCGGGAATAACGGGGATTTTCCACTACGCGCCGCATATATATAGTCCCGTATGGATAAATTCGGCATGTATAAGAAGATACCCGCGCCGTCCGTTGCGCCCGACGAAAAAACCTTGAACGAGGCGCACGACTATACCGCCGCGCCCGATTATGCGGCGGGACGTAAGGGCGAGGAACCGGCAAAAAGCCGCGCGGCGGGGGAAACGGTAAAAACGAACGGGACGCCGCCGACGGCGGGGGAAACGCCCGAGCAGGTGGCGCGGCGGATCGCCGCCGCGAACGCAAACGGGACGCAGGAGAGTCCGCGGAAAAAGGCCGTTACGCCCGCGTTGCGCGCCTATTTGGACATGCAACGGCGGCACGCGCGGTTGTCGGAGGAGATCGATCGAAAGAATAAAAGCTGACGTATACGCCTTTTAGGAATGGGAATAATTTCCTATGTTATGCGAAAAATTCAAAACGGCATCGAAGAGGTCAAGCGGGAAATCGCGCTTTTACAGGATATGCGGGTGAAAATGTATATCAATAAGGGCCGTAAGCGCATCGTCGTACTGACGGGCCGCGTCGTGGACGTGTATCCGTCGGTTTTTACGGTGCGGATCGAGGATTCCAAATCCCTCGAAATTCAATCCTATTCTTTTTCCGATGTTCTGACGGGCGACGTCCGCGTTAAAGCGGCCGGCGGCTATTCCTCGTCGTCGTCCTCCTCTTCCTCGTCCTCGTAATCCTCCTCGTCGGGATCGACGTATTCGAAATCATCTTCGCCCTCGTCCTCGAATTCCTCGTCGTCGTCCTCCATTTCCTCCTCTTTGGCAAGCTCCTCAAAGGAAACGTCCAATTCTTCGAGCGGTTCGGGCTCCTCGTCGTCCAAAAAGTCGCGCCACGAATCGTCCTCATCGACGGACTCGCGCGCGCGGTCCTTTTGGCACATGAAGCACATTTCCTCGTCGGGATTCATATAATTGACGCGGCAAATCGGGCAGAGCTTTTCGGATTCCTCGTCCTCGTCGGGCAGCAACAGGCTGTCGCCGTTGGCTTTTAACGCCGCGTTGCAGATATCGCAATACCGCTGCTTTTTCGGTTTATAGTTCAGCTCGCAACGCGGGCACAGTTCGTATTCGATTTTATCGTCTTTCTTTTTCATGTTCAATACCTTTTTTGTTTTTTGCGGGGAAAACTTTTTATAAAAAGTTTTCCCCGCGCCCTTTTCAAAAATTTTTAGCTATTCCTTATCTTATGCGCCCGACCCGTAAGGGGAGGCGGACGGGTGCAAGCCGTTCGGCGTTTGCGGCAACGAACGGCACATAAAATTATATGCGCCAAAGCCGCAATAATTATACGCCGGAACGGCCTGTTTGAAAGTTCGCACATATGATAGAGGAAAACGGCGGATAAGTCAAGCGTTTGAAGCAACATTTTTTTCATTCAACGGGCTTTTTTCTTTGAGTAAGCCGGTCAAAGGGTGTCCATCAAAAGAAAACCGCCCGACTGAAAAAGAAAGAAGCGGATAGAGATATGAGGAAAAAGCCCGTCATGGGTTCACTTCGTTCAGAATGACACGCGCATCATTCGGAAAGGCACGCGCGGGCGCGCGGCCGTGCGCTTTTTTCAGTCATAAACCGCCGCATCCGCCCATATAGTAGAATAACCTTATAAATTCTTTTTCCCATCGCGGTTTTCTTTTGGACGGGCAATCGTGACGGGCGGTCGGAAAAGAAAAAAGCGATAGAAAAAGGAGCGAAAGTTATGGCATTTGAACCTTTATACGACGTAGTCAAAGCGGACTATAAGAAGCGGTTGGGGTCGGCGCAGGCACTGATCGAATGCAAGCTGATCCCCGATGGCGGCGCGGCCGTGGCCAAGGTTTTGTCGATTTCCTGCGACGGCGGCGCGGCGGCGTGCGAGCTGCTGACGGGCGAGGCGCGCGTGTCGGGCCGCGTCAAATTCCGCGCGGTGTTCTTAAACGCCGAGGGCGGCGTCGGGGTCGTCGAATCCGGCGCGGATTTTTCCGAAAAGATCGCCGGGGAAGCGATCGCGCCCGGGATGCGCGCCGAGGCCGTTTGCGCGGTGCTGGACACCGACACGGTTTCGGTTTCGGCGGGGGAGATGAAGCTGTCCTGCCTGTTCGAGCTCGCGTTGTACGGACTGGCGAGCGAGCCTGTCGTCTGTTTCAAGGGCGCGGGCGGCGAGGTCTTTACCAATAAAGAGAAAATCGATTACCGCGTGTCGGCGGGGTGCGCCGACGAAAGCTTTACGGTGTCCGAGGAAAAACAAATCAAGGACAACGTAACGTCCGTCCTGCTGTGCGAGGGCGGCGCGCTCCTCAAAGAGGCCGTTTGCCTGACCGATGCGGTGCGCTTTGTCGGGTCGGCGTACTTAAACGCGCTGTGCGAAACCGAGGATAAAAGGCTGATCTCCTTGCCGATTCAAATCGATTTCGAACAGGAGGTCGCGGCGCGGGGCGTGCAAACGGGCTGCGACGCGCACGCCGACGTATGTATCAAGGCCGTGGACGTGCGGCTGGAAAAGGATTCGGAGAGCGATACGGCGGTTTTGCGCGTCGAGGCACAAGTCGCGGCGCGCGCCGAGGCGTATACCTCCGCGGAGGCCGAGTACGTTTCCGACGCCTTTTCGGTGACCAACGAATTGAAAATAAACGCGGAGGATTTCCGCTTAAACCGGTATCTGTTCGGCAAGCCGTATAACGAAAAGATCGAGGGCAGCGCGGCGCTGGAGGCCGGTATGCCCTATATGGACACTATTTTGGCGTTGGCGGCTTCGCGCGTCAATGTGGCGGGGGCGTTCTGCGAGGCGGGCAAGATTCGGTTGGAGGGTGTGATCGACACCTGCGTGATCTACCGCAACGCCGAAACCGATTCCAAAAACAGCGTGCAGGTCGAGCTGCCGTATTCGGTGACCTTGCCTTGCGACGGCGCGGAGGCGGGGGCGACGGCGATGGCCCGGGGCGTTGTGACCGACATCTCGGCGCGGCCCAAACGCGGCGCGGAGGTCGAGATTTCGGCGCGGATCGGCTTTAACGCGGACGTGTACGGGACGGCGGCGGGCCGGTGCGTCAAAGAAATCGAGCTGGGCGCGCCGCGCGCGGCCGCGCCGGCGGCGGTCGCGGTCTATATCACGCGCAAAGGGGAAACGCTGTGGGACGTGGCCAAGGCCCTCCGGACAACGCCCGAATCCATTATGACGTTCAATCCCGCGCTGAAAGTGCCGCTCGAGGGCAAGGAGCGGGTGCTGGTGTATCGGAGGATATAGGCCGCGGAGCGGAACGGTCGAGGATTTAACCGCCGCGCTCCGGTTATCGATGCGTCTTTCTTTTATAGGAAAAGAAAGGGGTAGAAAGAGAGGTAGGCCTACTTTCTTTTATACTAAAAGAAAAACGCCGAGAAAAATTTGGGGGGAGGTTGCGATTCATCCCCCAAACCCCCTCTAAACGCGTAAAGGCGGATTGCATTGCGCAATTTGTCATTCTGAATGAAGTGAAGAATCGCAACCGATAAAAAATTCCCCTCCCTCGGAGAGGTTGCCGACTTTATCAGTTTATCACATTCAAAAAATTCCGTACGGAATATTCAATAATATTGAGCGAATCGGTTGAGATTGCCGCGCATCATTTTATTCGGCTCGCAATGACATACAAAGGACGGCGCGGGCCGACGCACGCTGCCGGCCCCTACGGCGTTCCTCTGAATGACACAAGACGGCGGGGGTGTTTTTAGAGTTGCAACCGATTAGAGACGATAAAGTAAAACTGTACAAAGTAAAACCGATTTTAAGTCCGACCGAATTTTTATGCAATAAAAATTCGCGTTTGGTCGGAAGGAGCGCGAAGCGAGCGATCAAGCGAGGAATCCGAATAGGATTCCGAGGTAAGAGCCGAAGCGGAGCGCGGCTATAGCGGCTATAGGGGATTGGTTTTTGGTTTGTTGCCCCCTCTCGGAAATCCCGCCGGGGTGTCGGATACCTTTTCAATCACGATTAAAGCGCGGGACAATCGCGTGCCGTCCGCGCCCTCGACCGTGAAGGTATCGATCGGCAACAGGCGGCCGCCCAAGACCTTTATCGCGCGCGCCGCCTCGGCGATCTCGCCCATACATTCGGCGGATTTATAGGCGACGAACCGCCCGCCGCGCTTGACAAGGGGCACGGCGTATTCGCACAGCGTATTCAAGGCCGCCACCGCGCGCGCGGTCGCGCAGTCAAAGAATTCGCGGTACGGCTTGGCCGCGTCCTCGGCCCGCAGGTGTTCCGCCCGGATTCCGGTCAGCTTCAATTCTTGGATCACCTCGTTTAAAAAGGTCACGCGCTTTTGCAGGCTGTCGATTAGGGTGACGTTGAGATCGGGGCGCAGGAGCTTGAGCGGAATCCCGGGAAAGCCCGCGCCGCTGCCGATATCGCAGACCGACGCGTTTTCGGGGAAAGCCCGCGCGCCCGACAGGCTGTCGGCGAAGTGCTTTAAAAACACGTCGTTTTTTTCGGTGACGCTTGTCAGATTGAATTTCGCGTTCCACTCGATCAGCAATTCATAGTAGCGGTCGAACGCGGGGAGCAAGGCTTCGGGGAGTAAGGTTTCAACGTTCATGATAGTATTATATCATATTTTGAAGGATAAATGATCAAGTAAGGTAAAAGTTTTCCCGGGAAGCTCCCCCCGCACATAAAAATATCCCGATTCCGCAAACTAAACCGCGTATGGCGGATACTCTGAAAACTCTGACGGGGGACATAACCGCGAACAAGGAAGCGATCCTTTCGCGCATGAGTTATAGCGCGGATTTGGTCGAGCGCGCCTTTAAGGCCGGCGGCAAGTGGGACGCCGTGTTATTTTATATGAGCGGCGTGACCGACGCGGAGCAAATACAGAGTACGTTGCTGCTGCCGCTCACCGTGTATTTCGGCAATCTCAAATGGACCGCCGAGACCAAAAACAAAACAAAGGCCGTGCTGGAACGCTTGCCCGTCGCCGAGGTTCAAACCGAAACGGATATGGACGAGATCGCCGGCGCCCTGATGAGCGGCGACGCGATTTTATTGCTGGAGGGCGAAGCCGCGTGCGTCCGGTGCGCATTCAAAAAATGGGACAAACGCGCCGTCGCCGAGCCGCCGACGTCCGCCGTGGTGCGCGGCCCGCGCGAGGGCTTCGTCGAGGACATGAAAACCAACACGACGCTGATCCGCCGCCGCTTGCGCACCGAGAGTTTGATTTTGACGCCGCTGTCCGTCGGGCGGTTTTCCAATACGCCGGTCACCGTGGCGCACGTGCGGGGGATCGCGGACGAAAATTTGGTACAAAAAATCACCGAACGCATACAAGGAATCGACATCGACGGCGTGATCGACAGCTTCTATATACAGCAATTTTTGGAGGAGCGGCGGAGCGGCCTGTTTAAACAGATCGGCTGGTGCGAAAAGCCCGATATCGCCGCCGCCAAGCTGTTGGAGGGGCGCGTCGCGGTGTTCGTGGACGGAAGCCCCGCCGTGCTCACCTTGCCGTACTTGTTTTTCGAGGATGTGCAGAGCAGCGCGGACGCTTATACCCGCCAAGCCTACAACTATATGATTTTGACGGTGCGTCTGCTGTCGCTGATTTTGGCCGTGCTGCTGCCCGGCGTTTATGTCGCCGCGCAGGTCTTTCATTACAATTTATTGCCCCTGAAGCTGTTCGTCGCGCTGTCCAACGCGGTGCAGACGACGCCGCTGCCGCCCGCTCTGGAAATGCTGTTCGTGCTGTTCCTGTTCATGGCGGTGTACGAGGCCGCTTTGCGGATGCCGCGCTACGTCGGCATGGCGCTGTCGATCGTCGCCGCGCTGGTGCTCGGGGAAACGGCGGTGCGGGCGGGGATTTTGAGCTCCTTTTCCGTCCTGATTTCGGCGGTCAGCGCGCTGGCCGTCCAGACCGTGCCCGACCAGGCCGAGAGCGCGAACGTGCTCAAGCTGTTTTTCGTGGCGGCGGGGGGCTTGGCGGGCTTTTTCGGGATCGCGCTGGGCGTCTTGTTCGTCGGCCTCTATATGCTGACGCTGGACAGCTACGGCGCGCCGTATTTCGCCCCCTACGCGCCCTATATCCGAAACGACGTCAAGGACGGGATTTTCAGGACGAATATCGCCGGCATGAAAACGAGGCCGGAGAGCATACCGAATGTGAATCCGAAAAGACAGGGAAGCGTGAAATAAGTGAAAACTGAAAACTGAGAACTGAAAATTGCGGTCGAAAAACTATAAAGAAGGTTTGTCGGCGGGTCACTGAAATAAGTGAAAACTGAGAACTGAAAACTGAAAACTGCGGTCGAAAAGCCGTAAAGAAGGTTTGTCGGCGGGTCAGGAACGCGGAGCATAATAGAAGTTACTTCTTCGACAGATCCAAAATTTTCAGTTTTCAGTTTTCACTTTTCAGTTTTGAAACGGATAGCTATGCAAAATAAAACGAAGCAACTGAATCGACGGCAATTCGTGTGCTTGATTCTCCTATTGGGAACGGCGTCTAAAATTATCGCTCTGCCCACCGTTTTGGCCGACGCGGCCGGAAAAGACGCGTGGATAGCCGCCCTTTTGGATACAGCGCTGTTTTTGATCCCGCTGGCGTTCCTCCTGACGGCTTATGTCCTTTCGCGGGGCGAAAGCTTGGACGAGGTGCTGAACCGGACGATAGGCGTATGGGCGGCCAAGGCCGTATACGCCGCGCTGCTTTTGGTGTTTGTCGCGCACACCGCCATGCAGTGCAAGGAAAACCGCACCTTTCTGGACGCCGCGCTGTATACCGGCGCGCCGTGGGCGCTGTACAGCATCCCGCTGTTTTTGCTGCTGGCCTTCGCGGCGTACAAGGGGCTGAACGGGCTGGGGCGGTTTGCCGAACTGCTCGCGCCTTTGGCGCTGGCCGCGCTGCTTTGCACGGCGGCGTCCGCGTTTTCGGGGTATCGGTTTTTCCGGCTGCTGCCCGTTTTGGAAAAAGGCTTCCGGCCGGTTTGGCGCGGCGCGCTGGACGGCATGTTCTGGTACTCCGAGGAGCTGGCGCTGCTGATGTTTATGGGCGAAATGAAGCTTGAAAAGACAAGCGCGCGGCGGCGGCCGCGCGGCGGCGGCGCGCCCGTTCTTTCCGGCGGTATGCAAGAAACGCATACCTTGCAAACGGGCTTTGTCCGCGCGGCGGCGGCCGGTTATGTCGCGGCGGGCTTGCTTGTCGCGGCGTTTATGGCGGCGTTTTTGGCGCTGTTCGGCAATATCGCGGGCTACTTCGATTTCGGGCAGGCCTTGAGCGGCTTTGCCGACCTCGCGTTTGCCGGCGGCGCGGGCAAATTGGGCGGGGTGTTTTCCGCGATCTGGCTGTCCGCCGCCCTCCTTAAAATGGCCGTGACCTTTTTTTGCGCCCACGAGTGCCTGCTGCGCTTGTTCCGGCCCCGCAACGCATATTTTACGCTGATCCCGTTGGCCGCGTTCACCTGGGCCTTCAATAACTTTGTCGTGCCCGACCTCGAAACCGTAAAGCTTTGGCTCTCGGCGTACTCGGTCTATGCCGTTCCGGCGGTTATGCTGGCGATACCGGCGGTGTGTTTGATCTGCGCCGCCGTATATAGGGGGCAGGGAATAGGGGGTAGGGAATAGGGAAAATTATGAAAGAAAAGCTGCGCAACTTCATATGTGCCCTTTCCCGCCGGAAATACATTCTGGCCATGCTGCTGTCCGCCGTTCTGCTGATCCCGCAAGCGCTGACCACGCAAGGCGAGGTCACGCGCCGCGTCGCGGTCACGGCTTTGGGGATCGACCGGAACGGCGGGGGGTACGAGGTCACGGCGCAATTCAGTATGCCGGGCGGCGGAGGCGAGCAAACGACGGAAAGCGCGGGCGCGGCGAGCGCGTCCGGTAAAAGCGTGCGGACGGCGGCCGAGGAAATTTCCGTTAAATTGGGACGGACGGCGGATTTGTCCTTTTGCGCGGCGGTCTTTATCGGCGAGAGCCTCGCCCAAGAGGGCGCGGGGGACGCGTTGGATTACTTTTTGCGGACGGGCGCGATGAACAGCGACGCGCTCGCGGTCGTCGCCAAGGGGTCGGCCAAGGAAGCGATGGGCTTGATGACCGAGGTCGGCAAAACGGCGGCGGCCGACGCGCCCGAGTTTTTGCGCCGCTCGAACAGAGCGGGCCTTGCCGCCGCCGTGACGGTTAAGGATTTTGTCGAGCGCAATCAGGACGCGGGGGCGGCGGTTTTGCCGATGATCGGGCTCAAAAAAAAGGAGCAAGGCGGGGCAAGCGGCGGCAAAGAGGGCGGGGGCAATAAATTGTAATGAAAGACCTGCGCGGCGACATAAACGCCGGGCAGCAGCACGGCCAAAATCAGCGACAGCAGACGCACCGTCAAAATCATATAGTTGTAGGCTTGGCGGGT
>BNZQ01000039.1 GCA_026001225.1 Clostridia bacterium
GCGTATATCCCGCCCCCGCCGCCACGCCGTCCTGCGCTTGCCCGTTATAGGTCAGGTTTATTCCCGCCGGCGCGGCGATCGGGGCGCGGCCGATCGTAAACGTTCCGCTTCCCGTCCCCGTGAAGTTCCCGTGCAAGGAAACCGTCACGGTCGCCGTCGGCCCCGCGTCCGTGTTGTTACCGTACCCCGTAACCGTATAGTGCGCGGCGGGCACGGCCTCGCCCGTCACGCCCGTGTAATCGACCGTAACCGTCAGTGCGCTCTGCCCCGGCCTTTGCTGACTTCCGGTGTAAATATACGTTCCGCTTACCGCGACGTGTACGGTCACACTTATGTCGGTCGTCGCGTCGATCGCCGCGATACTCCATGCCACGTCCCGGCCCGCCGTGTCCGGCCCCGAATCGTCCCATCGATAGCGCGCCGCGTCGGTCAAAACGACGGTCGCCGTGTAACTGCCGGCGTCGGCCGCTTGCCACGTCCCGCCGCGCGAATACAAAGCCCCCGCGGGTACGCCGTCCCGCGTCTGTCCGTTATAGGTCAGGTTTATTCCCGCCGGCACGGACACCCGCGCCTTGCCGACGGTGAACGACAGCGAAACGTCGAGCGATATTCCGTTGTTTCCGGCGATCCGCAGATTGCCCGCGTAGGTTCCGGGATCGAGCCCCGTTTGCGGGTGCGCGGCAACCGTGGCCGTCCCGCCCCTCGCGACGGTCGCCGGTAAAGCGATTGAGATCCCGAAGTAAGCCCCGCCCGACGTAAAAACCGCCGTCAGACCGGTCAACTGCCCCGTCCCCTCGTTCGTCAGCGTGAACGTCTGCGCCGTCGGCGTTCCGTACCCGTAGACCGCCGCCGGGAAAATCTTGCTCGCGGGGTCGACCGACGCTATATAGGAGTCCGTCACGGTAAAGGTCAGCGCGACGTCCGCCGACACGCTGTTGCTGCCCCGGATTTGCAGCGTCGCCGTATACAGCCCGGACTCTAATCCCGCTTTGGGGCGTACGCCGACCTTGACCGTCGCGCCCGCGCCGAGGGCGGCCGGCAAAGCGTCCGTAATCTCGAACGCCGCCAGACCCGGCCCCGCCAGCGTCGCCGTCATGCCGGTCAGTGCGTTCGCGACGTTCTGCACGTCGAACGTCTGCTTGTCCGGCGCGGCGGCGTACCCCCACTGCTTCGAGCCGAAATCCTTGGACGCGGGCGTGACCCTCACGCCGTAGGGCGGGGTCATGAACGCGTAAGAGTAAAATTGGGGGGGAGCGGGGATCATCTGATTACTCGGATCTCGGCCGTTATAGTCGTACTTCATGCCCGTGTTATACCACGTATTTTCAACCGCGCGGGCGACGAACACATACCGCGTGTTCGGCGTCAGGCCCGTATACGACACGCTTTGCGTCCCGCCCGTTCCCGCCGGCCACACCGTCCAATTCGTGACGGCGTCGGCGGCGTTTTGCAGATAGGCGGGCGTATCCGCCCGCCCCGGCGCGAGTCCGTATTCCATCGTCTGCAAAAAGGCCGGCCCCGTCGCCGGATTCGTGTACGCGGACGGCTCCGTCCACGTCTGCGCGGCGAATTTCATGTCCGTCAGATTGGCCGACCACGAAATGCCCGTCAAGTCGGTCTGTGTCAATCCGACGTTGACGTTTGCCCCCTCGATTTTGTTTCCTACGACGCGGCCGCCGCTTTCCACCACGACCTCGCCGCCGTCTTCGGGAATCACCAAACCGTTGTTGGTCAACGTGACCCCGTTCGGGATCGTCAATTTTGCGCCGGAAGGGATGCGCAGAACGCATTGTGAACTCCCGCGATCCCCCACCAACTTAATCGTTTCCATGAAAGAGGGCAGCGGCAGGCCGTCCGTAACTGTCCACAAGGTCTCGTCGTGCAGCAGCACGCCGTCCGGCAGCGTCACGTCGCCGTACACTTTCCCCTCCGGTCCATTGTAGAAGTGTGACCCTACTTTCCATGGATCGCCGCAGTACAGCAGAATGCCGTTCTGCTTTTCCGAAACGGCGTCGGCCCTAAGTTGTTTGGCGATAACGACGCCGTTGCCGTTCATCGTCAGGACTCCGTTAATACTGCGCCCGGCGAGCACGATGCCGCCGCTGATGGTGACCGTGGAGGTAGCGCTCGTCGACTTGGCGCCGATCTCATAGGTTAAGACCTTGCCGCCGCTGATCGTGATATTGGCGCCGCTTTCGGGGGAACCGCCGACAGAGCCGATAGTGCCCGCTACGACCGTGCCGCCGCTGATCGTAATATCACCGCCGCTGCCGTCGCCTACGACTACTCCCCCCGATCCGCCGATTCCCGTTGAGAAACCGTGGTTGTTTGCTATCACCGTTCCCCCGCTGATCGTGATCTTGCCGTAGTTCGCGCCCAGTGCTCCCCCGATCCCCGCGCCATTGCCGTTATTACCGGCCATGAAATTGGGATCGCCGGCCTGCGCCGTCACCGTCCCGCCCTTGATCGTTATGTCGCCGTAGTTGGGACCCAGTCCCGCGCCGATCCCCGCCCCGTTAGATGCGTTTCTGTTGGCCGCGCCGGGAAACAGTCCGCCGTACGCGGTGACCGTGCCGCTCTCGATCGTTATATTGCCGTAGTTCGCGCCGTTATTGGCGATGCCGCCGTTGTTGCCCCCCGCGCCGATCCCCGCCCCGTCGCCCGCGCTCGTCTGCCCCGCCGTCAGACTGCCCGGCCCCCTGATGGTCAGGTCGGAGCCTTGCTCCCCGCATTCCAATCCCGCCCGCAAGCCCGCGCTCGCCAAAATATTCGAGCCTTGTAGGGTCAGTCTGACGGTCGCGCCGTTCATCTCGAACGCGCACCAGGCCGCGTGTTGGATTTTCACGTTGTTCAAGGTGATATCGACGTCGAGTCCGCTGTCGATCTTGATTCCGTCGACGGTGGTTTGGGCGACGCCGTTCATGCCGATCGTATACGTTCCGTTGCTCGTAATGGTCAAAATGTTTCTCGTATTCGACCAAGCGGTCGTATATGTCCAGCCGCTGGGCTGGTCGATCGTGAACTGCCCCGCCGTCGCGGCGTAAACGGTTTCGGGCGCGCCGCCGTTCCCGCCCGCGCCGAACAGTCCGCCCGCCCACGCCGCCGTCAGGATAAGCACAAACAGCAGACCCAGCCAAACCGCCGTCCCGCCGCCGTTCAATTTTCCTTTCCGTATGTTCCCGGTCATAACGTTATCCCTCGCCCACCACGATTTGTTTCCGTTCCCAATCTGAAATTTATCTTTTGTCATTCGCCTGTATTTTCAATTATCCTTGACACCCGTATCCTTTGCCTGTATTTTCGATGAAAAACTTTTATTTCCGCCTTGTTCGTATTTCCCGCATTTTTCGCGGCTCTGTGAGCCGCGAAAAATGCAAAGGGGTACCCCTTTGGGTAGACTTGTACTATCTATCGTACTATACGTAAATAAATATAACACATTTTGTCGTAAAGTGTCAAACAAAATAACATGTTGAACCGGAAAACCGAATCATAAAAAAGACCGCCCGGCGTTTTCTCTGACGTAAACGTGTACTTCGGATTGTTCATGTAGGGCGGCGACCCGTTCCTCCAATCCGTTGTCGATTTGGCCGACTATTTCGGTTGCACACTCGATTACTTTTTAGGGCGTGAAAAATAGTATTAGCCTACTCTATTTGTAAAATATAAAAGCCCGCAATTTTTCCGGCAACCGGTAAAAATTGCGGGCTTTTACTTTTCGACGAATACAATTAAGCAAAAACCCCTCCTTTTTGCTTTTTGTGTTAAAAGCGCCCAATTGCCCGCCGGTGTCCATATTATACTACACACCGGGGTAATCGGCTGCCGCATCATCAACGGCGAAAAGCAACGGATCACGGCCGCCGTCACCAATTCCTTTATGCCTTGCAACGGGCGGTTTCCCTTGTTGATCACGCTGTCCGGCTTGTTTTTTGCCGCCGGCGCGTTGGCGGGAGCCGCCACGGTTTTGGCCGTCATCGTCGCGGGCGTGCTGTTTACCTTGCTCGCTAATTTTATTCTGACGAGGACGATCCTGCGCGAAGCGCGGCCGCACTTTTCCTTGGAACTGCCGCCCTACCGCCGCCCCCGTTTTTTCAAAACCGTGGGCAAAGCGCTGTATGAAAAAGCGTTGAAAGTGCTGATCCGCGCCGTCGTGTTCAGCGCGCCCTTTTCGGCGGTCATCGTTTTGGGCGCGTATTTCAAGATCGGGGACAACAGCCTGTTGGAGATCGCGGGAAACTTTTTGAATCCGGCGGGGCGCGTTTTCGGCGTGGACGGCTTTGTTTTGCTGGCCTTTATTTTGGCGTTGCCCGCCAATGAAATCTTCTTGCCCGTTTTACTGATGTGCTATACCTCGTCGGGAACGTTGACGGAATTGAGTATGCCCGCACTGCATTCGTTGCTGCTATCCAACGGGTGGACGGTCTTGACGGCGGTCAACGTGATGATCCTGTGCTTGTTGCATTTCCCATGCGCCACGACGCTGATCACGCTCAAAAAAGAAACGAGCGCGAAGTGGGCGGCGGTCGGCTTCTTTTTGCCGCTGCTTTTCGGGCTCGTTTTGTGTTTGATTACGAGTTTTGTCGGAAGGCTTATTTGATTTTGCGGGAAACCTTTTTTTCAAAAAAGAGTTTCCCGCGCTCCTTCCAAAAAACTTTAGCTAAATATTTTGAGCGTGAACCAACAGATATTGTTCCGCCTCCAAATTCCACAAATTATTATGCCGCTTGCAGATTTCGGATAAGCGTTTAAAGAACGGATTCGCCGCGCCCTCCCGTTCAAAATCGGCGATCGCGGTCAAGGGCAGGTTTTTATGCGTGTAAAGCAGCTTCTTGCCGCCGGGGATTTTGGGCAAATTCAACGTTGTGTCGATCGCCGCGTTCAAGCCGCCCACGTGCGTGATCATCGCCGCCGGATTGATTTTGCCGTCGGCGGTCATTTTCAGACATTCCTTCATGTCGTCCGTGTTGCCGCCCGACGTGCCCACGATATGCGTGGACGCGTAATGCACGTTGTAAAAGTTAAAGGCCGCGCTGAACGCCGGATCGATCGGCCCCGCGAAGAAGTTCAGACAGCCGTCGCGCGCCAAGAGCTTATCTCCTTGCTCCACGACCGGTTTGACCGGCGCGAACACGAACACGTCGTCATACCCCAAACCCGCCGTCAAATTGATCAGGTATTCGTTGTTGTATTCGGGCTTGGAGGTGTTGATATATTTCAATTCGACGCCGCATTTTTGGGCTTCCGCGGGCGGCAGAATTTCCGCCGCCCGGTTTAAGCGCGCGTCGTCGATATCGGTCACGATCAATAGTTTCGGTTTAACGGGATTGTGGATCGCATAGTCCACCGCCCCCAGCCCCATCGGGCCCGCGCCGGCCAAAATCGCCAAGCTTCCGCCCGCAACGATGCCCATGCGATGCGCGTAGCTGCCGCCCGTCGTGTGGTATTGCGCGTGGAACGCGCCCACGATACAAGAAACCGGCTCGGCCAGCGACCCGTAAAAGAACGCTTCGCCGTCGTATTTTAACAAGCACCCCATCTCCATGACCTCGCTGGGGATCAGGACGTAGGTCGCGTTGCCGCCGATCCAGCGGAACGAATAGCCGGGCGCGTCCAAACTGCCCTTATAGTTAAGCGCGGGCTGAATGGAAAATTTATCGCCCGCCTTAAATTCCTTCGCCCATTTCTTGCCGACCGATTCGATCACGCCGCAAAACTCGTGCCCGATAATCGTCGGATTCGTCGCGATATCCTTCGGGACGCGCTTGTGATCCGCGCCCTGCTCGGCCGCCTTGTGGCTCGACATGCAAATACTGTCGCTGACCACCCGCGCCAAAATTTCGTCGTCTTTCATTGCGGGAAGCTCGAATTCCTCCAGCCGTAAGTCGTTTTTGCCGTAGATGCGGACCGCTTTGGTTTTCATGTTCTTTTTATTTCCTTTTGCGAGAAAAACTTTTTACAAAGTTTTTCTCGCGCTCTTTTCAAAAATGTCAATATTTTTTCAGTTTTCAGTTCATTTCTTGCCAGCCTCGGGCCGACGCACGCTGTCGGCCCCTACGGTTTGCAATCGACCGCACTTTTTACCTTTTGCCTATTCCTGCCCGCCGTAATTCCATTCATGTGCGGAATATTTGTCTTCCCTCAACCGGTCGATCGCCGCGAGGTCTTGTTGGGTCAAATCGTACTTCACCGCGCCGGACACGGACAAAAATTCCCCGCACAATAAATCCATAACGGTCAAAGCGTCAACGCCGACGGGAAGCAATTCTTTCAAGTTGGTTACGCGGCTCCGCACGGATTGGATCGCGTGGCGCTCCAGCTTTTCATAGTCGGGCTTTAAAACCTTGCCGAGCACGGTCATGTCGGTGTCGATCAGCAGTGTGCCGTGGAACAGCACGTCCGCGCCGTTCTTGACTTGCGCCGTGCCGCTGATCTTAGAGCCGCTCACTAAAATATCGTTCCGGCCCGAAAATTCGGCGGTGATCCCCTGCTTTTTCAAAAACGCGATCATCGGCGCGGCAAAGTAGGGATAATCGTTAAAATGCCCGTCCGCGCCGCGGCGGATAAACGTATAATTGACGTTGCCGAGATCGTGATAAACCGCCCCGCCGCCCGTCAAGCGGCGCACCACCCTGACGTTTAGGGCGGCCGCCGTTTCCGCGTCCACTTCCCGCTCCGCATCCTGATTGCGCCCGATGATCACCGCGTTCGCGTTGCGCCACGCCATAAAAATATCCTCTCGTTTGCTTTTCAAGAGATATTCCTCGGCGGCGAGGTTGAAATACGCGTCGGTGTTTGTGTTTTTTATAATCAACATAAATGTCGGCCACCCCGTCCGCAGAACAACCGTTCCCTATTCCCTGTTCCCTGTTCCCTTTTTAATTGATTTTATACTCCGGCTTTCGCTTTCCGGATCAACTCTCCCGCCGTATAATTCTTATCGGGCGTATAGTCCGTTAAGGGCAACAGCTTCGTGTGGATCGCGTCCAAAATCCAGCTTTCCTGCGGAAAGAAAAACGCGTCGTACTCGAAAGCCGGCGTAATCCAATTTTCCGCGCCCAAGACAAACGGCGGCGCATCCAAATAATCGAAGGCAAGCTGCGTGACGTTGGCCGCTATGTCGTTTAAAACGCTGTTGCGCGCGCAAGCGTCGCTCGCGAGCAGGATTTTCCCGGTCTTTTTGACCGATTCGATCACCTTTTCATAGTTGAACGGCACGACCGAGCGGGCGTCGATCACCTCGGCCGATACGCCGTACTTCTCTTTTAAGACCTTGGCCGCCGCAACCGCGCGGTACAAGGTCGCCCCCACCGTCAGAATCGTCACGTCGGTACCCGCGATTTTCACGTCGGGCTCGCCGATCGGGATTTCATAATACCCTTCGGGCACGCCGCCCGCGCGGAACGTCTCGCCCATGTCGTAAATGCGCTGGCTCTCGAAAAAGACCACCGGATCGGTGCCCGCAAGCGCGGTATTCATAAGGCCTTTCGCGTCGTAAGGCGTCACGGGGAACACGACCTTGAGGCCGGGGATATGAGCGGTCAAGGCCGTCCAGTCCTGGCTGTGCTGCGCGCCGTATTTCGCGCCGACCGACACGCGCAAGACCACCGGCATTTTGAGGCCGCCCGCGCTCATCGACTGCCATTTGGCCATTTGGTTGAACACCTCGTCGCCCGCGCGGCCGATGAAATCGCAATACATGAGCTCGGCGATCACGCGCCCGCCCGCCATGCCGTAGCCGACCGCCGTACCGACAATCGCCGCCTCGGAAATCGGGCTGTTGAATAACCGGTGATACGGCAACGCCTCGGTCAGACCCTTATAGACCGCGAACGCGCCGTTCCAGTCGCGCACGTCCTCGCCGTAGGAAATCAGCGTCGGATCGACATAGTATTTGTCGAAAATCGCCTCGAAAAGGCCGTCGCGGATGCTGTATTGTTTGGATTTCGGGACGGGTTGGCCCGCCTTGTCGATATGGAAGCGTTCCTTGCCCGCGATCTGCTGAACGCGCGGGTTGTCCTTTTTCTCGAGCAGCACGTCGGGCTTTCTCGAATCCATTTTTTCCGTTTTTTGGTTGGAAAACATCAGGTTTTCGATAAAACGCGCGTCGGCTTTCATGTCCACATAGGGCGTGATTTCAAGGTCGGAAGCCAAAAAGAACATTTGATGGTTGCGCTCGATAACCGCCGCGGCCAAATCGTCGATTTCCTTTTGTTTGGCCGTGCCCGCCTCGATAAGCTGTTTTTTAAAGCTTTCGATCGAGTCCTCCGCTTTCCACGCGTCGAGCTCCTCGCGCGTGCGGTAGCTCTGCACGTCGCTGGTCGAATGCCCCGTCTGACGGTACGTCAAAATATCCAGCATCGCGGGGCCTTCGCCTTTTTCCACAAGGGCTTTTTTGCGTTTGAACGCGTCGATCACGGCCAGCACGTTATAGCCGTCCACGCGCTCGACGTGCAGCTGGCTTGGGGAAATGCCCGCGCCCAAACGCGCCAAAATATCGTAGGCCATGGTTTCGCCTTTCGTTTGGCCGCCCATGCCGTAATTGTTGTTGTTAAAGCTGAAGATGACCGGCAAGCCGCCCTTATAGCCGTCCTCCCAAAGCCGGGTGAACTGATCCATCGAAGCGAAGTTCAGCGACTCATAGACGGGGCCGCAACCGACCGCGCCGTCACCCGCGTTGGCGACAACGACGCCTTTCTTTTGATTGCATTTTTTATAGAGGGCGACGCCCGCCGCGATCGGGGCCGAGCCGCCGACGATCGCGTTGTTGGGGAAAATCCCGAACGGCAGAAAGAAAGCGTGCATACTGCCGCCGAGACCGCGCGAAAAGCCCGCTTCTTTCGCGAACAGCTCGCTCATCATGCCGTAGAGGAAAAACTCTTTGGCCAGAGCCTTTCCTTTCGATTTGGATTTTTGGGAGAGAACATTGATCAGCTTGCCGCCGTTTTCCTTGGCCGTGATCTCGGCCAGTTCCTTTTCGGACAATTTTTTGATCGCGGAAAAGGCTTTGGCGATCACCTCGTGGTGGCTGCGGTGCGTGCCGAAAATGAAATCGTCCACGCCCAAATGGTACGCCTGCCCGACGGCTTGCGCCTCCTGCCCGATCGAAAGGTGGCTCGGCCCCGGATAGGTGAATTCCTTTCCGGCGTACGCGCCCTTGACCTTGATCTCGGTCAGCATGGTCTCGAACTCGCGGATCGTCATCATATCCTCGAGAATCCCCAGTAAATCCGCTTTGGAGAAGTTATCCTTTTCATCCTTCACGGTTTTTTGATAGGTGTTCAGCGGGATGTCCTGAAATTGTAAGGTTCCCGGTTTGCGTATTTGTTTCGGGTCTACGAATTGTGATCTCGGCATGATTTTATTCTCCTTTGGGGTTTGTTTTTATCTCTTTTTTTTGCGAGAGAACTTTTTTGTTAAAAAAGTTCTCTCGCGCTCTTTCCAAAAACTTTTAATTATATCTCAAACAGCAGTTCCCGAATGACCTCGCCGCAAGTCGGGTGCGGAAAGACCAATTCCCGCAAATCCCCGATCTTGATTTCGGTTTCGATCATCATCGCCGCGAGCGCGATCGTTTCCGACGCGTAGCCGCCGATCATGTGAACGCCCAGCACGCGGCCGGTTTTCGCCTCCGTGACCAGCTTGCAAATGCCGTCGCCGCCCTCGTTCTCGGCCATGTAGCGGCCGCTGTACATCATCGGCAGGGTCGCGCATTTGACCTCGTACCCCTTTTTCTTCGCGCTGTCCTCGGTCTCGCCGACAAACGCCGCTTCGGGGTGCGTGTAGATCACGGCCGGAATCGCCTCGTACCGCATAACGTCGCGCTTATTTACAATATGATTGACCGCTGCCTCGCCCTCGCGGTAGGCCGTATGCGCCAACATGCTTTTGCCGTTGACGTCGCCCGCCGCGTACACGCCCGGAATATTGGTGCGCATGTGTTCGTCCGTCAGAATCGCGCCGCGCTCCAAAGCGACGCCCAGCTTTTCCAAGCCCGACACCGCCGCCGCGCGCCGCCCGATCGAAACCAACGTTTTATCGCATTTCAAGGTTTGCGTTTTGCCGTCCTTCTCATAGGTCACGCCGCCGTTTTCGATCGCCGTGACCTTCGCCCCCAAAGCGAACGCGATGCCCGCTTTGGTCAAATTGTTCAAAAGGATTTTGGATATCTCGCCGTCGATCGGCCCGCCGATAGAATTCAGCATCTCCACGACCGTCACGGCCGCGCCCGCGCTCGCGTAATAGGCCGCCATTTCCAAACCGATCACGCCGCCGCCCACAATCGTCAATGTTTTCGGAACGGCTTCAAGGTCGAGAATTTCGCGGCTCGTCAAGGCAAATCCCGATTTCAAGCTGTCGGCAAGCCCTTGGATCGGCGGCAAGACGGGCACGCTGCCCGCGCAGACCAACAGATTTTTGGCGGCGTAGGTATTGCCCGCCGCCGACACCGTAAAGCCGCCGGCCGTTTTATTTTCAATCGCGGCCTCGGCGTTGATCACCGTGACGCCGCATTTTTTCAGCTTCATCGCGACGCCGCCGGTCAATTTGGACACGACCTTATTCTTGCGGGCGACCACCGTTTTATGGTCGAGCGAAGCATTCTTGACGGTCACGCCGTAGACCTCGCTATGCCGCGCATAGTCGTAGATTTTGGCGGAATTCAACAAAGCTTTGCTCGGAATACAGCCCTCGTTCAGGCACACGCCGCCCAAAGCGCGCTTTTCAAAGACGACCGTTTTTAAGCCCGCGTGTCCGGCGCGCTCGGCCGCGTTGTATCCGGCCGGCCCGCCGCCTATAATGGCAATATCGTAAGTGTCCACTATCCTTGCTCCTTTCGGCGCCGTCACATTTTAAACGTGATGCGGGCTGCGTGCTCCCAGTCGGCACAGTCATGTATGTCTTTATACACTCCTGTGCCGGCATTGTCGCCTGCTGCCCGCCTGACGCTAAACTGCGACGGCTTGCGTTTTTAAATCGGTTTTAGTTGTATGCGTTTTTGGTTTTTTGTTATCTTCGGTTGTATTACTTGTTTTACGAAAGTTTTTGGAAAGCGCGCGAGAGAACTTTTTTGCAAAAAAGCTCTCTCGCATATTTTACAAACTTACAGCAACAGCAACGAGAAGTTTTCCAAATTTCCGCATAAGTCCTTCAAAAACCTCGCGCCCGGCGCGCCGTCCACCGCGCGGTGGTCGATCGTCAGGGAAAGGCCCATGCTTTGATAGGCTTTGATCTGCCCGTTTTCGACCTTCACCTTTTCGGAAAGGCCGCAAACGCCCAAAATCGCGACCTGCGGCGGGTTGATCACCGGCGTGAAGCTTTCCACGCCGAAGGAACCGAGGTTGCTGACGGTGAACGTCCCGCCCTTTAATTTGTCGGGAGCGATCGAGCCTTTGCCCGCCTGCTCGGCCAACGCTTTGGCGTCCTTGGCCAGGTCGATCAGGCTTTTAGAGTCCGCGTTCGCAATCGTGGGCACAAGCAGCCCGCGCTCGGTGTCCACCGCCATGCCCAAATGCACGGCGTTGAAAACGCGCGTCGAATCGCTCAAGAAATGAGCGTTCAGATTTTTATGCGCAAGCAGGGTGCGCGAAACCGCGTACAATACGATATCGTTTAAGGTGATATTGGGCAGATTGTATTTCTGCGCGTTGGCCTTGACCGAGGCGCGGAAAGCCAAAATATTCGCAGCGTCGAACGAGGCGTTCAGGGTCAGCTGCGCCATCGAGGACAGGGATTCGTGCATCGCCTTTGCAATCACCTTGCGGACGTTGGACAATTTCTCGTCGGTATATTCGGGGCCGGACGGCGCCTTTGTAAAGATCTTGCCCGCGTCGGCGGCGCGGACGCGCCCGCCCAAGCCGGTACCTTCCGCGCCGTATATCTTCGGAGCGGCGGGCGTAAAGGCGACGGCCAACGCCGCGATATCCCGTTCGACAACGCGGCCCTCCGCTCCCGTGGGAACGGCGCGCGCGACGTCCGCGCCGGTCTTTTGTGCTAAGGAACGGGCGCGGGGGGAAATTCTGATAAAACCGTCCGCGGCTTGCGCGGGCGCGGCGGTTTGCGCGGGCGCGACAGTCGCGGAAACAACGGATACGGGTGCGGCGGGTTGAACCGCGGGCGCGACGGGTGCGGCGGCTTTAAATGCGTCCGCGCTTTCGCCCGCGTTGCCGATTACGCAAACGTTGGTCAAAACGGGAATGTCCGCGCCCTCGGGAAAGAATATGTCCAGCAATACGCCCTCGGCGGCGGCTTCCTCGTCCACGGTGGATTTGTCGGTTTCATACGTGAACAATAAATCGCCCTTCTTTACCGGGTCGCCTTTTTTCTTGTGCCATTTGGTCAGCACGCAAGATTCGACGGAGATTCCCACTTTGGGCATTACGATCGGAATTGCCATTTTATGCTCCTTTTAGAGGCTGTCATAGATCAGACGCGTCGGACTACGCTCGGCAAGCCCGCCTAACGCCTGCTCTATGACGGCTAAAGTTTCAATTTCTATAGGTTGATCGGAGTATGTGCCGCATTACTCCCATACTACCTTGGTACTTGCTTCACGCGCCGCGCGCAACAACCACTCGGGTGGCCGCATATCGGTGATAAAGTATTGTATGTCTTGAAGCTCGGCGAACGAAAACAGCATGTCCCGGCCGAACTTGGAAGAATCCATCAGCAAAATCTTACGGACGGCGCGCGAAACGACCAATCGTTTCAATTCCGCCTCGCTTTGACTGCCGCAAGTAAAGCCCGCGCCCAAGGTATAGCCGCTGGACGCCATAAAAGCCGTATCGATCCCGATCTTTCCCACGTTCTCCATCGCCATCGAGCCCGAAACCGTCAGGTTGTGGCGGTTCAATTGCCCGCCCAAAAGGCGGAACGCGGAATTGGACGTGGCGGCAAGCTCCAAAGCGATATTCGGCCCCGTGGTCACGATATCGAGGTTATATGTTTTCAACGAACGCGCGAACGCCATCATCGTCGTACCGCTGTCCAAAAAGACCGTTTGACCCTGAATATACTGCAGAGCCAATTTAGCGATATATTCCTTGGCCGCGCGGTTCTCGGTTTCGCGCAATTTATAATAAGGCTCGGATTTATGATGCTCGCGTATTCTGGCTCCGCCGTGCGTGCGGAACGCGAAACCCATTTCCTCGAAATAAATCAAATCCCGCCGCAAGGTCATCTCGGACACGTCGGGAAACCGTACCGCCAATTCGGACAGACGCGCCTCGCCGTCCGTTTCCAACATGTCCTTGATTTCTTTTTTTCGTATTTCGGCCTTTTTTGACACCGCTATGACCTCCGGTCGCTCGCTCCGCTTCGCTCCTATTCGGAATCCTGCGGGCTCCTCATTTGATCGCTCGTTTCGCGCTTGTTCCGACCAATTGCGATTTTTTGACTTACAAAAAATCGGTCGGACTTATACAAGGCTGTATTTCAACAAATGCAGTTTGGCCGCTTCGCTCCGATCTTTCTTAACGCCTCGCCGTTATGCGTTATTCCGTTTGCTCCGAAGACGCCCAACCGCCGGTATGGATTCATTTTTCATCTTTCAGTTTTTAGGAACGCTTTCCCAATCCTTCAAAAACTGCTCCAATCCCGACTTGGTGAGCGGATGATTGATCAAACCGAACAAGACCTTCGAGGGCACCGTGGCGATGTCCGCGCCCGCGCGGGCGATCTCGATGATATGCACCGGGTTGCGCGTGCTGGCCACGACCAATTCGGTCTTGATATTCTGCACCGCGAAGATTTCCGCGATGTCGGCGACAAGGCGCGTGCCCTCCCAGCCGATGTCGTCCACGCGGCCCACGAACGGCGCGACGTACGCGGCCCCGGCGTTGGCGGCCAAGAGCGCCTGCGGCACCGAAAAGCACAGCGTCATACAGCACGTGATCCCCTCTTTTTTCAAGGCGCGCACGGCTTTCAGTCCCTCGACGCACATAGGGATTTTCACGATGAATTTTTTATGAAGCTTGACGAGCTCCCGCGCCTCTTTGATCATTTCGGGCGCGTTTAGGGAAATGACCTCTCCGAACAGAAACACCTCGTCCCCGACAATGCCGGAAATCTGTTTCATGACGGCCTTGAATTCCTTGCCCTCCTTGGCGATGATCGACGGATTGGTCGTAACGCCGCTCAAAATGCCCATCTCATAGGCCTGTTTGATTTCCTCGACGTTCGCGGTATCGATGAAAAATTTCATGGTACGCTCCTTTTTATTCTTTGTTTTTTATTTTGTACGGGGAAAACTTTTTATAAAAAGTTTTCCCCGTACCCTTTCCAAAAATTTTTCGTAAGTAAACTTATCCGTCCGTTTAACTGATTTTGTTAGTTATAACAGTATTATGTTAGTTTCTAACATAGTTTAACATATGGAAAGTATATTGTCAAGCGTTTTCTTGATTTTATTATCCCCCATTCGAAAAGCAAATGCTGTTGCCCCGGGATTTTATGCGTACCGCGCCGAAAGGAAAATCCGCAGAAAAGTTCGCTAATCGACCAATCCCAACAAATAATCCGTCGGCACCCCGAAAAACTTCGATAAAACAATCAAAGAATATCCCGTGGGCTCCCGCTCGCCTATTTCCCATTTTTGAATAATCGAATAACTTAATCCTGTTTTTTCCGCAAGTTTACTTTGCGATAATCCGCTGTCATGACGCAATTCGACTAATCTTGTTTTAAAGTCCATATGTATATTAACTCACAAATGTGAGCTATAATGGGAATAGTAAAGAAATTGATATGAAAAGGAGTACCTCAATGCAAATATCCAAAGCATTATCCGTCAGAATACAGGAATTATTGACGGAAAAGAACATAACATGAAAAGATTTAGAACAGATCTTCACTTCGTTCGGTATAACAAGGCAACGGCGTTACCTTGCCCTAAGATCCTTACGCGTTTAAGGGGGGACTGGGGGGACAATCGCAAGTCCCCCCAGGCTTTTCTTTGCTACTTTCTTTTAGCATAAAAGAAAGTAGGCCTCTCTTTGCTACTCTCTTTCCCCGCTATCGCCTTCCGCGGCGTCCGCGCTCCCGCTTGCAGCGGCGGTTTGGCCGTCCGCAAAGGCCGCTTTCTTCCGCTTGAAAATCCTCGCCAGCCAACCGAACCGCCCCAGCATGATCCACACTAAAAACACAAAATACACGGCGACTATGCCGAAAACGTAATAGATCCCCGGGTCGGCGACCGCTATCGGCAGCAGGATCAGCATCGGGATACCGAAGATCAGCGCGGTCGCGGAACCGAAAACCTGATCGAGCGCGGCGGGCGTCCTGAACTCGGGATCCAGCTCGCGCAGCAGGATAATGCCGTTGGACAGCGTGCCGGTCAGCATACCGTACATGGTGATGAACGCTTCGTCCTTATAGCCCGGGTACATTTTGTTGCAGATATACCGGACGTAAAACAGCGTCGCGACGCCGCCCGCCGTCGTGATGATCAGCAAGGGAATCCACAGCTGACCCAGCGCGGCGAGCTCAAGCGACGCCAAGGACGCGATGATCATCACGTCGAACGCGAAGCCCGAAATACGGTTCAGCATGTAATTGTTGACATATTTGCGGTTCATCCATTTCTTTTTGCGCAAGCGGTTCATGATCCACTTAAACAGCATGGCAAAGGCGATGCCGAAGCAGAAATTGAAGCCCCAAAAGACCTGCGCTATGCGCGCGCCCATATCGCCCAAATAACTCAAACCCCAATCGAGCAACATGCAGAAGCCCAGGGTCACGATATAGATAAACCCGATCAGGCAAGCCTGAATCGTGAACTTATCGATCGATTCGGACAACGGGATTTCATCGGCCTCCTCGACAAGGCCGCCGGACACGTCCCCCGCCGTCCGCATCCGATCCTTCAAATTGACGCCGCGCTTTTTGGCGATTCGGTTTAACATAATCAAGCCGCCGATCGACGCCCACAAAAAACCCAGCGCGGCGACCGCGATGCCGAACGCCCGTGCGTTGGCCATGCCGCCGCCGCCGTCCGCCGCCGCGCTTTGGAACAGCTCTCCGCCGTTGGTCGCCTGCCCCGGCCCCTGCCCGAAGCCGAGCGGCAAAATGATCCCCACGCCCGGATTCAGCTGCGGGAATAAAACGAACCCTAAAAACAGGGAAAAACCGATGCCCACGACGGCCTGCATCATATAGCCGCTGACGATCATCGCGCCGGTGCGCGCGGGGTGCGTCTGCACGGCCTTTGCATCCGCTTTTCCATGCTCGTCGCCCTCGTGGCTCTGTTTGTCGCGCAAACCGAGAGCGATAAACCCGATCGGCAGCGTGTGATAAGTCAGCAGGAACAACATGTTATCGCCATTCGTACCGAACATCTCGACGCCGCAGAGCTGCAGCACGGCGCGGATCACCATCAGCAGCAAGCCGCCGATCACGGCGGTCGGCATCATGCTGCGGCGCATAAACGGAATTTTACGGCGCAGGATATTCGCCAAAATCAGCGTGGACAGGATCAGCAGCACCGCGAAAACGCCGGTGTCGAAGAACAGGCCTTGTCCGATCGTATACGTGGATTCGGACAGCAAGTTAGATACCATAAAACGTCATCTCCTTATATTCTGTTTCTGCTTGTAATCTATA
>BNZQ01000040.1 GCA_026001225.1 Clostridia bacterium
GTGACGGACACGGTGAACTATGACCCTCCGGCCGACATGACCGCAAGCTTGACGATCAATAAGGGCGCGCCGGATATGACCGGGATCACGTTCCCGGACGGTGTTTTGCCGTACGACGGGACGGAGCAAAGTTTGACGGTGCAAGGGACGCTGCCCGCGGGCGTGAGCGTCAGTTATCTGTACGACGGCGTCGCGGCCACGGGCAAGACCGACAACGGGACGTACGCGGTGACGGCGGTGTTTGCCGTGGCCGATCCGAATTATGATGCGCCCGCAAACATGACGGCGACGCTGGTTATCTTTCCGCAATCGAGCGTCGGCACGACTCCGGGGACTCCGGGCGGCACGACTCCGGGTACGACCCCGGGCACACCCGCGCCCGGCACGCCCGGCGGGCCGTCATTGCCGCCCGGCACGGGCGGGAGTCTGGACGGCTTGAAGCCCGGCGACAAGTTACCGGATCTGCCGGACGTTCCGCCGGACTGGAAGTGGGACGGCTGGTACGACGTAGACGGCAACAAGGTAACGGAGTATCCGAGCGACGGGCGGACGTTATATCCGACGTGGAAGGCGTCCGATAAAGGCTTTTTCGACAAGGCGAAGGATTGGATTGTGGGCGCGTGGGATACTTTCTTGAAGAATATAGAGCCGAATTGGTGGTTCCGCATCCCCGTCGGATTTTTGGGCATGACGTTTTTGGGCTGGTTGTTCATTCTGATACCCTTAAAACGGCGGCGGAAACGCGATGACGGGGAAGCGGCGGCGGGACAAGGAAAATGAAAGATCAGACCGACTGAACGAAGTCCGCCGAACTGAAAACTGAAAATTGCGGTCGGGACTGCAAAACGGCTTCGCGCCTTTGCCGTCATTCAAATTCGAGGGAGGGCCCTTGATTTGCCGTCATTCGGAGGGACGCCGCAGGGTCAGGGTAGCGTGCGTCGGCCCGCTGTGGAATCTCAGCCGCTTAAAAATTCCCCTCCCTCGGAGGGGGCGGCGGCGGGATAAGGATTAGAGGAGTCATATGAATAACAATCCGGAAATCGAGCTTTGCCTGATTGCCGGCCCTTAATGAAAAAGTCTGCTATTTGCAACAAAGGACATAAAGGGGAACTTGCTTGATCCGATTTATTTCTTTTTCCTGTCGCGGTTTTCTTTTGACGGACAATCCCGACGGGCTACCTTAAAGAAAAAGCGATAAAGCAAGTCCCCCTTTGAGGAGGAATCATTTTATGACATGGGAATTGTATTTAATAGGCGCGGGCGCGGGCCTGCTGTTCGTGATCTTGCTTGCGGCGGCGGGACGGCGTAAACGCCTCAAAGCGGCGAAAGCGACGGCGGACGCCACGCCGCCTGCGGACGCGGCGAAGGAAACACCGAAAGCGGCTCCGGCGGGGGCAACCGCCCCGACCGCAGGCGCGGCCCCGACCGCGACGCCCGCAGGCGGCGTCACGCCCGCGTTCAACGTGCATTACGCGACGTTGCCGACCGCGCCGCTGCCGGCGTATCCGGGGCCGCCGCCCGTGTACGGCGCGGGGTACGCGCCCTACGGCGAGGGTTTTTATTACGAGGGGCCCGACCGTCGGCGGAATCCGAACGGCTTTGCCTATGCGGGGCCGGAACGCCGTGCCGCGCGCCCCGACTATATTGCGGACGCGCCGCCGCCGGACGGCGGTTTTGCCGCGGGGTACGCCGCCGCGCAGGCCGACGCCGTCCAAAAGGAAACCGCGCGTCAGCTCGCCGCCCAAACCGCCGAGCTTGCCGCCCAACGGGAGATGATCAACTCCATTTTGCGCGAAGCCCGCGAGAACAGGAACGGCCGGACCGCGCCCGACCTTTCTTCGAAAAGCACGGCGCAGCTCCTGCACGAGGTTTTGCGCGGTTATGAGCAACCGCAGCAGAGTACGCCGCTCGCGGAAAGAGTCGTGGAAAGAATCGTCGAGAAAGCCCCCGAAAAGCCCGAACGGAGCATTCCGCACACGCCGCCGCCGACGATGATTGCCGAGGTTAAGGTCAAAAATCCAGACGGCACGGTCGAGTACACGAAAACGTACCAACGTTACGACGGCTCCAAATTCACCAAGTCCGAAATTAAAGACCCCCAACGCCGCCGCATCATCGCCCGTCCCGCCGAACCGGCGATGCCCGGTTACGTCATCGGCGACGAGGAAAAGCCCTCCGTGTCTTTGAAACAAAAACGGCGCAAATAAGCGGGAAGGGAATTTTTTATCGGTTGAGATTCCACGACGGGCCGACGCACGCTGCCGGCCCCTACGGCGTCCCTCTGAATGACGGCTTTTAGCGCGGACGCTACCGCCTTTGACAAATAAGCATTTCCGTTTGTTTTTTTGTCGAATCTGTGATATCATATACGTATGATCGACGAAAGCGGATTGATGGAATTCGGGCGCGCGCTGTTTGAGACTGCGGACAACACGGCTATGCTGTTGCCCGCGCTCAATTCGATGCTGACCGCCAAGCAGTACGACGAGATTTTCGTCATCATGCAATGCTCCTTTATCAACTCTCATTATTACGGTTTCAAGTATAACTCCAATTTAAAAAACGCCACGATCGAGGAACGGTATTTCGACCGCTTTATGGAGATTTTACAGGGCATCGGTATTGCCGAGAACGTCTACGCGCCGCTGTTGTTTTACGCGCTCGATCCGTCCGTAACGACCCCCGCGAGGCACTGGCGCCGCCCCGCGTATCAATATCTTTTGAAGGCGGCGTATAAGGATTACGACCGCATTTTAGGACTCGTCAACCGCTTCGTTCCCCGCGAAACGTATCCGTACGACGTATTGTTGGAGTGTAACCGCGATAAGACGGTCGGCATTTTGCAAGAACGCAAGTCGGCGGGCACGATTGCCGACGTTAAGAATATCTATGATTATTTAAAGCGGCACGCGCCCGAGGCTTTAGCCAAAAAGCCCGAAAAACGCGAGCCGCCGATCGAGCCCGATTTTGCCGACGCGGACGGACTGATTGCGTTTTGCCGCGCGCACCGCGACGGGCAGACCGTCAAGAAAATCAGGGCCGCGCTCAAATTCGTGAACGCGGACGATTTGGCGGGCATGGCCGATTATCTGTTGGCCGAATACGACGCCGCCAATAAAAAGACCGCTTATTTATCGCGTTTTTTCGCCGCCTACGGCAGCGACGCTCTGAAGTCCCTGCTGCCCGGCCTTGCCGACACGGGCGCGAAGCCCCGCCGCTATGACACGCTGTTGTCCGCTTTGGACATGAGCGTGGAGGATTTGGAGGACGGCCGCGCGCCCGACTGCGAGCTGAACGCCGAGCTGACCCGCATGTTCACGATCGACGGCTTCGATTTGTTCGTGCGCGTTCTGCCGGGCTTGCAAATTAAAATGTGCGATGCGGACGGACGGGATTTTACGTTTTCTATCGGGGCGACGCCGAAAAAATACGTCATGATCAAGCGGCATATCGAAACGTATGTCCGCAATTTGCGCGCGGAGTTGGACAAGCAAAGGGAACGGTTTTTCGACGCGTTCCGATTCTTCCGTAAATGGAGTATGGACAATTTTAAGGCGCACATTCTGAACAATTCCTTAATGCGCGCGGTCGCGTCGGAGTTTTTTTGCGGCGAGTACTCGCAGGATCGGCTGGTCAACGTGTTCTTCAGTGAAAACGGTTTGTTGTACGATTTAGACCGCGTGGACTTTAAATTGTCGGGACTGTCGGTCGCCCTGATTCACCCGATCGATTTGGAAGGGCGGTACGCGCATTTGAAGCGGTTAGATATCGAGCAGCCGTTTCCGCAGCTGCGGCGGGAGACGTTCCTGCGGCTGCCGGAGGCGGGCGGCAACATTTCGCGCTTTAAAGGCACGGTCGTGCGGAGCGACGAATTTTTAAGGCGTATCAAACGGGGCGGTTGGAAGCTGATTTTAAAGCGTCCCGACGGCGCATACGGGGGGATTTCTAAAAATTTCAACCGTTTGCCCTGCACGTTAGAATTTCAAAATCTGTATCCCGGCCGCGAGGAATTGCTGACGGTCGGCCTTTTGAAAACGCCCGAAGAAAACAAGCGGGTATTCAGCGAGATTTGCTATGAGATCAACGAGCTGCTGCAGAATTAAATAATAACTGAAAACTGAAAATTTCGGTCGAGTGTCGCAAAAGAAAGTTTGTCGGCGGGTAAAGAGCTTATAGCATAATAAAAGTTTCTCGTCGACAGGTCAATCAATTTTCAGGTTTCAGCTTTCAGTTTTCACTTAAAAAGATGTCGAAATCCACAACGAAACACCAATCGGTTTACCCACTTTCGCGGGAGCTGTTGCTGTCCTGCGAGAAGCCCGCGCGGTACGTCGGGGGCGAATACAATCTCGCGCCCGTAAAGCCCGACGCCGCGCTGCAATTTTTATTGTGCTTTCCCGACGCCTACGAGGTCGGCCTGTCCAACCTCGGCGTCAAGATTCTGTACGACATTTTGAACGCTTTGCCCGATGCGTCCTGCGAATACTGCTTCGCGCCGTGGCCGGACTTCGGGCGTGTCCTGCGGGAGCATCAAATTCCGTTGTATGGCTTGACAAGCGGAATCCCCGCGCGGGCGTTCGGCATGTTGGGCTTTTCTTTGCAATACGAATTGTCCTATACGACCGTCTTGTATATGCTCGATTTGGCGGGTATTCCGTTCCGCGCGCGGGAGCGCGGGGAGGGCGATCCTGTCGTCATTGCCGGCGGGCCGTGTACGGTCAATCCGCTGCCCGTCGCGGATTTTTTCGATCTGTTCGTGATCGGCGACGGCGAATCGGCGATAAAGGAATTGGCCGAAGCATATATCGCCAATAAACGCGCGGGCGGCAAAAAGGCGGACTTCTTGCGCGCGGCGGCAAAGGTGCGCGGCGTGTGGGTGCCAGACGATGATAGTGGTCAGCGGTCAGCGGTCAGCGGTCAGTTAAAGGATGAGATTGCCACGCGTCACTCCGTTCCGCTCGCAATGACACAAAACGAAAGGGACTCCGACCGAAACTGTCAACCGACAACCGACAACTGTCCACTGAAAATAAAACGGGCGGTCGAGCCCGATTTGGACGCCCTGCCGTATCCCGTTAAGCCCGTACTGCCCAATATCGAGGCCGTGCATGATCGCGCCGTGGTGGAGCTTTTCCGCGGCTGTACGCGGGGCTGTCGCTTCTGTCAGGCGGGTATGATCTACCGGCCGGTGCGCGAAAGGGGTTTTGACCGTTGTAAGGAATCGGCGTTTTCCTTGATCGATAATACGGGGTACGACGAGCTTTCTTTGACCTCGTTGTCGAGCGGCGACTATCCGAGGATTCGAGAACTGATTGCCGACCTTTCCGGCGCGCTTCGAATGCGGCATGTCGGTTTGACGCTGCCTTCCTTACGTTTGGATTCATTCAGCGGCGATTTTAAAAGCGGCGGGGGCGGTTTGACGTTCGCGCCCGAAGCGGGTACGCAACGCTTGCGGGATATCATCAATAAGAATATCACGGAAGAGGAAATTTTATCGGCGTGCGCGGCGGCCTTTCAACGCGATAACGCTTCGGTCAAGCTGTATTTTATGCTGGGCCTGCCGTTCGAGACGCAGGAGGATATCGACGGGATTATCGCGCTGTGTTCAAAGATTAAACGGTTGGGAAAACGCCCCAAAATATCGGTGTCCTGCTCGGTGTTCGTCCCGAAACCGCACACGCCCTTTCAATGGTGCGCGCAAATCGGGCGGGAAAAGGCGGAGGTGTCGCAACGGTATCTGAAAGCGGAATTGAAGCGGCTCGGCGTGACCTTTCATTACCACGATGCGCGCGTGTCGGAGATCGAGGCGGTTTTGGCGCGCGGCGACCGCGCGTTGTCCGGCGTCGTCGAGGCTGTTTACGACGCGGGGAGCGTTTTAGAGGGCTGGACGGAATTTTTCAATTATGAAAGGTGGACGGCGGCGTTCGCCGCCGCGAACGTTCAACCGGAAAATTACGGCGGAGCGCGGAATTTAACGGAGCCGTTGCCATGGGACTTTATCGACGTGGGCGTGACCAAAGCTTTTTTGAAGCGGGAATACGCGCGCGCGGAAAAGGGTTTGACGACCGAGGATTGCCGGAAAACGTGTCACGGGTGCGGACTGCGGTGCAAGAGCAAGTAAATAACTGAAAATTGAAAACTGAAAAATTCGGTCGAATGTCCGTACAAGAAGGATTGTCGGCGGGTAAGGAGCTTACAGCATAATAAAATCATCTTCTTCGACAGATCAATAATTTTCATTTTTCATTTTTCATCTTTCAGGTAAAGAATTATGTTGTTGTTTGAATTTGAAAAAACGGGAGCGTTCCGCTATATCCCTCATGTGGATATGCTGCGGGCGGTGACGCGCACGCTGCGGCGCGCGCGAATCGAATGCGGCTATTCGCACGGGTTCAATCCGCATATCCTGCTGTATTTTTCGCCGCCGCTGCCGATCGGAACCGCGAGCCGTTGCGAGCAATGCGCCCTTGACTGCGTGTTGTCCGCGGAGGAATTTTTGGAGCGGTACAACCGCGCCGCGCCCGCGGGGTTGAAGGCTTTAAGCGCGGCGGTTTTTCCGTATCCGGTCAATCCGGCCGCCAAGGTGAACAAGGCCCGATACGAAATCGTGTTGAATACCGGAAAAGTCGAAATTAAAAGTTGCTTCGCGGCATTGTCGGCGGCGGCCCGCGAGGTTTTGGCGGGCGACCTGTTCGAGGTGTCCGCTGGACGGGACGGGGGCGTCAAGGAAGCGCGCCCGCTCTTGCACGATATCGCCGTGCGCGCCGGCGGCGGCGCGGTCGCCGTGGACGCGGTGTTGAGCGCGGGTAACCGGAATCTGCGCGCCGACCGCTTTATCGAAGGCTTGTTGAAACGTGCGGGCTTGAACTATACGGGTGCGGATATCACAAGGGTTACTTTGTATCAGTAGCTCCTGCGCCTCTATCCTCCAACTGACCACTAACCACTAACCGCGCTATATGAAGAAACGAATCTACATTTCCAAGAATCCCGAACGGGTCGAGGTCGCGTCGGTAGAGGACGGCTTGCCGGTCGAGTACCGCACCGAAAGAGAGGACGCTGCGCGGATCAGCGGCAATATCTATAAGGGTAGGATCGTCGGGATCATGCCCGGTATGGAGGCCGCCTTTGTTGACGCGGGCTTGTCGCGCAACGGCTATCTGTCCGCGCAGGACACGCCGCTCGAGGGCTTCGCGGATTTCGAGGGCGGCGATTGGGCCGGGCATTTTTCTTTAAAATACGCGAAGGAAAACGACTTTATTTTGGTGCAGGCCGTTAAGGACGAGATCGGCGGCAAGGGCGCGCGCCTGACCCAAAATATTACCTTGCCGGGGCGTTTTCTGATTTTGCTGCCCGCCGCGCCGGGCGGGCACCTCGGGGTTTCGCGCAAGATCGAGGACGAGAACGCGCGGAAAAAATTGGCTGTCCTCATGGCCGGGGCTTTGAACGGCCGATGCGGCGCGATCGTGCGGACGGCGGCGGCGGCCGCTTCCAAGCGGGAAATTCTGCAGGAATTGGAACGTTTATTCGGAGAATGGGGCGCGATCCGCGAGGCTTACGCGCGCCGCGCGGGAGCGGGGCCGGTGCATACCGGCGGCGGCCTCGTGTACCGGGCGATCCGCGACCTGCCGCCCGACGGGTTGGAAAAGATTGTCGCCGACGACGCCGAAACCGCGCGCTCGGTTGCGCGGTGGATGCAGCAGGCAGGTATCAAAAGATACGCTTCGCGCGTGGAGTTATACACCGGCGCGGAGGACATGTTCACGGCGTTCGGCGTTCGGCAGGAGTTGGAAAAAATCCTCAACCGGCGCGTTAATTTAAAGAACGGCGTGTGGATCGTCGTCGAGCATACCGAAGCGATGACCGTGATCGACGTGAATTCGGGAGGCTTTGTCGGGGAAACCGACATGGAGCAGACCGCCTTTACGGTCAACATGATCGCCGCCGAGGAGGTCGCCCGTCAAATCCGCCTGCGCAACGTCGGCGGCATGATCGTGGTGGATTTCATCTCGATGCGCGACGCGGAGCATAAATCTCAGCTTTTGGCATATTTGAAAACCTGCTTAAAGGCGGACAGTATGCGCTGTACCGTGATGGGCATGACCGCCCTCGGTTTGGTGGAAATCACGAGGAAGCGCGTGACGGGTGAATTGGCCGAGCTGTTCACCGAGCCCTGCGGCTATTGCGGCGGCGAGGGACGACTGTTTTCGAGGGAATACCTGATCACCAAATTGGATATCGCCTTGCGGAAGCTGTTCGCGGAGGATAAACCGGTCGCCGTGGTCGTCACGATTTCGGATAAATTGACGGCGGCGGTCTTAAAATCCAAATTGCTTGCGCGCCGCTGCGCGGAGGATTTCGCGGGTTGCCGCGTCTACGTCGTGCCCGACGAGCGGATGCATATGCACGGTTTCCGCATGAGAGTGGAGCGTCAAAACGTGATCGAATTGCCGGAAAGCGCGAAGCTGCTCGGATAAATGAAAACTGAAAACTGAAAATTATAGATTTATCAAAAAAGAAACTTTGATTATGCTACAAGTTTCTTATCCGCCGACAAACGTTCTTTTACGGACATTCGACCGATGACCGAATTTTTCATTTTTCATCTTTCAGTTTTCATTTATAAAACAAGTCCGGTCAGAAAACAGATCAGCCCCGCGAAACAGCAGGACAGCAGATTGACAAGGTTGTTGTCGATGAAACGGAAACCGCGCGCGAGTTTATAGGAGCCGTCCTCGGCGGGTTTTTCGACGAGGCCCGAGCCGTCGGGCAACAAGTATTTCGCTTGAAAGCGGGAGCCGAGAAAGCTGTCAAAAAGCGCGCCCAAAACGCCGCTGCCGAAGACCATAGCGGCGGGCAGGATATTCAGGAGTATCGGAGAGGATTGCGTGAACGCCGGATTTAAAGAGGCGTCGAATAAGGGGAACAGCGCGATCGCCGCCGCACCCAAAATCGAAGCGAGCAAACCTAAAAACGACACGCCGCCCGACAATCCCTTTTGAATCGGCTTGAAGGTGACGATATCGAAGGGACGGCGTTTGCTCAAAATGCCGAGTTCGGACGCGAGCGTGTCGGACAGGGCGAATCCGAGCGCGCCGTAGGCCCCGATCAGGCAGGCGGGCCTTCCGGTAAAATAATAGAGCGCGGCAAGGATTAGCGCGGGGAAGCTGTTGCAAAAGACTTGGACGGCGCGGCGGCCATTTTTCAAGGGATAAGTGACAAGTGACAAGGGACAATTGTCGGTTTTATCCTTATTCAATTCACAATTCACAATGCGCAAGTCACAATTGTCGGATTTATCCTTTAACTGTCTACTGACCACTGACCGCTGACCACTGCTGTTGTCCTTTAATTGTGCATTGTTATTTACTTGTCCCTTTACAAAGCCCGCGACGCTTGCGATCACAAAGAATCCGATTAGGGCCGCGAACAGATATGCGCCGCCGAGAACGTACAGCAAAACGCCGGTCACAATCGCCGCAAAAAACGCACCCGGCGTCAAGGCCTTTAGGCCGAACGCCAAACCTGCGACGAATACCGAAATCGCAAGAGCCAAACAAATCCCCGACAGGTCAACGCCCGCGCCGTAGGACATACAGGCCAAAAACAGCGCAACGGGCATCAAGATATTGTCCAAACCGTAACGGGAAACCGCTTCGACGGTTGCGCCCGCGACGCCCGCCGTAAATGCGGCGCCCAAAATATACAAAATGTTGATTTTCATGCCCGTTTGAGAGCCGATCTGCCCACTCATGAAAACCTGCTCCAAGCACAAAACGAGAAAAACGACGACAAAACACGCTAAAAAGCAGACCGCGCCGCCGATCAGGGATTTACCGGACAGAGGGGCGGGGAATTTCTTTTTGCCGAATTTCATGCCGACGACGCCGGCCAGCGCGTCGCCCCAGCCAAAGGCCAGCATGGCCGCCAAAGCGTACAATTTGCAGTCCGCGGCGACGCCCAAACAGGAAAGCAGGGCGATGGATAGGGCGTAGTAGACCGTGCCGGGATAGCGCGCGCCCTCGGTGCGCTCGATACTTTTGATCAGTCCTTTTTTATAGGAAAGGGCGTTCATGGCGGCGAACGTCAGCGGTACGATAAGCGCGAACCAAAAATTGTCCAACAGGAAATAATAGATCAAACCCCAATGTGCGACCGCGATGTGGACGAATTTACGGTTCCATTCGTCCTTGAATTTGGTTTTGGCGCGAAGCAAAATCGACACGCAAAGGATCGAGATCACAAACGCATAGGACGCGAGCAGGCCCGCTAAATTGCGGCCTAACGCATTTTGCGTAAAGTTAAAATTATAAATTCCGTCGGGCATTTTAGATAGTATACCATAAAACGGGACAAAAGTAAAAGATAAAAAGAAAAGAGAGTGGCCAAAGAGGGCTGTTGCTCATCTGAACAGCACTCTTTGGCCACCTCCGATAAACAGTACGGATTAGCCACTCTCAAAGAAAAGGTCGGAAAGTCTGTAATAATAGTTGATAAATTTTAAAAAATGCTTTATAATAGACACACAGGGAGTAATAAATAATTATGATTAAAACATTGACGGCGTATACCAAGGAAATCGACGATCCCGAAGCGGCGGTTGCCGAGTTGTTGAAGCAGCTCGATTTGCCCAAAAATCAATTAAAGCATTCAGTCGGGCTTATATCCTGTTATCCCGAATTTACTGAAAAGGAAACGGGATTTTTGCCCGCGTTGCATAAGGCGTTGCCCTTCGATATCGTCGGCTCTACGACTTGCTTGTGCGCTACGGAGGGCCAGGTCGATATGATTCAGCTTTCCCTGACGGTGCTGACCAGCGACGATGTGGAATTCCGGGCTGCCCGTACCGGTTCCGTCTTACAGGGAGCGGATAAGCCGGTCGCGGAGGCTTACGCGGCCGCAACAAAGGATCGTAAGGACAAGCCGGCGATGGCGTTCGTTTACGTGCCGCTCCTGATCAGCGTCGCGGGCGACGTTGTTATGGCCGCGCTTGACAAGGAAAGCGGCGGCATACCGCTGTTCGGCTCGGTGTCGCTCGACAATAAAACCGACTATTCGACGGCGCGGACGATTTTCAACGAGGAGGCCGATCGCGAGAAGCTGTCCTTCGTACTCGTATACGGCAAGATCGACGTATCGTTCGACGTGGTGTCCCTCAACGAGGATAAGGTCATCAAGCAAAAGGCGATCATCACCGCTTCGCAGGGCAATCTGTTGATCGGCGTGAACAATGTCAGCGCGTTGGAATACCTGCTGTCGATCGGTTTGACGCGGGATGAATTGTCCATGGGACTCGGCGTCGTGCCGATCACCGTGGATTATAGGGACGGCACGCAGCCCGTGGCGCGGGCGGTGTTCACCACTACGCCCGAAGGGTATGCGGTGTGCGGCGGCGAGATGCCCGTGAACATGTCGTTAGGCGTGGGCCGGATCGACGCGGCGGACGTGTTAAAGACAGCGGAAGCGTCCGCTCAAAAAATGGTCGCGAGCGACGGTTCGGGCGTTTTATCGTTTTCTTGCATGGCGCGGTATTTGGTGTTGGGCGCGCGTTCGATGATGGAGGCGGAAACGATCGGCCGCGTCATGAGCGAGAAGAAAATGCCGTATCAAGTCATGTATTCGGGCGGAGAGATTTGCCCGCTGCCCGATAAAAACGGCGTGATGAAGAACAGACTGCATAATTTCACGTGCGTCATGTGCCGGATTAAATAAATGAAAACTGAAAATTGAAAACTTCGGTCGAAGAGCCGTAAAGAGGCTTTGTCGGCGGGTAAGGAACGTATAGCATGGTAAGGTTTCTTTTGCGACAGGTCAGTGGTTTTCAGTTTTCATCTTTCAATTAAATAAAGAATGAGCGACACGATAGAAAACGGAATATCCGTCCAACCGTCTCCCGAACAGGAGCAGGAAGCCCTGCGGCGCGAGGTTAAATCCCTGCGCCGTCGGCTCATGCTTGCGGAGGACAATTTAAAACGTTCCCAAATGGTCGCCACCGCGCAAGACCGCGTGGAATCGCTGATGAAGGCGTCGGTCAAAAAGGAACTGCAATATTTTCGGTTGGTGTTGAATTGCTCGATCAATATCATCCTGCTGTTTGATATCGACGGCGCGTTCGTCTACGCGACCGAAACCTTCTTGAATATAGCGGGCATACGCAGCTTCGGATTGATCGACGGACGGCATTATAAAGATGTGCTCGCGGCTGTCGTGTCCGCGAACGAGTTGGACAAATTCTCGGACGTGGTTGACGAGGCCGTTCGGACGCAAGCCACCGTTGTGGCGCAGGAGTCCATCGATTTTCAGAACGCGGGCAACCTGCGCGAATTCAAAATATACGTCACACCCATGTTGGACGAGCACGGTAAGAGCATCGGCGTCATGGCGCTGTTTAGCGATATCACCGACTTAAACCGTGCGATGGATAATGCCAACCGCGCAAATCGAGCTAAATCCGAATTTTTGGCCAATATGTCTCACGAAATCCGCACACCGTTGAACGCCGTTATCGGCATGTCCACGATCGCGCGGGGGACGCAGGATATTGAAAAAATCCACTATTGCATGGACAAGGTCGAAGAATCAAGTACGCACCTTTTGGGCGTTATCAACGATATCTTGGACATGTCCAAAATCGAAGCCGATAAATTCGAGCTGTCCTTCACGGAATTCAATTTTGAAAAAATGCTGATGCGCCTCGTGGACATGATGCGCTTTAAATTAGAGGAAAAGAGCATCACGTTTGATGTGTTCTGCGATCCCGAAATTCCGTATTCGGTCAAATCCGACGAGCAGCGGCTTGCACAGGTCGTCATGAACTTGCTGTCCAACGCCGCTAAATTCACGCCGAGCGGCGGGACGATCAATTTAAAAGCCGTTGTGAAACACATAGAGGTCGACGGTACCTACGAGTTGCTCTTTTCGGTTAAGGATTCGGGGATCGGCATCACGCAGGAACAAAAAGAGCGGCTTTTCAAACCGTTTTCGCAGGCGGACAACAGCGTTTCCCGTAAATTCGGCGGCACCGGTTTGGGCCTTGCGATCAGCAAGCGGATTGTCGAAATGATGGGCGGCGGGATATTCGTCGAATCCGAGCAGGGTAAGGGATCGGAATTTATCTTTACGATCCGCGTTGCGGCGGGGAAAGCGAAGTTGCAAATCAATACCGACCGAAAGAAATTGCGCTTGCTCGCCGTGGACGATATGCGCTACGTTTTGGAAATGTTCGGGCAGATCGCCCTGAAACTCGGTGTGGAATGCGACACGGCCGACAGCGGACAAGAAGCCCTGCGGCTGATGAGTAAAAATCAATACGATTTAATCTTTGTCGATTGGAAGATGCCCGGCATGGACGGCCTCGAATTGTCGCGGCGCATTACCGAAAAACACGGCGAAAAGGCCGTTGTCATTATGATCTCGGCGGCGGATTGGTCGCAAATCGAGGAGAACGCGAAGGCGGCGGGTATCAAAGAATTTATACAAAAACCGCTTCTGTTGCCGGTTGTCGAAAGCGTATTGGACAAGTACGGCAGCGAGGGCGGCACGGTTAGCGCACAGAAGGCCGCGGATTTTGCGCATTTAACGATCATGCTGGTCGAAGACGTGCCCTTGAACCGTGAAATCATCATCACGCTTTTAGAGGACACGGGCATCAAAATCATAGCGGCCGAAAACGGCGCCGAGGCAGTAGACTTATTCAATGAGGATCCGTTTAAGTACAACCTCATTTTCATGGACGTGCATATGCCGGTCATGGACGGGTACGAGGCGACGCGGCAAATCCGTTCCCTCGAAGTGCCCGTCGCCCGTACGGTGCCGATCGTGGCGATGACCGCCAATGTCTTTAAAGAGGATGTAGAGAAGTGTTTAGCCGCGGGCATGAACGACCATATCGGCAAACCGGTCGATATCGATCAGGTGATCGAGAAGATTCGGAAATATACGGCCGTCTTTAACTGAAAGCTGAAGACGGATTTCATTTTTCAGCTTATTTCATATATTTTTCCAGCACGGCAATCATCTCGTCGAAGTCGATCGGTTTCCCTAAATGCCCGTTCATGCCGGCCGACAGACATTTGTCGATGTCTTCTTTGAATACGTTGGCGGTCATCGCGACGATCGGCACCATGCGCGCCGCGGGCATTTCGAGGGAACGGATTTGCCGCGTCGCTTCCAAGCCGTCCATTTCGGGCATCTGCATATCCATCAAAATCAGAGCGTACTTGCCGGGCGCGGCTTCGAACATCCTGACGGCTTCGATGCCGTTGACGGCGGAGTCGATCTTCACCCGGGTCGGCTCGAGCAGGGTAGCCACGATCTCGCGGTTGATCTCCACGTCCTCGGCCAGCAGAATCGTCTTGTCCGCAAAATCGACGTTGTCGGCCGGCGCGGCGGTGATTTGAATTGCACTCGACCGCAGGCACTTTGCGATCGCGTCGCGGATCGCGGCGGGCAAGAGGGGCTTGGCCAAAAACCTGTCCACGCCGGAGGCTTTGGCCGCCTTGCGGATCGTGTGCCACTCCGCGCCTTCCGATACCATGATGACGACGGAGTGGCCGGAGGATACTTGTTTGAGCTTGCCCGTCAGCTCGATCCCGTCCAAGCCGGGCATTTTGTAGTCGATAAAATAGAGATCGTACGCGCCGTTTTTCCGAACCAGCTCCAAGGCTTCCTTGCCGTTCAAAGCCGTGTCGCAATTGGATTCGAATTGCTTGCAAGCCGCCGCGAAATAGTCCAAAACCTCCTGCGAATCGTCCACGGCTAAAATGCGCAAATTTTGAATGTCCATACCGGCCAATACGCTGTCCGGCCTTTCTTCGCCGCGCTCCAATTTGACCGTGAACGAGAAGGTCGAACCCTTGTCAAGCTCCGATTCCACCCAAATCCTTCCGTTCATCATCTCGACCAAACGCTTGGAAATCGTCAAGCCCAAGCCCGTCCCGCCGTATTTTCTGGACGTGCCGGCGTCGGCCTGCGTAAAGGCGTGGAACAGCTTGGCTTGCTGCTCCGGCGTCATGCCGATGCCGGAGTCCTTGACTTCTGTCTGTAAGGTGACGTTTTTTTCGTCCTGTTCAAGGACATGGACGAGAAGATCGACGCTGCCGCCGTTCGGCGTAAATTTGACGGCGTTGCCCAAAAGATTGATGATGATCTGCGTCAGGCGCTGGTCGTCTCCGAACAGCACGCGCGGCACGCGGGGATCGACGTCCACGTCGAACGCGATATTCTTTTCCTCCATACGGAAGCCGATGACGGTGGCGATCTTTTGCACCATATCGGCAAAGAAAAAGTTATCGGGCGCAAGCTCCATCTTGTTGGCCTCAATTTTTGACACGTCCAAAATATCGTTGATCACGCCCAAAAGATGCGTGGAAGCGTTCTCGATCTTGTACAGGCAATCCTGCATCCGCTGAGAGTCGCGGGTGTTTTTGGCGATTTGGGTCATACCGATAATCGCGTTCATCGGCGTGCGGATCTCGTGCGACATGTTGGCCAGAAATTCGGATTTTGCGCGGTTGGCGGCGTTGGCGCTGTCGATAGCGTTTTGCAGCT
>BNZQ01000041.1 GCA_026001225.1 Clostridia bacterium
ATGCGGAACTCGGCAGCGGCTACGCGTGGTGGAGGAATTTTTACGAGTTCCACAAATTGGCTATAGACGAATTGAACGCTTTCGATTATGCCGAATACAAGAAGAACGGTTTCAAAATCCGGCATTTAGGCGACTATGAAATAAAACTGGAAACCAAACCTGAAAAGAACTGAGGAATGTGCGTATTTTTCAGAAACCTGAATTGGACGCTGTGTACCGGCCGCTCACACTATGAAAATTGCGGAATTTAAAGACTATAAAATCCTTGCGTCCGGCGGCGGCCGGAAATTGGAGGACTGGGCGGGCGTTAAATTGCTGCGTCCCGATCCGCAGGCGATTTGGCCCGCATCTTTCGAGTTTGAAACGTATCCGGGCTTGCACGCCGTCTATGACCGAAGCGCCGAGGGCGGCGGGCGTTGGCGAACCTTGAAAGCCTTTCCCGCCGAATGGGCGATCGCGTGGGAGTATAAGGACGTACGGCTGAAATTCAAACTAAAACCCATGGGCTTTAAACACACCGGTTTGTTCCCCGAACAGGCGGTGAATTGGCGGCGGATTATCGACCTTGTGCGCGGCACGGGGCGGCCCGTGAATGTGTTGAACCTTTTCGCGTATACGGGCGGCGCGACGCTGGCGGCTTTGGCGGCGGGGGCGTCGGTCTGCCACGTGGACGCGGCCAAGGCGATGACGGACAGGGCGGGCGAAAACGCCGATCTGTCCAAGCTGAACCGCGAAAACTTGCGCTTGATCGTGGACGACTGCTTTAAATTCGTCGCGCGGGAAATCCGGCGCGGCAAGCGGTATGACGCGGTGATCATGGATCCGCCCAGTTTCGGACGCGGCCCGGGCGGCGAGGTCTGGAAATTGGAGGACGGCTTGCCCGCTTTAATTTCCGAATGCGGCAAGCTCCTGTCCGACCGGCCTTTATTCTTTCTCGTCAACAGCTACACGACGGGCTTGCAGCCCTCTGTTTTGTCCAACCTGCTGAATATCGGCTTGAAAAAATCCGGCGCGCCGGCAGAGTGTTACGAGGTCATCCTACCCACCGAGGAAAAAGGGATCGTGCTGCCTTGCGGCGCGTCGGGCTTGCGTATCTTTTAAATCTCGGATTATACCTCTCTTACATCTTCCGGCTGTCCGTTAAAGTTTTTGAAAGGGTGCGGAAAGCTTTTTGCAAAAAGGGTTTCTGTAAAAATAAAATGCAAAACTTCGATATCATGTATGAAGACAATCACGTCATCGTGGCCGTCAAGCCGGCGAACATGCCGACGCAGGAGGACGCCAGCGGTGACCCCGATTTTCTGAACGCTGTTAAAGCGTACCTGGTTGAAAAATACCGTAAACCGGGCGCGGCGTATTTGGGGCTGATCCATCGGCTGGACAGGCCCGCGTCGGGCGTTATGGTGTTTGCCAAAACCGATAAGGCGGCGGGCCGTCTGTCCGAGACCGTGCGCGAAGGCGGGTTTGAAAAAAAGTATTTCGCGGTCGTGCTGGGCACGCCTCAAAATCCGGCGGGAAAGCTCGTTCATTTCCTCTTAAAGGACGAACAAAAAAACAACGTTTCGATCGTGCCGTCCGGTACCGACGGCGCTAAACGGGCGGAGCTGGACTATAAAGCCCTAAAAAGCGCGGACGGGTTCACGCTCGTGGATATCGATCTCTTGACCGGAAGAAGCCATCAGGCGCGCGTACAGATGAATTCCATGCGGACGCCGATCTACGGCGACGTGCGCTACGGCGGGCAAAGGGCGGCGGGCGGCAACCTCGCGCTGTTCGCGTATTCCTTGCGGTTTCCGCATCCCGTCACAAAGAAGACGATGGTATTTAAGGCTTGCCCGCCGGTGGATACGGTTCCGTGGAATTCATTCAAGGCGACGATCGATTTGCACATAGAAACGTCGTATTGATGTCACCTTTTACTGAAACATATAAGGATCGCACAATGAAAAAAGCGTTATACATTCTATCCGCTCTCATTCTCGGCCTTTTTTTGGTCTTTGAGCTGATCGGGATCAGCTTGTTTTCCATGGCGCTGCCGCGGAGCTTTTACCGCCGCGAACGGATCGCTAACGAAGCCGCCGCGCTGAATTCCCACAGCCTCACGGAAGAGCAGCTCGAATACGTCATGGACGACACGCTGAAGTATTTAATGGGCGACGGGCGGGAATATTTGGATACCGTCGTCGTTATGCCGGACGGCGGGGAAGCTCATGTTTTCTTGCGCGACACGGGGCCGGAGGAGGACCGCGATATCCAGCCGCGTCATATGAAGGACGTCAAAGCGATCTTTACCGCGATCCGCGTGATGATGATCGCGGGGATGTTTTTCATTCCGCTGTGCGTATGGGCGATGCTCAAGCTGCGGAAAGGGGAGAATTTCAAACGGTTCGCGGCCGTGTTTTTGTGCGCGCTCGGAGGGCTGATGGCGGCGGCGTTTATCGCAATGCTGGCGGATTTTGAGAGCGCTTTCGATTTCTTCCATCACGTGCTGTTTTCCAACGAGGATTGGGCGCTTCAATGGGACGATATTTTGATCGAGATGCTGCCCGGAAGCCTCTTTATGAAGCTGGGTTTTCGGATCGGCGGTGTGTTCGTCGGTCTGACGGCGGGCTTGTCGCTGTTGGTCTTTTTTCAGGATAGGATTAAAAAAGCGGGAAACGCCGTACTGCGCAAAATCAAGATGAAAAAGAAAGGCGCGGAGAAATGACGGTATGTATTATCCGATACAAATCCCGTATGTTTTAAGCCGGCCTTTTTCCGAGGCCGTCGCGTATTCGGAGGAAGCCGCGCCGTCCTTGCGGGATTTTGTGATTTGTTTTTGGGAAATGCGGCCGCGCGGGGAGCGGGCGGCGGCGGTGGAAAACGTCATCGTAACCGACGGCTGCATCGACCTTGTGGCCGATTTTGACGGAAAACAAATCGGCTTCGCAGGGATGAGCAAAACCGATTTTCAGTATACGATCCGAATGCCGGGCCGTTTTATGGGCGCGCGGCTCAAGCCCGGCGCGTTTTATCAGCTGACGGGTTTACCCGCGGCGCGGGCGATGGATACGTTTCTGCCCCTGATTTCAGTCGATAAGGCGTTTGACGCGAAAGGCTTCTTTGCGCTCTCTTTCGACGGGGCGAAGGAACGGTTCAAGGAATATATCGCGGGATTGGCTCGGAATAAAACGCCGGATCCATTCACGTCGCTTTTCGACAGGCTGAGCGGAGAGCCGCCTTGCACGGCGGAGGAGCTTTGCCGGGAGCTGCATTTCAGCCTCCGGCAATGCCAGCGGCTGTTTCTGCGGCGGTTCGGCTTGACGCCGAAAACGGCGCTTTGCATTCTGCGGTTTCAGCGGCATTTGGCGTCGTTGCTGCCGGACAAGCCGGATCGCGGGGAAGCGGCGGGCGCGGCTTCCCGCGCGGACCGTTACGGGGATTCCTATTACGATCAAGCGCATATGATCAAGGACTTCAAGCGGCATATCGGGCTGACGCCCATGGAATTGGTGCGGCGGTATTCGGATTAGCCGCGCGCCGCCGGTCGTATTGGCGCGTTTTTACAATACTTTTTTCCTTTTATCGGGTATCCTTTAAAAAAGGAGAATTTTTATGTATGCAAGCATGACGACGAATTTGATGACGGAAAGCGTGGACGAATCCGTCGCGTTCTACCGCGGCGTACTGGGCTTTTCGGTTACGGCTTCCGTTCCCGGAAAGGACGGAGGGCTGCAATTTGCCATTTTAGCCAAGGACGGCTTATCGCTCATGTTCCAGGAAAGGCGCGGTCTGACGGAGGAATATCCGATTTTAAAGGCGCAAAAAGTCCGGCCGTCGGCGACGCTCTATATCGCGGTCGACAGCCTCGGCGGCTTATACGAAGAACTGAAAGGCAAATGCAGGATTTTGCGCGGGATACACAAAACCTTTTACGGCGCGGACGAGTTCGCCGCCGCCGACAATAACGGATATGTTTTGACGTTTACGCAAAAAGCGGGGGATAACTAAAATGGCTACAAATCCATCTACAATTGAATTTCTTGTCGATCAAATCCGCGGCGCGGGCGACGTGGGGTACAAGAAAATGTTCGGCGAATACATGATCTATTGCAACGCGAAGCCGGTCTTTTTGGTGTGCGGTGATACGCTGTTCATTAAACCGCTGCCGGAAAATGCGGAATTTTTAAAAGACAAGCCGATGGGGCCGCCGTATCCGTCCGCGAAACCGCACTATATTATCGAGAACGTTGACGACCGGGAATTTATGCGCGCGCTTGCCGCGCTTATGGAACGGATAACGCCGCTGCCGAAAAAGAAAAGATAGGCCATTGCATTCTACTGAATCATTTTGATCAGCGATTGCAGCCGCGCCTGTTGCCCGGCGTTCAGCATAGGCCCCAATTGCCCCGCGAACCGCTCGATCTCGGCGGCGCTGAACGAGCCGTCCTTTTTCCCTTGCGCTACTTTTTTCATGAGCTCGCTCATGAGCTCGGACTCGGACTTGCCCTCATATTTGGAGGCCGTCTTTTTTAAACGGTCGTATTCTTGCCGCCCTTCCGGCGGCAGATCCTCGTATTTGACATCTGTTTTCTTGTCAGGATTTCCATCATAGTTTTTGGAATGCGTTCTGAAATCTTTACCCATATTTCACCTCATTGGCCGTCAAGCGCCGTTCCTCCTTTCGCGGGAATGACGCACTCTACTATCATATTCGGAATATATATATAAGTGTGATGAACTTACAGGATATCTTACCTTTATTTATGATGATGGGCGGCGGTGCGAACGGCAGCGGGAACGGTGCCGGCGGCGGGGCCGATTACGGCGGCATGATGAAAGCGCTGTCGGAAAAAGGCGGCAATCCCATGGAGATGCTGATGAATATGATGGGCGGCGGCAGCAGCAGCGGGCAAATGGGGCAGCTCATGGGCCTTATGCAAGCTATGCAAGCGATGAGAGGAGGAAGCGGCGCGAATGCGGGCGCGGCGGGGGGGGCGGCGCAAACGCAAAGCGCGCCCGAAAAAAAGCCGATCAAGGAATTGCGGCCGATCAAGCATATCGCGCCCGACAGGATACATAATTCGATGGACGAGTATTTGCGGAAAACGAAAAGATGGAACTAAATTTGAAACGGTAGGCACGGAGAGCAATGAACGAAAGAATCATATATGCGAAAGAATACGCCCCGTGCGGCGCGGAGCTGCGTGCCCGAGAGATACCGATTTTGCATGAGTTTCCTTTTATCGGTGCGTACGGCGTCCGTATGCCCGAAAACGCCGTTCCGGTCGCCGCCCTCGGCTTTATCGAAGCCGTTGCCGCGCATTCCGTCGCTTCGGTTCAAATCCATACGGCGCGCGGCATTTTGGATATAGACGCCTTGCACGCCGCCGGGATTTACGGGCAAGGGGTGACCGCCGCGGTCATCGACACCGGCTTTTATCCGCATTTCGATTTTATGCTGCCCGAAAACCGCTTGCTCGCGTTCGTCGATTTTATCGGACGCCGGGAAAGCCCTTACGACGACAACGGCCACGGAACATTTGTCGCGGGCGTCGCTTTGGGCAACGGCCTGAAGTCCAGCGGTCTGTATAAGGGCGTCGCCCCGCAAGCCGGGCTCGTGGCCCTGCGCGCCATGGATAAAAACGGAGAGGGCGGGGCGTTCGGCATTTTGGAGGCGATGCAATGGGTATATTCCCACGCGGAGGAATACAAGATCCGCGTTGTCTGTATGTCGTTCGGCAGCGATAAACCGCAGGGACGCGATCCGCTCGTGGACGGCGCGGAAGCGCTTTGGGACAAGGGGATCACCGTGGTGGCGGCGGCGGGCAACAACGGCCCGAAGCCCGAAACGATCAAATCCCCGGGCACAAGCTCGGTTATTTTGACGGTAGGCGGCATGGACGCCCGCCGGACGCCCTATAAGGTCGCAGATTTTTCCAGCCGCGGCCCCGTGGGGAATCTGATTAAGCCCGACATTATTGCCCCGGCCGTCAACATCGTCGGCGTGTCCAACGACGACGAAAGCTATTACAGCCGTATGAGCGGCACCAGCATCGCGGCTCCGATGGTCGCGGGTTTGGCGTGCCTAATGCTGTGCAAACAGCCGGAGCTGACGCCCGATCAAATTAAAAAAATCCTAATGAAAAACGCGAAAAGCATCCGGTTTGACAGAAATTCGGAAGGAAGCGGATTGGCCGCCGCAACGGGGTTTTGAGATGTGAGGGTTCGTTCCTCTAATTCGCGATCTCCTCGACCGCTTTCAAAAAGAACGCCGCTTCCGCCTCGGTATTGAAGCCGCTTAAACTTGCGCGGACGATTCCGCCGAGGTCGGCCGTCCCCAAATGCCGGTGAATGAGGGGGGCGCAATGCAAGCCGCCGCGCACGCAAATCCCGTACTCGCCGTTCAAAATATTGCAAACGTCCGCCGAATTCATATTGTGGATATTAAAGGATACGATTCCGCTCGTATTGTTTTTCGGCGTGTACACTTTGACGTTGCGCATTTTATACAGCTCGCCCAACATAAACGACGACAGTTTTTCAATCGCCGCGCTGTGTTCGGCGCGGTGTTTTATCGTCCAGCGGATCGCGCCGTTCAAGCCCGCGATCATCGGCGTGCCTGCCGTTCCCGCCTCGAACGCTTCGGGGGGGGTAGAGGGATGATAGACGTTTTGGGAATCCGTGCCGGTGCCCCCGAAACGCGTTGGACGGATTTTCGCGTATTCGCTCATGATGAGCGCGCCGACGCCCTGCGGTCCGTGCAGACCTTTATGCCCCGCGACGGCCAATAAATCAATTTTCATCGCGGTCATATCGATCGGATAATGCCCCGCGCTTTGGGCCGAATCGACCATAAACAGAATGTCGCGGGGGCGGGTGATCTTGCCGATATCCTCGATCGGCGAAACCGCGCCGGTGACGTTGCCGACGTGGTTGACGCACACCAGAAAGGTGTCGGGACGCAGATTGTCCAAAATCATTTTGGGAGTGACGCGGCCCTCGCCGTCGGGCGCCAGCACGGTCAAGCGGATGATCCGGCGCTTTTCCAGCTCGAACAGCGGACGCAAGACCGAATTGTGTTCGTTGGCGGTGGTGATGACGTGGCCGTTCTCGGCCGCGCCGTGGATCGCCATATTGAGCGCGTCGGTACAGTTATAGGTGAACGCGACCAGCTCGGGATTGGCGCAATTAAAAAAATCCGCGCATTTGCAGCGCGTGTCGCTGACCAAATAGGCGGCGCGCATCGCGGCGGCATGTCCGCTCCGGCCGGGGTTAAAGCTGATATATTTTAAAGTATTTTTGACCGCGTTCACGACCCAATCCGGTTTCACGTCGGTGGTGGCGGCGTTATCGAAATAAATCACCTTATATTATATTTACGGCATATATTGATATGACACACATATTAAGCGAGAAGCGAAAAGCAGACGGTAGCCGTTATGATTGCCTTTGAGCGAAGCGAGCGGAGAAATCTCCGACCTTTGAGTAGGCTCAAGAAGACGCTTTAGCGTCCGCGGAATCCCGCCCGCCCAAAATCCGCGCGCGATACATAAGAAGGAGCAAAAAAATGAACTCAATTACCATTATTGCGGCTTTCCGGTCTCGCGCGCAAACTATGAAGCTGTTTCAGGCCGCGAAGCAGAATCATGTGCCTTGCAGTATCGTCAACACTCCGCGCGAGGCGGGGACGCCTTGCGGTATATCGGTCAGTTATACTCCCGAGGTTCACGCCTATATGCAAAGGCTGATGTACAAAGGGAATTTCGGCGGTTTGATCGGTTTTTTCAAGATTACGCGAACGGGAAAGAAAATAACGGCGGATAAAATATAATGTCTCGTCTGGTCCGTCCTCTGTAGTCCACTCCTTTTGATTTGCAATTTATAAGGAAATTTAGTATACTATATATATGACCGAATGCGTAGCGACGATTTTAGATATCTTACGGCAAACCTACCCCGACGCGGTGTGCGAATTGGATTTCGGTACGCCTTTTCAGTTGCTCACGGCGGTGATCTTGAGCGCGCAATGCACCGATAAACGCGTCAATCAGGTTACGCCCGGCCTGTTTGAGAAATATCCCGGACCCGCCGAAATGGCCGCGATCGAGGAGGAGGAATTGAAACGCATCATTCATTCCTGCGGCTTTTACAATATGAAAGCCCGGCATCTCATCGCCGCGTCGCGGGATATCATAGAACGTTTCGGCGGCAAAGTGCCGGATAATATCGCCGACTTGATGACATTGGCGGGCGTGGGGCGCAAGACCGCCAATGTGGTTTACGCGGTCGCTTTCCGGGGACAAGCTATCGCCGTGGACACGCACGTGTTCCGCGTTTCCAACCGGCTGGGTTTGGCGCGCGCCGATAACGTCTACGATACCGAAATGCAGCTGCGGGACGCGATCGATCCCAAACTGTACGCCGATTCGCATCATCTGCTGTTGTTTTTGGGCCGCTATACCTGCAAGTCGCAACGGCCGCTGTGCGCCGAATGCGGCGTACGACAATACTGCGAATACTATACGGCGAAAAGTAAAAAATAAATTTGTTATGGAAATAACGTATACCGATAATATCAAATACTTGGCGCCGACGATGGTTTGTCGCGAAACGCCGGAGGAAAATCTTGCCGTTTCGCAAGCGTATGAGAAAAGGCTGACAGCTTTTCGTCCGCTCATGGGGGCGGCAAAACGATATTTTCCCGGCGGATTGCACGACAGTCGTGTTGTGATTTGTAAAAAGGATCATAAAAATTTGATTTTCAAATTAAACGATATAGGCGCGGCGGATTTTGCGTATATCCTTGCCGAAAAGAAAAAATTGACGTTGCCGCGCGAAACAGCGTTTTTCTTGACGATCGTTTTTGAGGAAATCCGGCATTTGTCCTATAATACGATAGACGAATACGGCAAAATTCATAAAACACGGTTTATAAAGCCGGACGAGTATCTATACGAAGAAATCGTCGAATGGAAAAACGGCGATATTCAGATAGTGTTTGAATTGTGGAATTGCGGATCGTCTTATCTGTTGTCGGTAGCCTGTAAAAGCGCACGGATTATCGAGGAACAGTACAAAGGCTGGCAGGAATGCTTTGGAACGGAATGCGATAGATATTTTGACGCTTTCATGAAAGCACGGGAAACGAGGTCGCTCGTAAATCTTGAAGCCGGACAACTGATTGACCGATTGGATTAGGAAGAAGAATATGTACAAAATCATCAAAAAACGCATCTTGGCCGAAAACATCGTCGAATTCGTGATCGACGCGCCCGCGGTGACGCTGAACGCAAAGCCCGGGCAGTTCATCATTTTGCGCGTGGACGGGGACGGCGAGCGCGTGCCGTTCACGATCTGCGACATGGATAAGGAAAAAGGCACGGTCACGATTCTCGTGCAGACGGTGGGATATTCCACCAAACTGCTCGCGCAAAAAAGCGAGGGCGAAACTATCCGGGATTTCGTGGGGCCGTTGGGGCGCCCGACCGATTTGACCGAGTTCAAAAAAACCGTCATGGTCGGCGGCGGGATCGGCGCGGCGGTGATTTATCCGCAGGCTAAATTTTTGAAATCGATCGGAAAACCCGCCGACGTGATTGTCGGCGCGCGCAACAAGTCTTTGATCATGTACGAGACCGAATTTAAAGCGGCGGCGCGGAATTTATATATCGCCACCGACGACGGAAGCTACGGGCGCAAAGGCTTTGTGACCGACGTGCTGAAGGAAGTATTGGACAACGCGCGATACGACGCCGTGTTCGCCGTCGGGCCGATGCCGATGATGCGCGCGGTGTGCGAATTGACCAAACAATACGGCGTGCATACGGTCGTCAGCATGAACGCGACGATGGTGGACGGGACGGGCATGTGCGGCGGCTGCCGCGTGAGCGTGGGCGGCAAAGCCCTTTACGCCTGCGTGCACGGCCCCGAATTCGACGGGCATTTGATCGATTGGGACACGGCGATCAATCGGTCGGGAAATTATCGGGAACAGGAAGCGGCGCACCTTTGCAAATTAAAAGTTAACGGTTGAGATTCTTCGCTTCGTTCGGAATGACACATGCGTTCATTCGGAATGACACAGAAGTTCGTTCGGAGGACATAGAAGCACAACGAACGGTATATTTGCACAAATCATAAAACAAGCTAAAGTTTTTGGAAAGGGGCGCGGGGAACCCGCAAAAAAGGACATCATGAAGATCGAACGTCATCATCAAAAAGAACAAGACCCAAAAGTCCGGGCGAAGAACTTCACCGAGCCGGTCTACAACTTCGACCCCGAAACGGCAATCGCAGAGGCCAAGCGTTGTTTGAAATGTAAGAACGCGCCTTGCGTAAACGGCTGTCCGGTCGCGGTCAAGATACCCGAATTTATCGGCAAACTCGCCGGGGGCGATCCTCTCGGCGCGGCGGCCGTGATCCGCGAAACCAACAACCTGCCCGCCGTCTGCGGCCGCGTTTGCCCGCAAGAGGAGCAGTGCGAAAAGCTGTGTATCCGCGCCCGTATGGAGGGCCCGGTGTCGATCGGCGCGTTGGAACGGTACGCGGCCGACTACGCCCTCGAGCACGGGCCGGAGCAAACGCCGCCGAAAGGCTCGTTAAAGGGCCGCGTGGCGGTCGTGGGCAGCGGCCCGTCCTCTTTGACATGCGCGGCCGATTGCGCGGCGGCGGGCCTTTCCGTGACGGTATACGAGGCCTTCCACTTGGCGGGCGGCGTGTTGGTCTACGGCATCCCCGAATTCCGCTTGCCCAAATCCCTCGTGCAAAAAGAGATCGGCAAGCTGCTTTCTCTCGGCGTCCAACTCGAATTGAACACCGTGATCGGGAAAACGATCACTCTGCCGCAGCTTCTGGAAAAATTCGACGCGGTGTTTATCGGTTCGGGCGCGGGCTTGCCGCAATTTTTAAATATCCCGGGCGAGAGTTTGAACGGCGTGTACTCGGCCAACGAGTATTTGACGCGCGTCAACCTGATGCGCGCTTACGATCCGGACAGCCCGACGCCCGTGGCGCGCGGCGGGCGCGTGACGGTGTTCGGCGCGGGCAACGTCGCTATGGACGCGGCCCGCACGGCCTTGCGTTTGGGCGCGGACAGGGTCAGCATCGTCTATCGGCGCGGCCGAGAGGAAATGCCCGCCCGCAAGGAGGAAATCCGCCACGCGGAGGAGGAAGGAATCGTATTCGAGCTTTTAACCGCGCCTCTTGAAATCGTGGGCGAAAACGGCAGAGTGCGCGCGGTCAAGTGCGTGCGCTGCGAGCTGGGCGCGCCCGACGCGAGCGGCCGGCGGCGGCCCGTCGTGATCCCGGACAGCGACTTCGAGATTCCCTGCGAAACGGCGATCGTGGCGGTCGGCACCAGCCCGAACCCCTTGATCAAGGACAGCGCGCCGGATTTAAAGGTAACGGAAAAGGGCACGATTATCGTAGACGAAAAAGGCGCGACCTCGATTCCGGGCGTCTACGCGGGCGGCGACGCCGTGACCGGCGCGGCCACGGTCATTTTGGCCATGGGCGCGGGGAGAACCGCCGCCGCTTCGATTATAGAATACAGTAAAACCGATAAAAAACAGACATAAAGGCAATTCTCTATAAAGGAAATGCGTAGCCGTCGCAGATTGGGTGTCAGAGGGACGGCTGGCGGGCATGTCGGCGAAAGGAGCGTAGTCAGACCTACGCGACCGAGCCGACTGACCGCACGCAGTTCCTATCACACCCGAGATGTGACGGCGAAATGTTTATAGATATAGTAAAAATTAAATTAAAGGCCGGCAACGGCGGCAACGGCGCGAAAACGTTTTACTCCTCCAAACTGGTCAACCTCGGCGGGCCGGACGGGGGCGACGGCGGCAAGGGCGGCGACGTGATTTTCCGCGCCGACGGCGGCATGTCCACCTTACTCGATTTCAAATACAAATCCTCCTATCTCGCGGGCGACGGCGGCAAGGGCGAACAGCAAAACCGCACCGGCAAGAACGGCGCGGATATGATGATCCGCGTGCCCTGCGGAACGGTGATCAAGGATTTAGAGGGCAATATCATCGCCGACTTGTTAAAGGAAGGCGAGGAAAAGAGCGTCCTGCGGGGCGGAAACGGCGGCCACGGCAACAAGTATTACACCACGAGCACGCGCCGCGCGCCCAATTTCAGTCAGCTCGGTGAAACGACCGAGGTTCATTCGGTGATTTTGGAATTGAAAACGATCGCCGACGCGGGGCTGATCGGCTTTCCCAGCGTGGGCAAATCCTTGATTCTGTCGATGATCAGCGACGCGCACCCTAAGGTCGCGGACTATCATTTTACCACGCTTTCCCCGAATTTGGGCGTCGTACGGTATTACGACGACGGTTTTGTCGTCGCGGACATTCCCGGTCTGATCGAGGGCGCGGCGCACGGGGCGGGCCTCGGGTTTGAATTCCTGCGGCATATCGAGCGCGTGCGCCTGCTGCTGCACGTCGTGGATATCGCGGGCAGCGAGGGGCGCGACCCCTACGGGGATTACCTTGCGGTGCGCAAGGAATTAAAAGCCTACAGCAAGGTTCTGGCCAAATTGCCCGAAATCATCGTATTGAACAAATGCGATTTGCTGCCGTGGGACGGTGACAATGCACAATTAAAGGGTAGTGATCAGTGGTCAGTGGTCAGTGGTCAGTTAAAGGAGTGTCATTCTTCCGTGAGTGAAGAATCTCAACCGAATAAGGATAAGGCCGATAACTGTCAGCTGTCGACTGTCCACGCTCAACTGTCAACGTGGCAAACGCATCCCGCCGTTTTGGCGTTCCTCGCCAAATTAAAGAAAAAAACGGCCGTACTCTGCCCGATCTCGGCGGCGACGGGGGCGGGGATCAAGCCCATGCTGGACGCGGTTTACAAAAAATTGAAGGCTTTGCGCAAAAAGCCCGCGCCCGAATTTTCGGAAAGCGCGGTCTTGGAACGCCCCAAAGAGGACACGTTTGAGATCAAACGCGAGGACGGCATGTTCAAGGTCACGGGCGGCGCGGCGGAGAAGCTGGCCCGCACGGTCGTGATCAACGATCCCGAATCCTTCGCGTGGTTTCAGCAGGCCTTAAACAAGCGCGGCGTCATGGACGAATTAAAACGTCAAGGACTGCAAAACGGCGACACGGTGAAAATTTTGGATATTGAATTCGACTACGTGGAGTAAATAAAATTATAAATACAAGAGGGTAATATTTTGTTAGATAATGTACAAACACTCGTAGATAATATGCAAAAATTTTATAATGATATAATTGACAAATTTTTTGAAGCGGAGTGGAAAAGATTGCAACCATTGCAATCAGAAACAATTAATAAAGTTAAAAAAGGATTTGTTCGTAATATGCTTCCACGTGTAATGGAAGCATATAATTCAAAACTTTCCCAAAGAAACAAGTCTCCCGATCAAATGGATTCTATCGTAAGTATAAATAAATTTACAGAATACATATATTATTATCATCTTTTTTTCACTTCACATCTCGATGACGACGAACGTGCGCGTCTGCAAAAAAGTAGCGACTATCAGAAAGAATTGATAAATAAGATTTCAGCCTCTGTTATTTGTAATGAACATGGTCAAATGAATGTGCGTTCTTTCACTGCGGCGGTTTCACCGGAAGTTTTAGGATATTGTATTTTATCAAATTGTCTTTTAGAATATCTTGTAATAATAGATAGACCAAGTATAAAAGCAGATATTTTAAGGGGTTTGTTTCAAACTGCATTTATCACAATAAAAGCTATGTTAAATTTGATAGGCGCAAGTTACAATATCAATGCAATAACTTTATGGCGGCAGTTGCATGAAATTGAATGTGTTATTATTACACTTAATCATGCGGAAAGTGAGGTTAGTGAAAAGTATTATAATTATCAAGAGTTTTATAATTTGGAATATGGCGACAATTCTGAATTAAAAGAAAAGTTAGATAAAGAAAAATCCCTTTATAAGGACAAAATTGAAACAATGAACTATAAAGAGAAGCTTGATTTTGAGCGTAGCTTTGTCAATTATGGCTGGTTATTGGCAATAAAAGATTTTCGAGATGAGTGGAATCACGGAAAATGTAGATTGGATTTTAGAAATGGTTTACAAAAATTTGCGCAACAATCGGAACGATTTCAGGCTTATAGGGAAGCAAGTAAAATAATACACCCTTCCGCAAAGATATTAGTGTTGGCACAACAAGACTATTATTTCTTTCTAATTGAACAAATAAGCAAGAGACTATACATAACCTTGCGCGAGAATTTGTTTACTTTATAGAAGAGGGCAAACTTCTCAAGGAAGAAAAAAATGTGGAATTCAAAAAAGCCGTTGATTTTCATCTGAACGTAATAAGTAACAACTATAAAGTAGTAGAGGAAAAGTTAATAGTTCATACAAACGATAATCTCAATTAAATAGTGAAAATTACTTAATCACGTCCCCCATGCCGTACAATCCCGCTTTTTTCCCGATCAGAAACCGCGCCGCGTGAAACGCGCCCGCCGCGAATATCTTTCTCGAAAAGGCCGAATGCTTGACCGTGACGACCTCGTCGGGGCCGAAAAAGGAAATCTCGTGCTCGCCCACGACCGTGCCGCCGCGCAAAGAATGCATTCCGAGTTCGTCCGCGCCGCGCTTGCCGCTTTCGGGGCTTCTGCCGTAGACCAGTTTTTTCTTGTCTTTCAGCCCCGCGTTGGCGGCGTCGGCCATCATCAGGGCGGTGCCGCTGGGGGCGTCCTGTTTTTGGTTGTGGTGCGTTTCCGTGATCTCGATATCGAAACCGCTCAAAGCCGCCGCCGCTTTTTTGATCAGCTCGCAAACGACGTTGACCCCCAAGCTCATATTACCCGATTTCAAAATCGGTATCTTTTTTGCGGCGGTTTCGATTTCTTGCAGTTGCGCCGCGTCGTAACCGGTCGTGCATAAGACCACGGGAACGTTGTTTCTCACCGCGTAATTCAACATGGACGGCAGCGCGGCGGGGCGGGAGAAATCTATAATGCAATCGGCTTTGCCCGTAACTTTTTCCAATTCGGTATAAAACGGGCAAGGCAAGCCCTCTTTTTTTACGGCGTCCACGCCGCCCACGATCCGGACGTCGGGCAGTTCGCGCGCGGTTTCCAACAGAGCCGCGCCCATTTTGCCGGATACGCCGTTGATGACGATATTTAACATTCTATGTGACTCCTCTCATGAATTGAAAAATGAAAGATGAAAATTAAGGTTAAATGATTCCCAATTTTTTCATTTCCGTTTCCAACGCTTGCACGGTCGCCGGCTCCGCCTCGGTCAGCGGTAAGCGGGGGATTCCGGCGTTCAAGCCCATTAAATTCATTGCGGTCTTGACGGGGATCGGATTGACCTCGCTGAATACGGCGCGGATCAAGGGCAAAATCTTTAACTCTTTCGCACTCATTCTTGATTCGCTCCTGACAAATTCGTTACCCCGTCGAAGCCTTCTGCGTTGGCCGCCAAATAATACCGGCCGAGCGACACGA
>BNZQ01000042.1 GCA_026001225.1 Clostridia bacterium
CCCGAATGCAAGGCTTGTAAAAACACGCTGCTTGGATGCGCTTCGAGCATCTTGTCCGAAAGCAACGCCGTCACGAGATCGGGAAAATATAGTTGCACGGTGAGGGCATCCCAAATCGGCCGGTAAGAGATCGCGTGCGCGTCGCAATAGAGTTGAAACGCGGTCGTCGACAGTCCGAGATCGGTGATCGGATCCGCGCCCATGCCGACGAGTACGATCCCGAAGGTCGCGGTGGAAAATTTGTCGGCGGCCGTATAAGAGAGCGTGCCGGTCGGGTCAAGCGGATGCTTCGCCAATTCGCCCATCAAGGATTGCGGACTGCCGAGAACTTTCGCGCCATTCACTTCCAATCCGTTCAGCGTGTTTGCAAGTTTGATTTCCTTTTCGTGGTCGCCCTTCGGAACCAAAACGCAAAGCTGCGAGGACGTGCCGAACACTTTATTGATTTTGATTTGCGGCTCATAGGTGATCAGCTCGTCGGCAAAGCCGATCGGCGTCTTTAACTGAAAGATAAAGGCGACGATGATCAGGCCGGTGAGCAAGAGCGGCACGACCGATTTGATTTTCAGCGAGGCGCGGGGGATAAAGGTCATTTTGGGGATCCAAGGCCGGTGCACGGTCTTTTCCAAGGCGCGGTTGAACAGAACGATGATGCCGGGCATGAATAAAAAAACCGACAGCAAACTGACGACGATGCCTTTGGTCAGCACCATGCCGATATCGTAGCCGATCCGCAAGCGCATGAACATAATCGCGATCAAACCGGCTATGGTGGTCAGGCAGCTAGCCGAAATTGAGAGGATGCTCTTTCGCAGGGCGAGGGCGACGGCTTCGCGGCAAGGGTGTTCTAATCGTTGCTCGCGGTAGCGGTGCAGAAAGATGATGGCATAGTCCATCGCGAGGGCAAGCTGTAAGATGACGGCGATCGAATGCGTGACGTAGGAAATGCCGCCTAAAAAATAATTCGTGCCCATGTTGATGACGGCGGCAAAGCCGAGGACGATCAAAAAGACCAACGGTTCGATCAAGGAATGCGAGGTCAGAAATAAAATCAGCATGATGATCGGAATCGCGACAAGCAGCATGATCAGCATTTGCTGCGAGATCGTTTCACGCAAATAACGATCGGTGACGATCGGGCCCGCCAAAGCTACGGAACCGGCCGATTGGTTTTGCTCGTCGTATCCGTAGCCCGTTTGCAGGATATCCTTTATTTTCTCCAAGCCCGTTTGAACGGTTTGCGACGAGGAAGCCCCCTCGAACATGACGTTGATCAGGGCTACGGTTCCATATTCGGTTTGGGTTTTGACGTCGGCGTTTTCGTCGAACAGCGCGCGGATCAGGCCGGGAATTTGAGCGGCGGGATCGGCGGGGTTGTTGATCTCGTCCGCAAGCTTTTTCGCCTGTCGGTCGGCGTCGGTTCCGTTCAACATGATTTGAGCCGTGGTGAACGCGCCGAACTCGTCCGCAGTGATAGAAAGCGCGACCTGCGTTTCCGAATCTTCGGGCAGAAAGTGCGTTAAATCATAGATAATCGCGACCTTAGGGATCAGCCAAACGCTGACGGCCAACAGGACGACAAACACGCCGGTAAATATGTACCATTTTTCGGTGATGAATTTGCAGATTTTATTCATACCCTACACATAGTATACCGCTTTTTTTATTTTGTGTCAAAAGATAAGAGGGGACAAAATGGATATTATTGTAACCGGAATGTAAAAGGGAACCGCTTATTTTTGTTGCTTTTATTTTAATTTCCCTGTATAATGATAAAACTTGATTTTGCAATCTAAAATACGTTCAAGACCTTTGGAGGAAGGAAATGTTTAAAAAGAAATTTTTTGCCGTTCTGTCGATTTTGGCCGTGATGCTGACGGCGGCGGCTTGCGCGACGGCCGACGGCGGCGACGCGACGGGGGGCGGCGGGCTTTTCGACAATTTTAAAAATACGTGGTGGCTGTGGGCGATCCTGCTTGTATTTGTGGCCGTCGTCTTTATCATGCCGTACTTCACGCGCAAGAAACAGCGCGAGCAGGTCAACACGATGATGAGCGGTTTAAAGCCCGGCGCCAAGATCAAAACGATCGGCGGCATCGTCGGCGAGATCGTGGAAATCCGCGCGATTTCCCCGACCGAGAAGCATATTGTCGTCCGCACGGGCACCGAGGGCAGTGGAACCACGCTGACGTTCGATATCAACGCGATCGCCTTGATCATGAAGGATGAGCCCGCGTTCGATCCGACGCAGCCGATTCTGCCGTCCGACGACGAAGTGAAACGTTTGGTCGACGGCGTGGAACGGGAACCGGTCGAAGCGCCCATCCGGGAGGACGTTGCGCGGAACGGCGAGGCAGAAAAAGGAACGCACGAAGAAGTGCCCGCGCCCGCGAAAGAGGGAACCGACGACGGGCAGCCGCCGTTTGAAGTCAAGTAACGGTAAAACCTGAAATTGTTCTATCGCGTCTCTTGTCCTCATATATTAGGACAAGACGGTGCGTCCGCACCGTCATAAAAGAGGGATTTTTTTATGAACGAGCGCGTCGCGAGGAATAGAGGTTTTACGTTGGAATTGATCACGGCTTCGGTGATCGCCGTGCTGATTTCCTTAATTTTAATCCTGCTTTCGGCGTTTTTGATTAAGGCTCTCAATTTATCGGACGGTTGGCTGATGCCTATCAATCAGGTCATCAAAGGGATCTCGCTGTTTATCGGCGCGCTGATCGCCTTTAAGGACAGGCGGAACGGCTGGCTGAAAGGGTTGATTTTCGGTATCGTTTACATTATTCTCGCGTTTTTGATTTTTTCTTTGGCCGCTATGAGCTTTACGTTCGATTTGAGCATTCTGTGGGATATTCTCTTCGGGGCGGGGATGGGGTTGATTTGCGGCGTAATTGTCGTTAATATAAAAAAATAATACCGTCGAGCATTTCTTCATTAAAATAGGATTTTTTACTTTACACTTTGACCTTCATAGGTTATAATATTCCGTATGGTCATTGCGATCGACGGACCGGCAGGTGCGGGAAAAAGCACCGTCGCAGGTAAATTAGCCAAAAAACTCGGTATTTTGCATTTGGATACCGGCGCTATGTACCGCGCCGCCGTGCTGTACGCCTTGGATCGGGGCTGCGACCCTGCCGACGGCGCGACCGCCGACCGGCTTGCCGCCGAAATCGACGTGACCGTCCAATCCTCTCCCGACGGGCAGAGGACGTTTTTGAATGGTCGTGACGTTTCCGCCATTATGCGTGAGCATCGCGTATCGAAAGCCGCTTCGGATTTTTCCGCGCATTCCTCGGTTCGTTTGAAAATGGCCGCGCTTCAACGGCAGATCGCCGTGCGCGTCGATATCATTTTGGACGGTCGGGATATCGGCACGTTCGTACTGCCCGACGCCGATTTCAAATTTTTTCTCACCGCCGATATAGAGGAACGCGCCCGCCGCCGCACGCTGGAATTAAAGGAAAAAGGTCGCGATGTTCAGTTCGCGGACGTGCTGCGGGAAATGGAGGAACGCGACCGGAACGATTCGTCCCGCGCTCTCGCGCCTCTGAAAAAGGCCGAGGACGCTATAGCCGTGGACACGACGCGCAACACCGCCGACGAGATCGTCGAGCGGCTGGCGGCATATATTAAGGGAAAACTGAAAACTGAAAACTGAAAGTTTAAGGTTAAAAATCCGTAACTTTCAATTTTCAACTCATTATATTCGGAAAAAAACGATGTTTATTTACTGCATGGGCGTATTCCTTTTGAGCTTGCCGCTTTGGATTTTGTGGCCGCTCAAAGTCATCGACAAAAAGAACCTCCCTAAACGCGGAAAGGGGGCGATCGTTTGTTGCAACCATCATCGATTTTTCGATCCGATGTTGATCGGCGTGCACAGCCCGCGCCGCCTGTATTTTGTCGCTAAAAAGGAATTGATGCGGCGTCCGCTCATTCGTTTCGTCATATGGAGTACGGGCTCGGTGTCGGTGGATCGGGGCAAAACGGACTTAAAAGCGTTGAAAAGGATGCTCCAATTGCTGAAAGCGGGCAAACCGTTGCTGATGTTTCCCGAAGGACACCGCAACAAGGACGGCGAGAACGGTGAATTGCTGGCTCTGCAACACGGCGCGGTCATGCTGGCGGTCAAAGCGCGGGTACCCATCGTGCCCGCGGCGATGCTCAAACGGCCGCGGCTGTTCCGGCGCAATTATCTCGTCTACGGCGAGTCGATCGAATTTTCCGAGTTGTACGGCGAAATTCTGACAAAGGAAAGGTTGGACGGCGCCACGCAAAGATTGGCGGAGCGGATGGAAGCCTTGAAACACACCGAGGTCGGGCAGAAAGTAAAAAATAAAAATTGAAAGTTTTTGGAAAGGGTGTGGAGAAACCTTTTTAATCAAAAGGTTTCCCCACAAAAAATAAAAAAAATGAGCAACAAGAAATTAGCATTGGGCGATTACGGCGTGGCGCGGGGCGCATACGAAGCGGGCGTAAAGAGCGCGAGCGCGTACCCCGGCACGCCCAGTACCGAAATCACGGAATTCATCAGCCGTTATCCTGAAATCGCTTCGGAATGGTCGGTCAATGAAAAGGTCGCCCTCGAAGTGGCCGCGGGCGCGTCCGTGGGCGGCGCAAGGGCGATCGCCGCGATGAAGCACGTCGGCTTAAACGTCGCCGCCGATCCGCTGTTCACGCTTTCCTATACGGGCGTGGGGGGGGGCTTGGTGATCGCCGTGGCCGACGATCCCGGCATGTTCAGCTCGCAGAACGAGCAGGATACCCGCTTTTACGGTCGGTCGGCGCACGTGCCCGTGCTGGAACCCGCCGACACGCAGGAATGCAAGGATTTCACGATATTCGCGTTCGAACTGTCCGAAAAATACGATACGCCCGTCATTTTGCGCTTGACCACGCGCGTCGCTCACAGCCAAAGCTTTTTGGTCGAGGGGCCGCGCCTCGAAAGGAATGAAAAACCCTATGTAAAGGACGTTCCCAAATACGTCATGATGCCGGGCTTTGCGAAGGGGCGGCACGTCGCCGTCGAACGGCGCATGGCCAAACTTGGCGGGGACGCCAACGGCTTCGATATCAACCGCGAGGAAATCCGCGGAGACGCTTTGGGCGTGATTTGTTCGGGCGCGGTGTACCGTTATGTGCGCGAGGCCTTGCCCGACGCGTCGGTGTATAAATTGGGCATGGTTTATCCGCTGCCGATGCGGGAATTGAAGGAATTCGCCGGAAAGGTCAAGGAATTGCTCGTGTGCGAGGAGTTGGAGCCCTTTATCGAGGAGCAGTTGAAGGCGGCGGGGATTGCTTGCAAAGGCAAGGAATTGTTCTCGCGGCAGGGAGAATTGTCGGTCGGCCTGATCAAGCGGGCGTTGGATCAATCCTTGCCCGTTCCGCATTCCGAAACGGGCTTGCCGCAAAGGCCCCCCGTGCTGTGTCCGGGCTGTCCGCACCGGAGCGTTTTCCATATTTTGAAAAAACTGAAATTGACCGTGTTCGGCGATATCGGTTGTTATACGTTAGGCGCGCTGCCGCCGCTCGAAGCGATGGACACGACCCTGTGTATGGGCGCGAGTATCGGCATGGCGGCGGGCTTCGAGAAGGCGCGGGGGCGGGACGCCGCCCGCAAGAGCGTCGCGGTCATCGGCGACTCTACCTTTATCCACAGCGGGATCACCGGCCTTGTGAACGCCGTTTACAACGGCTTGAACACCACGATCATCATCATGGATAACGCCACGACGGGCATGACCGGGCATCAGAATCACCCCGCGACGGGAACAAGGATCGACGGTTCGCCCGCGAACGTTTTGAAAATCGAGGAGGTCGCGAGGGCTTGCGGCGCGGCTCGCGTGACGGTCGTCAATGCCTACGAGCTCGCGGCCGTGGAAAGGGCGTTGGTTTCGGAATTAGAGCAAGACGGCGTATCGGTTATCGTTACGCGTGCGCCCTGTGTGCTTTTGGAAAAGAAGACCGCGAAGCACCGTGTGGATAATCGGTTGTGCCGTTACTGCCGTCTGTGTCTGAAATTCGGCTGTCCGGCGATTCGCACGGACGAACGCGGCGGTATAGAGGGCGCGCCAACGGCGGCGATTGACGAGGGCTTGTGCACGGGATGCGGGGTATGCGCAGAGTTCTGCAAGTTCAAGGCGATAGGGAGAAGAGATTAATGGATATATTCATAGCGGGCGTGGGCGGTCAAGGAACGCTGTTCGCGTCTAAAATTTTAGGCAAGTACGCCGCCGAAACCGGATTGGATTGCACGCTGTCCGAGGTGCACGGCATGGCGCAACGGGGCGGCAGCGTGGTGACGCACGTCCGTATCGCCGAAAAGGTCTTTTCGCCGGTGATTTCCGAGGGCGCGGCCGACGTGTTGCTCGCGTTCGAGCGGCTGGAAGCGATGAGGTATGCGCATATGCTCAAAAAAGAGGGACTGATCGTCGTCAATGCCGAGCGGATTGACCCGATGACGGTGACGATCGGCGCGGCCAAATACCCCGAGAGCTGCGTCGATACCCTGCGCAAATATTCGCGGGAGGTTTACGAGTTGCCCGCCGCCAAAATATCGGCGGAAGCGGGCGGGTCGAAAACCGTCAACACCGTCATGGTCGGATATATGGCCGCCAAATTGCGGTTGGATTTGGAGAAATTGAAGACCGCCGTCGCCGCCGTTGCGCCCCATAAGTTTGCCGGGGATAATCTGAAATCCTTGTTGGCCGGCTATGAGGCGGGGAACAAATAACTAACAATTTAAAAATTCAATAAATAATAGAAGAATGGATAAGAAGTTTACATATTACGACAGAGAGACCGAATGTATGCCGCGCAAAGCGATCGAGGATTTACAGAACGAATCGCTCGTGCGGCAGGTCAAATACGTTTACGATAACGTCGTGCCTTATCGTCAAAAGATGATCGACGCTAAAATCAGGCCCGCCGATATTAAAAGTACCAAAGACCTCTATAAACTGCCCTTTAACGATAAACGCGACCTGCGGGACAATTATCCGTTCGGTTTAATGGCCGTCAAGCGCGGGGATTTAGCGCGCATACACGCTTCGAGCGGCACGACCGGCAAGCTGACCGTCGCGGGCTACACCAAAAAAGACCTCGATATTTGGGGCGAACTGATGGCGCGCTGCTTGGTCAACGCAGGGGCGACGGGAGAATCCATGATCCACGTCGCCTACGGATACGGGCTGTTCACGGGGGGACTCGGCGTGCATATCGGCGCGGAGAAATTGGGCGCGGCCGTCGTGCCCGCAAGCAGCGGCAACACCGCGCGGCAGATCATGCTGATCATGGATTTACAGGCCGATTTGCTGGCTTGCACGCCGTCCTACGCGGCCTATATTGCCGACGAGATGAAACGCATGGGCATTTCGCCCGCCGATATTCCCCTACGGACGGGCGTGTTCGGCGCGGAGCCGTGGACGGAAGGAATGCGTCAAAATTTAGAGCGCGGCCTCGGCATCGAGGCGTTCGACATTTACGGTTTGTCGGAAATCATGGGGCCTTCGGTGTCAATCGATTGTCCCATTCACAACGGCTTGCACGTGTGGGAGGATCATTTTATTGCCGAGATTGTTGATCCGAAAACGTTGGAGCCGATCGAGGAAAACGGCAAAACCGGCGAGCTGGTATTCACCACGCTGACCAAAGAGGGGATGCCGTTGATCCGCTACCGCACAAAAGACCTTTGCTCGATCGACCGCGCGCCTTGCGCCTGCGGCCGCACGCACGCCCGTATGGGTAAGATTGTGGGGCGTTCGGACGACATGCTGATCATTCGCGGGATCAACGTGTTCCCCTCACAGATCGAAACCGTGCTTTTAAATATCCGCGAAGCCGCGCCGCACTATCAAATCCTCGTGGACCGCGTGAACAATCTGGACACGCTGGAAATTCAGGTGGAGCTCAGCGAGGAGCTGTTCAGCGACACCGTGAAGGGCATCGAATCCGTTAAAAAGAAATTGGAAAAGGAAATGACCGCTATGCTGGGGATTGCGCCGATCATCCGTTTGGCCGAGCCGCGCTCGTTGCCGCGGTCGGAAGGAAAGGCGAAACGGGTCGTGGACAAGAGGCTGTTTGACAAGTGACAGGGGACAAGTTATTGATCTGTCCTACAAAAAACCTTTACTTGTCACTTGTCTCTTGTCCCTTGCATATATAATCCTCATGCCCACCATGACGATCGATCTCGTCGCCCTGCGGGACAACGCGCGGGCGGTCAAGCAGCTTTTGAACGGCGCAAGGCTCTGCGCGATGGTCAAGGCCGACGCTTACGGGCACGGGATATGCGAAACGGCGGCGGCGCTTCGGGATACGGCCGATTGCTTCGGCGTCGCGGTCGCGGACGAGGCGTTTCTGTTGCAAGATAAAAGCGCGGCGGCGGGGAAAGGTGCGGGAAAGGATATCCTGATCGTCGGGCCGGTCGAGGAATACGCGGCGCGGGAAGCCGTGCGGCGGGATTTAAACCTGACGCTGGCGAATCGCGAAAATTTGGACATCCTGATTTCGGCGGCGCGGGCGGCGGGCAAGCGCGCGCGGGTGCATATCAAGGTCGATACCGGAATGCATCGTTTGGGAATCGGGAATATCGGAGAATTTCAAACCGTATTGCGGCGCGCCGCAAGCTCGGAATATATCCGGCTCGAAGGCGTCTTTACGCACTACGCGACGAGCGATACGGGCGGGGACTATGCGGAATATCAGTACGGCGAGTTCCGGCGGTTTCTCGGAATCGCGCGGGAAGCGTTGGGCGAGCGGGCGTACGGGCGGCTCGTGAAACACGGCGCGTGCAGCGGCGCGATCCTGCGGGACGTAAGATACCATATGGACATGGCGCGCGCGGGGCTCGTGCTGTACGGCTGTTTTCCGTCGCCCGACCTCGCGGGAAAAATCCATATCCGGCCAGCGATGAGGGTGACGGCGGGCGTCGCGCAGTTGAAACGGTGCGCCGCGGGCGACAAGGTGGGGTACGGCAACGCGTATGCGTGTCCGCGGGACTGCCTTTTGGCGGCGGCGCGGATCGGGTACGGCGATGGGTATAAACGGGCTTTCTCCGGCAACGGTTTCGCGGTTGTTCGCGGGGCGCGCTGTCCGATCGTCGGCAAGGTTTGCATGGATTTGACGATGATCGATGTCACAAATGTGACAAACATGGGGTATAATGATCCCGTAACGTTCCTCGGAGACGGCGTGACGGCCGACGAGCTTGCCGCGCGGTGCGGTACGATCGGCTATGAGATATTGACCGCGTGGCACGGCACGAGGGTCAAGAGAGAGTACATATAGGATTGAAGATGAAACAAAACGCAGGTGAATATTTAAAGGCCACCGGAGTTGTCGCCAAAAAAGCGTTGATTCTGATCGGTATAAAACTGTTTATGGTGTTTTTCGCCGCGTTGCTGTTCGTGTCGAACGTGACGCTGAACGTGGTCTTCGGAATTTTGGTTATTGCCGCCGAGTGTGCGCTGTTGTTCGTCATCGGCAAGGGACAAGCCCGCGACGAGTACAAATATGTCCGTATCAACAAATCGACGTATCCCGACGGCGCGCCCCTTTCCAAAAAAGCGCGCGAAACAAGTATGGTCAAGGCCGGCATCGTGGCGGGGACGGTCGTCTTGTTTTATTCCGTTTTCACGTTGCTGGGCGCGATTCTGCCCGTGTCGGCCGGGGAGGGAATCGCCGCGCGCGTGGTCTTTCAGGGGATCATGAAGATCGGCTTTTCGGGAATTACCATGATTTGCACGGGTTTCGGCTTGACGGGCAATGCGGAGGGGGCCCCCAATGTGTTGGTTGAAAACGGCGGCGTATTTTTTGCTTTTTATTTTACCGGCACGGTACTTGTGGCGGCGGCGTATTTCGTCGGTTATGTTTTGAGCGCGAGATTAAGAATGCGGCAGCACGTTGAGATTCAGCAAGAGATTAAACAGTTCGAGGATATGGGTCGGATCGGTCGACGCGGGAAGAAATAGATGCGGATTATCGGCGGCGAATATCGCGGCCGGAAAGTGGCGTGGCCGAACGATTCCGGCGTGCGGCCTACGCCCGACCGGATCCGCGAAAATATCTTCAATATTTTGCGGGAGCGGATACCGGGCGCGCGGGTGCTGGATTTATTCGCGGGATCGGGACTTTTGGGGTTGGAATTTTTGAGTCGGGGCGCGGCGTGCGTCACCTTTTCCGATAAATCGTCGGATCGCGTGCGGGGAATCCGTAAAGCGTTGGCGGACTTTAAAACGCCGCCCGAAAAATTTCGTGTGATTCACGGCGATTGTTTCTATGTTTTACGGTTGCTTCGGGAAGAAAAATTTGATATAATTTATATAGACCCGCCGTATCGCGAGGGCTTATACGATCCCGTACTTAAAGAGGTATTTTCAAACGGCATGTTGGCCGAAGGCGGTTTGGCGGTGGCGGAGCATTCGGCGGAGTGTCCGGTGACCGTTCCGACGGGCGCGGCCGCGGCCGACGAACGCGTGTACGGTACTGTCGGACTGACATTCTTTGAACGGGAAGCCGAAAAGTAAAAACTGAAAAGTATAGGTTTGCGTATATGAAAAATTGTATATTTCCCGGAACGTTTAATCCTTTTACGATCGGTCATCTCGACGTGGTCAAGCGCGCGGCGGCGCTGTTCGACCGACTGACCGTCGCCGTAGCCGAGGAGGGGCGGCCCGATTTGCCGTCCGCGGCGGTCAGGGCGGGACTGATCGTGAAATGTGTCGGCGGCTTAAAGAACGTCGAGGTCAAAACCTTTTCCGGCTTGCTCGTCGAGCTGTGCAAACGGGAGAACGTCCGTTTTGTCGTGCGCGGGATTCGCAGTTTCAACGATTTTCAGTACGAGAACACCATGCTGTTCATTAATAAAAAACTCGCGCCCGAAATTGAGACCGTCTATATACCGGCAAGTCAGGGGTACGGCGAAATTTCCGGTTCCGCCGTGCGCGACCTGATACGGTTGAGGGCCGACATAACGGCCTTCGTGCCGCCGGAAATCAAAGAGGATTTACTTGCCTTATATAAGTAAAATAGCAGAGTTTTTTTGAATAGGGTACGGGGAAGACTTGTTTGCAAAAAAGTTTTCCCCGCAAACCCCCTTTAAAAAATTTTCGAATGGTATAAGGAGCGAAAAGCAATAATGGAAAAAATCAAGATCGGATTGGCCTTAGGCGCGGGCGGCGCGCGGGGCATGTGCCACGTCGGCGTGCTGCAGGCGTTGGAAGAAAACGGGATTACGCCCGATTTAATTACGGGCTCCTCGATGGGCGCGGTCATCGGCGGCGCGTATGCCTCCGGCTTGGATGTCGAACATATCATGGCCTTGACGCGCTCCGTCAACAATCATTTGATTCGTGATTTGCATATACGCCTCAAACAGCTCGGCATCTTCAAGGGCCGCCGCGTCGAGAAGCTGTTCAACCGGCATATCGGAGACGCGACGTTCGAGGATTGCAAGATACCGTTCGCTTGCACCGCCGTGGACGTGGAGAGCGGGAAATTGAAGCTTTTCACCGAGGGTCACCTATGGAAAGCGATCCGCGCGAGTATGAGCATTCCGGTCGCTTTTCAGCCCGTCGAAATCGACGGCAGGCTGTATATGGACGGCGGCGTCCTGTGCCGCATACCGATCGCGCAGATCCGCGAGATGGGCGCGGACGTGGTGATCGCGGTGGACGCACTGGGTTCGCTCTCGTCGGGAAAGCGGCCCAACGGCATTTTGGATATGGCGCTGCGCTTTTACGATATTTTGGACTGGGCGTATTCGCGCCACAGATTGCAGGGCGCGGACATTATGCTGACGCCGTCGGTCGAGCGCAGTATCATGGATTTCCAAAAGGTTCGGCCGGTCATCGACGCGGGGTATCAGTGTACGATGGATCAGATGACGGAGATCAAAAAGGCCGTAGCCGCGGCGGAAGAGAAGAAACTGTCCGAAGCCGCGGCAAAGGCCGCCGAGGACGCGACGAATTCGGCGCAGCTGTGAGCGGTCGGGCTTCAAGAAGTCGAACAACAAACAAAACGGTCTTTTCGGTTAGATATCGCTTTACATAAACGTTAAAAAACGATATAATAATAGAAATAAGGAGTACCTTACATGTCAAAACTCATGGATCAAATCCGCGCGAAAGCCGCGGCGGCGTACAAGCACATCGTGTTGCCCGAGGGCGAGGAGCCGCGGATCATCGAAGCGGCCGTTACGGTCGCTAAGGAAAAAATTGCCCACCTTACGTTGTTGGGCGACGAAAAGATCATTCGGGAACGGGCGAAGCTTCCCGACGGAATCGAGGTCGTCAATCCGAAAACCTCGCCCCTGCGGGCCGAGTACGCGGAGTTGCTGTATAATTTGCGCAAGGACAAAGGTTTGGATAAGGCGCAAGCCGAAAAATTGGTTTTGGACCCGCTGTATTTCGGCGTGCTGACGGTCAAATCAGGCAGGGCGGACGGCATGGTCGGCGGCATTATTCACTCGACGGGAGATTTGCTGCGCCCCGCGTTGCAGGTCATCAAGACCGCGCCGGGTATTTCCACAGTGTCGAGCTGTTTCATTATGGTGTTGCCCGAGGGGTCGGCGGCCGCGTCGCTGTACGGCGACAAGGGCGTTTTGGTGTTCGGTGATTGCGCCGTCAATCCCAATCCCACGGCGGAACAGCTCGCGGCGATCGCGATTGCAAGCGCGCAGAGCGCGAAGAGTATCGCGGGGATCGCGCCCCGCGTCGCTATGTTATCCTTTTCCACAAAGGGCAGCGCGAAGCACGAGCTTGCCGATAAGGTTATCGCGGCGACGGAGATCGTCAAAAAATTGCGCCCCGATTTAGAGGCGGACGGCGAATTGCAGGCCGACGCCGCGTTGGTCGAAAAGGTCGGCCGACTGAAAGCGCCTGCAAGTCGGGTGGCGGGCCGTGCGAACGTACTGATATTCCCCGACTTGCAGGCGGGCAATATCGGCTATAAATTGGTTCAGCGGCTCGCGGACGCGGAGGCCGTCGGCCCGATCTGTCAGGGTTTCAACAGCCCCGTCAACGACCTGTCGCGGGGGGCGTCCTCGGACGACGTGGTCAGCGTGGTGGCGATTACGGCGGTACAGGCAATTTAAAACCGTATGCATCGGCGGATGTGGGCTGCGCTTGGAAAGGCGGCTTGGTCGTGTAGGTCCAACTACAGTTTAAGTTTTTTGGAAAGGTTCGGAAAACCCTTTGACAAAAAGATTTTCCGAGGAAAGGTAAAAGCACAATGAATATATTAGTCATCAACGCGGGCAGTTCGTCATTAAAGTATCAGCTGATCGACATGAAAACCGAGGGCGTGGTCGCCAAAGGGCTTTGCGAACGGATCGGAATCGCCGGTTCTGTTTTAAAGCACAAGGGAAAGGGCGGGGAGGAAGTCGTCGTTTCCGCGCCGATGCCCGACCACGGCGCGGCGATTCAGCTCGTGCTGGACGCGCTGACCGACAAGAATCACGGCGTCATCAAATCGATGAAGGAAATCGGCGCGGTGGGGCACCGGGTCGTGCACAGCGCGGAGGACTTCGATAAATCCGTTTTGATCGACGATAAGGTGCTGGCGGTGTGTGAAAAGAACGCCGAGCTTGCGCCCCTGCACGTGCCCGCCAATATCACGGGCATCCGCGCCTGTAAAAAGGTCATGCCCGATACGCCGATGGTCGCGGTCTTCGACACGGCGTTCCACAGCACGATGCCGCCCAAAGCGTACTTGTATGCCGTGCCCTATGAGGCTTACACCGATTTAAAGGTGCGGCGGTACGGTTTCCACGGCACGTCGCATATGTTCGTTGCGCGCGAGGCGGCGGCGTATCTAAAAAAACCGATCGAAAAATTGAAGCTCGTCACCTGTCATTTGGGCAACGGCTCCTCGATCACGGCCGTGGACGGCGGCAAGTCCGTCGATACGTCCATGGGCTTTACGCCGCTGGAAGGCGTGCCGATGGGGACGCGGTCGGGCGATATCGACGCCGCCGTAATCGAATACCTGATGAACAAAACGGGCATGACGATTGCCGAAACGATCAACTATTTGAATAAAAAGAGCGGCGTTTTGGGCGTTTCGGGCGTCGGCAGCGATTTCCGCGACCTTGCAGCCGCCGAAAAGGAAGGGAACAGGCGGGCGATCCTCGCGCTTGATCTGTTCGCTTACCGCGTCAAAAAATATATCGGCGCGTATGCGGCGGCGATGAACGGCCTCGATTGCGTGGTGTTTACCGCGGGCGTGGGAGAAAACGACGCGGCGATGCGCCAAAGAATCATGGACGGCACGGACTTTTTGGGCGTCGATTTCGACAAAGAAGCCAATAAAAACTTTACGCGCGGTGTGATTTTCGAGCTCTCCAAAAAAGGCTCGCGCGTCAAGGTCTTGATCGTGCCGACGAACGAGGAGCTGGTCATCGCGCGGGAAACGAAGAATTTAGTTTAATTTTTCGTTATCCGGTTTTTCTTTGTCGGTCGGCTTGTTATCGTCTTCACCTTCACCGTCGTTCTCGCCGTTCTCGATTACGGTTTTTTCGGCGCAACGGCAGACGGTCGCTTGTTTGATCAGTTGATGCGTGCCGATCGTCGCGAAAGCGAGAAAGACGCCCTGCATAGCCGCCGTCACGAACCTCGGAACGGTGATTTCGCCGTGCATAGCGAGGCAGTATCCCACGGCGGTTGCGATCGAAACGGCGGTCAAAACGTAGGGGATCAGCCAACGTCGCAGCTTGGTTTTTTTCAGAAGCTCGGCCAACGAGTACAATACCGGCAGAAGCGCCAAAAATTCAGGTTTGATATAGATATCCCATTCCATAAAGATTCCCCTTTTTATGTAACGGGCTTTTGTACGGTTGAGTTGCGCCGTTTTGCAATGTATCCGACATGAAATGTCTATAATAATATATGCAGAGGAGATTAAAAATGAAATTTAAAATGATCCATTCCAATCGAAACGTGTTCGACTTGGAAAAGAGCCTGAAATTTTACAACGAGGCGTTGGGCTTTACGGAAACGCGCAGGATCGCGCCGAAGGACGGGAGCTTTGTCATTGTCTTTTTAAAGGACGGCGTTTCGGATTTTCAATTGGAATTGACGTGGCTGAAAGAGCGGGAAACGCCCTACGAGCTGGGCGACAACGAAATCCATTTGGCCGTGTCCGTCAGGGATTTTGACGCGGCGCGGAAAATGCACAAAGACATGGGTTGCGTGTGTTATGAAAATCCCGCGATGGGAATTTACTTTATCAGCGACCCCGACGGCTATTGGATCGAAATTTTACCCGCCTGACGGCATATGCACGCTAGGAGTGGACAAGTAGCAATTCAGACAAAATGCATAATTCCGAAAGGGACGTCACGGTATTTATGAAGATGGCGTCCGTCCGGCTGTTTTTTATGTATTACGGGAACTCGGCATCGCAGTTTGTTCT
>BNZQ01000043.1 GCA_026001225.1 Clostridia bacterium
TCGTATATCGCCCTCGGCCCGTCGGCCTTTTCAAGCGGCTCCCGGGACAATCCGCCGCGCGGCTCGGATATCCGCTATATCGGCAAGGTCGAAACAAAGCGCAGCGTGATTCCTTTGGGCGACGGTAGCTTTATCGAATTGGACAAGAATGCGTACGCCGATACGGTGGATTACGAGTTGGAATACGAATACGATACCGCTGACGAGCCGTCGGCGTTCACCGCCTTTTTAGCCGACAACGGAATCGAGCGGGGAATTTCGGAGAGTAAGTTCAGCCGGATGCGCGGCAGGTTGAAAGCCGGAAATTGAGAAGTAACGGCGCGCCGCAATCGAGGAGAATACACGTATGTATAAAATCATCGACAAAAAGAGAATTCCTCCGGTGATCGAAACCGAACGGTTGATTCTGCGGCCCTTTGAGCCAGCCGACGCGCCCGCGATTTTCGCGTACTCCTCCGATCCCGAAAACACCAAATATATGCTGTGGGAGCCGAATAAAACCTTAAAGGACACTGAAAAATTCATTTCCGACGAGATCGAAAAATACAAGACCGGACGCGATTATGATTACGCCTTTATTCTGAAAAAGACCGGCGCGCTGATCGGTACCGGCGGCGCCGCCGTAGGCGAGGGGATTTTTGCCCGTACCGCCGAAATCGGCTATATATTGGATAAACGGTATTGGGGCAACGGGTACGCGCCCGAGGCCATGCGCGCTCTGTCGGACTATCTTTTTAAAGAAAAGGGTATCCGCCGCATTCAGGCCAAGCATTTCATTGCCAATCCGGCCTCGGGCCGCGTCATGGAAAAGATCGGCATGAGGTACGAGGGGACTTTTGCGGAGTACCTGTTCGCCCGCGGCGCGTTCCAAACCGTAAAAATGTACGCGATGATAAAAGATAGCTGAAATTTTTTGAAAGAGGTTTGCGGGGAAAACTTTTTTGTAAAAAAGTTTTCCCCGCACCCTTTTCCAAAAACTTTAAACTTTATAAAAAGCGAGGTAAAGCGAACATGCGTTATTTTACCGTAAAACTCAATGAGCTGTATCCCGAAATCGGCGGATACGAATGCACGCTGACGGCGTATCTTCCGGACAATTCCCCGGAAATCGAAAAGGAGCGCCGCCGGCCCGCGTTTTTAATTCTGCCCGGCGGCGGATATGCTTTTGTGTCGGACAGAGAGGGCGAGCCCGTCGCGCTGCGCTTGATCGGGCAAGGGTACGCCGCGTTCGTGTTGAAATACTCGACCGCAAACGACAGCAAGGCTAAATTTCCGGTTCAGCTTTTGCAAGCTTGCCACGCCGTCAAATACATAAAAAAAAACGCGGGCGGGTTCCATGTCGATCCCGCCAAGGTGTTTGCGGCCGGTTTTTCGGCGGGCGGGCATCTGTGCGCCTCTTTGGGCCTCCTGTATAACTCCCGGCATGTCAAAAAAGCCATGAAGGACTGGGAAACGGCGCGCGTCGCCGCGATCGTGCCTTGTTATCCCGTGATTACGAGCGGCGAATACGCCCACCGCGGCAGCTTTGAGAATTTGACGGCCGATCCCAAGCTCCTGCCCGAATTGTCGCTGGAGAACGCCGTGACCGCGGACGCGCCGCCCGCGTTTATTTGGCACACCGCCGACGATAAAGGCGTCCCCGCGATGAACGCCTTGCTGCTGGCGGGCGCGTATTCCAAATGCGGCGCGCCGTATGAGCTGCATATCTTTGAAAAGGGCGCGCACGGCTTGTCGATGTGCGACGCTACGACCGCCGCGCCGTCCAATCCGGCGTATATCAATCCCGAAGTCGGAATATGGTTCGACCTCTTGCTCAAATTCGTTAAACGACACCTGTAATCAGCGTGTCTTACGTATGGGAGCAGACAAGCCGCGGAATTATTATCGGAGTGGCAAAGAGTGGAGTTCAGACGGGCAACAGTCGCGAGGGCGGCGAAGGGAGCGTATGATATACGTAACCGATCTGTGACCGAGCGAACGTAGCCCGTATCAAACCACTATTTGGCCACTCCGCTTGCGTATCCCGTGTTTCGGTATATACTTATCATAAAATATATCGAAACAAGGAAATCCTATACATAAAAAAACCGCTATAGCGCAAAATATTTCTTGTATGCGCAAGGCGGCTCAAAGGTTTATCGTTTTTTTGCTGATTCTGGCGGTCGCCGCCTCGGCTTTCCGGCCCGGCATTCCGCGTTATCCCGCTTCCGGCTGCGCGGCGGCGGCATACGGATACGCATCCAATACTTCTCAAATCCCCTTTATCAGCTTTTTCCGTAAAAAGAAAACCGAAAATCCCCGTAAAACCGTTCAAAACGAGCGCGTGTATTTGGGCGGCATGCCCGTCGGGCTGACCTTGCACGCCAAGGGCGTTATCGTTTTGGGGATCGGGAACGTGCGGACAAAGGACGGAATCGCGCGGCCTTTCGAGGGAAAGTCGGTCAGAGAGGGCGACGTGATCGACCGGATCAACGAAATCGATATTTTGGGTTCCGAGGATATCGCGCGGGTTTTAAGCGAAACGGGCGCCGCCGCGGTGACCGTCCGGTTTACGCACAAGGGCAAACGGTATACGGAAACGGTTTCGCCCGCTTTGGACAACACGACGGGAACGTATAAATTGGGGTTGTGGATACGCGATACCTCCGCGGGCGTGGGCACGGTTACATTCGTCAAACAGGACTTGCGATTCGGGGCGCTGGGGCATCCGATTTGCGACGCGGACGTGGGCGATATTCTGCCGATTCACGGCGGGAACGTGTATAAATGCTCGATCATCGGCGTCGTTAAGGGAAAGAAAGGCAGCGCGGGGGAGCTGCGGGGAATCTTCCTGCGGAACAAACACAAGCTCGGTGCGATCGATAAAAACAACAAATTCGGCGTGTTCGGACGCATGGAAGCCGCGCCGGAAAATTCCTTAAAGCCCGGCCTGATCGAATGCGGGTCGCGCGATTCGGTGAAGGCGGGACCTGCTACGATCGTGACGACGGTGGACGACGCGCCGCGCGAATTCTCGATCGAGATCGTCAAAACCAATTATCAGGCGGGCGAACGGGAAAAAAGCATGGTTTTAAAGGTGACCGATCCCGAGCTTTTGGCGCAGACGGGCGGAATTGTGCAGGGCATGAGCGGCAGCCCGATCCTCCAGGACGGCCGCCTTGTGGGGGCGGTGACGCATGTATTTGTCAACGACCCGACAAAGGGGTTCGGCGTGTATATCGATTGGATGCTGAAACAATAGTCGGTGATAGGATGTACTGACACAGAATAGTTTTAATTATTTATCTGAACCGCTGAGCAAGCAAAATAAAGCCGCGCCGTTCATAACGCGGGCGGTCAGGAAGCTCAAGGGATTAGACACTGAACGGCAAAAAGATTTGAGGAAAAGCTGAAACAGTAGGCTAAACAATTGACTTTTTGACGGTTTTTTGTTATATTGACATAAAAGGTATGAGATGTGCTTGTTCAAAAAGAAAAAGAAAAAAGTTTCAGATGTTACTGACAGAATAATTAGCGAAGCAAAAGAGGCTTTCAAAAAGCGTGTTCAATTAGCAGAGGATTTGGCTAAAAACAGCGACACAAATATTACTATTGCCGAGGTGATGGAGAAGCTTCAAAATAGCGACGGTAGAGATGCCATAATATCTTTTGTTTGGATAAAGCCGAATTGGGATAGTGCCAAATCGGAAAAAGAAAATTTAGCGCAGTTTTCAAGGATTGTGCAAAATGTTGTGATAATTGAAAGCTACATGGACGAGGTAAACAACGGAGGGCATGAGCAGTTTTATTTTAACTCATCGGGAGAGTTTGCCGATTTGCTTGAACAAGCCATTCAGGAGGTTGGATTGACCGTAATTAAGAAAATTTCGGCAAAAGCAAATAGGGTATTTTTCGGGGCGAGGACCCGCAACGAGGATAGACAGGCAGAGGGTTTCTTTTCAGATGCGGAGTGTGATATTTTAGAGGAATGTGACAACGAATTTTACAAGTTAAGCGACCCGTATAAAACACTTGAAGAGTATGTCGAGAAAAACAAAAACAATAGGTTTTACAAGTAAATATTGATATAAGGTGTTTGCAGAAGCGGTTTCAAACGAAGCCGCTTTTTTCATGCCAAAAGACAGGAGATGGTAAAAGCGTGGCGACGGAAATCGGGCGCAGTTTGAAGGAAACAGACAACAAGGTCAAAGGGCTGAATAAGACGCTAAAAGCCTGAATTAAAGGAATCAAAATATAAATTCATTTGAAATAAAGGAAGTATGCGCTTGAACTTTTGTTTTAAATGTGTTAAAATATAATCATGTGTTCTGATTTTTCGCAAAAGCTAAACGAGGTCTTGGCCGCCGGGTCAAAAAAGTATTACGATTATTTGAAAGAGACCGGCAAAGGGCTGATTCTTTTCGACGTGACGGGTATTGCCCGCATATTTGAGGATGCCGGCAAAAAGTGCCTGTATCGTTTGCGCTTGGATAAAAAGCTCAAAAGCCTGGAAATGCTGATGGTTCAAGTAGAAAAAGAGAGCCGATCTACCGATTCCCGCGTATCGACTTTGGCGGTTATCGGCTGTACCGTCGATACATATATCGGATATTTCTCTTTGCGGCCGCACGGGGAATCGCCGGACATACCGGCGTTTGACCGCATTTTTCTGGACGAAGCGGGCTATTGCCCTTTGGCAAAGGCGGCTACGCTTTTTGCGGCCGGCGTGCCCGTGACCTTCTTGGGCGACCATTTTCAATTGCCGCCGGTTTGCGAGGCGGACGACGAGTGGATTAGAGGCAATGGAAGATGTGTATAAAGCAAGCTGTATAATGGCAGTAAAAGCCATAAAGATTTTATCGTGATAGATTCGAACAAACATTGTATTAATTTAAATTTTGCTTTTACTAAGTAAACATATTTGGTGGCAGTTGCGCCGTTTTGAGAGCTGCATTAGCAACAAGGCGGTAGGGCAGGCGTTAAGAGAATAGTAAAAAATATAAGGTTTGAAATTTTTTCGTGTAAAAACGCTTGACAAACTTTTTCATATATATTATTATATAGAAAATAACAGACAGATAATAATATAATGCTAAAAATAATGCCGAAGTCGGAGCAAATTGAAATGAAAGAAAAAATCAATCGCATAGTAAGCGAGTCCGAGGAACAATTTTTAAAGGAGTATCGGCAGGAAAAGTACGAAAAACCTTCCGTCGCGGCAGACATAGTCATATTCACCGTAACCGAGGGGGAAAGGGTCAGTTACAGGAGGCTGCCGGAAAAAGAATTGAGGATCTTGCTGATTCGGCGCGGCGGTCACCCTTTTAAAGATTATTGGGCGCTTCCCGGCGGTTTCGTTCAATCCGACGAAACAGTTGAAAGTGCGGCGCAGCGCGAGCTTTCGGAGGAAACCGGCGTAAGGTGCGACTATTTGGAACAGCTTTATACCTTCAGCACACCGGGCCGAGATCCGCGCACATGGGTAATGAGCTGCGCGCATATGGCGCTGATTGACAGCGATAAAATAGATATACGGGCAGGGGACGATGCAGCGGATGCGGCTTGGTTTAAGCTGGCCGCTCGGGAAATGAAAGGAAAGACGATTCTGTCGCTGACGCGCGGCGGCTTGGAAATCAAGGCTGAATTAAAAAGAGCGGGCAGGCCGCCGGATTATGAGATCATAAACAATACCGGTTTGGCTTTCGACCATGCGAAAATCATCTTATACGCATTGGAACGCTTGCGATATAAGTTGGAATATACGTCGGTGGCTTTTCACCTCTTGCCGGGGCAATTCACACTGACAGAACTGCAGCAAATCTACGAGGTGGTGCTGGGTAAGCAACTGCTCGCGCCCGCATTTCGCCGTAAGATGACGCCATTGGTGGAGGAAACCGATATTTTCGAGGGCGAAACCGGGCATAGACCGTCGCGGCTGTACAGAAAAAAGAGCGATATAAATGAAAAGGATTCATGAAAAAATTGAAAAGGTTACGGCAGGCAACCTGCAAGTTTTAAAGCGGGAAAGGTGGCTGCAATATCTTGTGCTGACCGAGGAGCGGCGGGTTAATCTTGAACGTATATCTTCCGTTGCGGATCGGGAAAACAAAGTACTTGCGTATGTATGCCGCACCTTGGAATTACTGGAAGGGTTGAAAATTGAAAATTGTGACGACGCGGTGATTCTTGCCGAAACTCTCAAATGGTGCGAAGTCGCAAAATGCGGCTTGCCGCATAAGCGGACGGAATGGCTGAAGAATGGCTATAACCTATTCGCTCATAACCTCGGGTCGGCGGAGATTTACAGGGCGGAAAATCCGGCCGCGCAAAATGGGAAACTCATTTATACACTGATCCGAACGCACGGCCTGGTCGGACAATACATACGGGGAGAAGTGCCGCTCGGGGACAATAAAGCTTTGCACGATTTGATTGTTTCCGGGGTAGCGGACGGCAAACGGCTGAAAACATTGCTGTCGGCGTTAAATTATTGCGTGATCGGCGCGGCGGATATCGGTCTATGGAATAGTGTGGCAAAAGATGCCGAATCGGCAATAGGCAAAATCGTCGCAGGCGATTTTCAAGAACGGGATTTCAAGCTTCGGTTAAAGGCGCTTCGGGGCAAGTCGATAGCAAACGGCGAAGATTTTGAAGCGGAATACGCCAAGTTGCAAGAGGGCGAACTGCAACGGATAGAGGAACTCATCGAAAACGCCGAGCTTTGGTACGTCGAAGCGGCGCTGTATGATTTTACGTTTACCGAATGTATAAAAATCCTTATATTCTTGCGGGTTTTCTTTGCCGAAAGAGAAAACAAGGAAAAAGCGAACGGCGGCAACGCGCGATATATCAGCTTTGAGCCGTTGATGAATTGTCTGTATTATGACTATTTGGGCAAAAAGCGAATCAACGTCTATAAGAAACGGATCATAGAAGCCTACCTTGCGGCCATTTCATTAGAGGACATTTTAGCGGGCAAACGGCCCGATTTTCCGCACGGCGGGCATGAAATTTCCGCGGACGAAAAAGTGGACGACACGTTTTTCTTTGCCTTTACGTTTTCGCCCGCGGGAGAAAAACTCATCGGGTTTTGCGTGGAAGCGGAAAAGGCCGGCGCGTTCTATGAAAAAGCCGTCGTGCTGCTCTTTGATTTATTCGAACTCCGGCGGGACAGATTCGACCGTTTCAACAACGAGGAACGGTATTTGAGCCAAATGAACGACGCCATGAATCACAAGAAAGTCTTGTTGGATTATATAACCGGACACAGCGTGTTAGACATAGGGCCGGGCGGCGGCGGGCTGATGGATCTTATCGAGGGAAACAGACCGGATTTAAAAGTGACGGGCGTGGACTTTTCGAGAAACGTCGTAGAGATGCTTCGCAAGCGGAAACAGAAAGAGAATCGCAAGTGGGATATTGTTTTCGGAGACGCATTGGAATTAGCGAAAACTTTTAAACGGGGAGAAGCCGATACGATCATCTTTTCCTCGGTGTTACACGAGTTGTTTTCCTATATACCGTATGAGGGGGAAAAATTCAATGCCGGGACGGTGGAAGCCGCTTTAAGGAGCGCGTTTGATATCTTGCCGCCGGGCGGCCGTATCATAATACGCGACGGAATCAAAACGGAACCGGAGGAGCAAAACCGTATATTACGCTTTCGGTCGGGTGACGGAATACTGTTTCTCAAAAAATACGCCGCCGATTTTCTCGGTCGTAAAATCATGTATGCTGTCACGGGACACAACGAAGCCATTCTGCCCGTGAGCGACGCGATGGAATTTTTGTACACGTATACGTGGGGAGAGGAATCCTATGTGCACGAGGTGCAGGAGCAATTCGGGTACTTTACCCCTACGGAATATAGGGAATGCATTAAACGGGTGATCGGGACAGGCGGCAGAATTGCGGAATTCAAACATTTTTTGCAGAGCGGGTACGCCGACGCTTTACTGCCGAAAGTGGATATATTCGACGAGTCGGGCCGCGCGGTTCCGTTTCCGGACAGCACCTGTATCATCGTAATTGAAAAAAAATTTCAGGAGGTATAATCATGAGTCTCAAGTTTCTCAAGTTCCAGCCGAACGAGTATGTACTGCGGTACAAAAACGGCAAGCTTTTCGCCGAGGGCGCGGGCCTTTCTTTCGTTTGCCGGACGAAGAACACTTCGGTGGCAGTCTTGCCCGTCGGCAGCGTGGACTGTCCGTTTGTGTTCGAGGAGGTGACCGCCGACTTTCAAGCCGTAACGATTCAAGGTCAACTGGTTTTCCGTATCGTCGATCCTAAATTCGCGGCTGTCATGCTCAATTATGTAGTCAAGCTGTCGGGCAACAACGGGTATGTCGGCGAGGATCCGCAGAAGAAGCTCGGGCAGCGTATGGTCAATAACGTGAAGGTGTCGGCCAAAAAACAATTAGAAAGGCTATCGTTAGACGAAACGATGCGCACGAGCGATAAACTGGCCGCCTCTATTTACGGCGAACTGCGCGGGAATGCGGAGATAAAGCAACTCGGAATTGAGCTATTGGGGCTTTCTCTTCTGTCGATTCTTCCCAATAAGGAAACGGCACGGGCATTGGAGGCGCAGGCGCGGGAGCAAATTTTGAAAAAGGCGGACGACGCCGTATACGAGCGCCGCAACGCGTCCATCGAGCAGGAGCGCAAAGTAAAGGAAAACGAGTACAATACGGAGATAAGCGTCGAACAGAAAAAGCGGCAGGTACAGGAAGCGCAGCTTGAGGCGCAGCGGGCTGTTCAGGTCATGGAAAGCAGGTTGGAAAAGGAAAAGCTGACTTCCGATATTCAATTGGAAAAGCAGCGCAAGGAGTTGGTTGAACTTGCGGCAGAAAATGCCCGCAAGCAGGCGGACGTAAGGGCTTACGAATTGGAGGCCTGTATGAAGGCCTTGAGCAGCGTCGATAAGGCGGTCATTCAGGCGCTTGCCAACGTCGATATGAAGCCCGGCAAGCTCATGGCGTTAGCGTTTCAGGGCCTTGCCGAGAATGCGTCCAAGATCGGGCAGCTCAATATTACGCCCGACCTTTTAAGCGAAATACTGCGGCACGGAGAAGATGAAAATGCGCAGAGCGACGGATAACAAGATTATTCTCGTCAAGCGGAGGACGCGTTTACAGGAGCTTGTCGCGCGTTACAACACGACGGAACAGGCCCGGTTTTACATCGAGCATATCGGCGGCGACTTTTCCGACTATTTGAAAGAGGATAAACAATACGGTGAAGCCTGCCTCGCGGCGGAGGAAGTATTGGGCGGTTTGGGGCGGCTGCAAGTCGTAGACCGCGAATTTGTCCCCAATTTTTCCTTTGGAAAAAACGATACAGTCGTCGTTTTGGGGCAGGACGGGCTGGTCGCCAACACGCTCAAATATCTTGACGGGCAAAAGCTGATCGGCGTCAACCCGGATCGTTTGCGGTGGGACGGCGTCTTGCTTCCCTTCGTTGCGGAGGATTTGAAACTGATTGTTTCCGACGTGTTCGCCGGCTACAGCCGCGTCAGCGAGGTGACTATGGCAAAGGCCGCATTAAAGGACGGGCAAATCCTCTACGGCGTGAACGATTTGTTTATCGGGCAAAGGACGCACGTTTCGTCGCGTTACCGCATACGGCAGGGAGACCGCGCGGAGAATCAAAGCTCCAGCGGCGTCATCGTTTCCACGGGATTGGGCGCCACCGGCTGGCTGAAAAGTATTCTGGCCGGCGCGGCGGGCGTCGCGGGCTTTTTCGGAAGCCGCGCCGCGATTCCCGATTTTCAAAAACCCGCGTGGAACGCCGACTCGCTGTACTTTACGGTACGCGAGCCGTTCCCCTCGCAAAGCACGGGTGCGGGCTTGGTGTTCGGGCGGATTTCACGAAAGGCGCCGTTAATTTTGACCTCGAACATGCCGGAGAACGGCGTGATTTTCAGCGACGGTATGGAGAATGACTTTATCGAATTTTCCTCCGGCATGGAAGCGGTTGTTTCCGTCGCGGACAAAAAAGGATGTTTGGTGGTATAAATGCTTTTAAAAATCACATATATGGGCGAGAATACGACGGATTTAGGATATCTGCTGCACAAGAATCCGAACAGGACGCAAAGCTTTGAGCTGTCGTTCGGAAAGGCCTATGTCTTTTATCCCGAAGCGACGGCGGAGCGGACGACGGCGGCATTGCTGCTGGATATAAATCCGATCGACTTGGCGCGGGGAAAGCTGGGCTCGAGGGACGGCGGTCTGTTCGATTATGTAAACGACCGGCCTTATGTTTCCTCGTCTTTTATGAGTACGGCGATCAGCAAGGTGTTTTCTACCGCTCTGTCGGGAAAATGCGACAACAAACCGGAATTGGCGGAGCAAAAATTGGATTTAGAGGCAGAGGTTGTCATGTTGCCTTGCTTAGGGAACAAGGACTTGATCGGGCGTATCTTCACGCCGCTGGGTTACGAGGTGGAATTTTCGGAGTCTGCCTTGGACGAGAAATTTCGCGAATGGGGCGAGAGCCGGTATGTAACGTTGAAGCTGAAAGGCAAAGTCCGTCTTTGCGATTTGCTGAATCATCTGTACGTCTTGATCCCTGTCTTTGACAACCGCAAGCATTACTGGGTATCGGATGACGAGGTTGAAAAGCTGATCGGTCACGGCGAGGGCTGGCTGAACGCGCACCCGGAAAAGGAACTGATTGCGGCCCGGTATTTAAACCGCAATAGGTCGCTTGTCAACAGCGCTTTGGCTCAGCTGATAGAGAAGGGCAACGGGATTGCCGAAGAAGCCGACTCGGCAGAAACGGGCGAAGTAACTCCGCCCGCCGAAAAGGATGCGCCGAAAATCCGATTAAACGATTTAAGGCTGCAAGCCGTCGCCGACGCCGTGATCGCGGGCGGCGCGAAAGCGGTGATCGATATCGGTTGCGGCGAGGGCCGTTTGATCGCGCGGTTGATTAATCATAAGCAAATTGCAAGGATAACGGGCGTGGACGTTTCCATCCGTACATTAGAGCGGGCGAAATCCTATTTGCATTATGAGCGGCTGTCCGAAAAGACAAAGGAGAAATTGCAGTTTTTACAAGGCTCTTTGACTTATAAGGACAAAAGGTTTGCTGGCTATGACGCGGCTTGCGTCGTCGAGGTTGTGGAGCATTTGGATCAGCCGCGGCTGCCCGCATTCGAACGGGTATTGTTCGAGTTGGCCGCACCGCCGCTCGTCGTCATGACAACGCCTAACGCGGAGTACAACGTAAATTATGAACGTTTGCAACCGGAAAGCTTACGGCATTCGGATCACCGTTTTGAATGGACGCGTGAGCAATTTCAGGAATGGGCGAACGGCGTCTGCAAGCGATTCGGTTACGCGGCGGAATTTTCGGATATTGGGGAGCGGGACGAGCAATACGGCGCGCCGACGCAAATGTGCGTTTTCAAACGGACCTAATCGTACATCTTTGGCAGTCAGCCGAACCTGTCGACTTTAGCCGATAGCGGGTTCAGCAGAAGGAATAGTAAAACGATGAAAATAGAAATACCGGAATTTTGTTTGGTGGCGCTGGTCGGGGCCAGTTCGAGCGGAAAATCGACCTTTGCCAAAAAGCACTTCAAACCGACCGAGGTGTTGTCGTCCGACTATTTCCGCGGCCTCGTCAGCGACGACGAAAACAGCCAAGAAAGCACGGCGGATGCCTTTGACGCGCTGTACGCTATCGCCGATTTGCGTTTGAAGAATATGAAATTGACTGTGGTCGACGCGACCAACATTCAAAGTATCGCGCGAAAAAAGGTGATTGCGTGCGCTAAGGCGCGGGATTGCCACGCGGCGGCGATCGTATTCAATATGCCGGAAAGCGTATTAAAGGCGCGCAATAAAGAGCGACCCGACCGCGGCCTTGCCGATCGAGTGATCGCGCGGCACATAATGGAACTTAGGCAATCTTTGCGGTCGCTGAAAAAAGAGGGCTTCCGGTTTATTTACATTTTGAGTAGCCCCGAAGAAGCCGAACGAGTGGAGATCGTGCGCACAAAGCTTTGGAACGACAAAAAGGAAATGCAAGGGCCGTTCGATATCATCGGCGACGTACACGGCTGTTACGATGAGCTTTGTGCGCTGTTGGAATCTATTGGCTACGCCAAAAACGGAGAAGGGTATACGCACTCCGCGGGCAGAAAGGCGGTGTTTTTAGGCGACCTTTGCGACCGGGGGCCGAAAAACGCCGAGGTATTAGACCTCGTCATGGCTATGACGGAATCAAAGGATGCTCTGTGCGTTTTGGGCAACCACGACGCGAAGCTGCATAAATATCTTTCCGGGAAGGACGTGAAGCTTTCGCACGGTTTAAGTATGACGGCGGATGCAATCAATGCCCGACCGCCGGAGTTTAAAAAGAAAGTCGCCGATTTTACGGATAATTTGATCAGCCATTATGTGTTCGACGGCGGCAGATTGGTCGTAGCCCACGCGGGCATTAAAGGGGAATATCAAGGCAGAGGGTCGACGCGCGTCCGCGATTTCTGCATTTACGGCGAAACAACGGGGGAGTCCGACGACTACGGCTTGCCCGTCCGGCTAAATTGGGCGGCGGAGTATAGAGGCCGGGCGACGGTCGTCTACGGACACACGCCCAATGCGGAGCCGCAGATTTTGAATAACACCTATAACATTGATACCGGATGTGTTTTCGGCGGTCGGCTTTCCGCGTTTCGGTATCCGGAGCGGCAAATCGTTTCGGTACCTGCAAAGAAAACCTATTACGAATCGGCTAAACCACTCGTGCCAAAAGCGGACGCGGGGGCGGAAAAGGACGACATGCTGTCGTATGAGGACGTGAGCGGCAAGCTGATTATTAACACGGATCTGACGCCGGCGATCACAATCAATGAGGAAAATTCAGCGGCGGCCTTGGATATCATGAGCCGCTTTGCCGCGGATCCGCATTGGTTGGTATATCTGCCGCCTACCATGTCGCCCTGCGAAACCGCCGCTAAAGAAAAATACTTGGAATACCCCGAGGAAGCATTTGCCTATTACAGGGACAACAAAATCAGCAAGGTGGTGTGCGAAAAAAAGCACATGGGTTCTCGTGCCGTTATCGTTTTGGCTAAGAATGCGAAGGCGGCTAAAAATAGATTCGGCGTCAACGACGGCAAACAGGGTATTGTCTATACGCGTACCGGGCGGCATTTTTTCGATGATGAAGAATTTGAAGGCAAAATCATTAAAAAATTTGCCAAGGTTTTAACCGAATCCGGTTTTTGGGAGGAATTCAAAACGGATTGGGCCGCGTTCGACACCGAGCTGATGCCGTGGTCGGTTAAGGCGCAGGGCCTCTTGGAAAAACAATACGCGCCCGTCGGCTGCGCGGGTAAACGGGGATTAGCGGCCGCGATCCAAGCGTTGACTCCCGCCGCTTCTCGGGTCAATCAAGCAACGGAGGTGAGTGCGGTCACGTCGGGTAAGAACGTGGACTTAAGGGAAGTGCTTGCGGCTTATAAGGAAAAGACGGCGGCGCTGGACAATTATATAGAGGCCTACCGCGAATATTGCTGGCCTGTGAAATCCCTCAAAGACATCAAGATTGCGCCGTTCCATCTCTTAGCGACCGAAGGCGCGGCGCATACCGATAAGGATCATATATGGCACATGGAAACGATCAAAAAGTATTGCGTCCGCGACGCGTTGTTTATTGTTACGGACTATATTACCGTGGACGTTAACGATACGCAAAGTGTGCAAGCGGGGATCGACTGGTGGCTTGCCTTAACCGGCAACGGCGGTGAGGGGATGGTCGTAAAGCCCTTTACCTATATCGCTAAGGTCGGCGGTCGGCTTTTGCAACCCGCCGTAAAATGCCGCGGCCGCGAATACCTGCGCATTATATATGGCCCCGAATACACTCTGCCGCAGCATTTAGAGCGATTGAAGAAGCGGGCGCTTGGGCGTAAACGCAGCCTTGCTTTGCGGGAATTTTCCCTCGGTGTCGAATCCCTAAAGCGTTTTACAGACAACGAACCTCTTTACCGCATTCATCAATGCGTATTCGGCGTCCTCGCTTTGGAAAGCGAACCTGTCGATCCGAGATTGTAATACATTCGCGATGGAAAAAGGATCTCAAGCTTAGATTCTAATCATCCTTTCACTCCTTTTCTACGCTTTTTACTCACCGTAAAAGCTGTGATAGTGCTTTATCCGAGGGAAACCCTCGGATAAAGCGAGTAAAATTTTCGTGTGTAAGCCCTGAAATGCTCTCAGATCAAACAGTCAAACAGGTTGAATTTTTACGTTATATATGTTAAAATTATTGTATAAAAGCAATAGTGTTCCTCCTTTACTTGCAGCATAGTCATGTGGGTAATCGGAATATTGAAATGAAGTATATTACCGCAACAACCGAAACGATAGAATTTTTGACAAAGGCCGACGCCGTTATGGGCGCGGTTATTCAAAAGTACGGCGTTATCGACTATGAATTATCGACCGATTATTTTGCCGCGCTGCTTTCTAATATCGTCGGGTAGCAACTGTCGGGCAGAGTGGCGGACGTTATTTGGAAGCGCGTCGGGAATTTGGCTGGCGGTCGGATTACGCCCGAAAGAATCCTCGCTTTGGACGATGGCGGATTGCGCGACGCGGGGCTTTCGAGAAATAAGGTGGCCTGCATAAAGAACATAGCCCGAGCCGTTTCGGACGGAAACTTGACTCATGTACGGTTACGGTAACTGACACGCAATACCATTTTGTATTGCAAAAAACGTAAAAATGTGGTAAAACGCTGAAAGTATAAAAATACGGAGATACTCGTGATTCAAAACGGAAAACATTAGTTTTTTGTGTAAATTGCAAGTAAAAGCGCAACGGTAGGTACGTAGGATTGAGAAAGAGATGATATTGTCCTTTGTATTTCTTGTGTCAGCCCGGAGGGGTGACACAAGAAATAGAAAGTTCGGTTTGAAATACG
>BNZQ01000044.1 GCA_026001225.1 Clostridia bacterium
CGCAGAAAACCCTATGTTATGTTGACCGGTAATACTTCCGCACTTCGGACATTTTCTCAATTCTTCTTCCATTCCTCTATTATATCATCAAACGGATTGTTTGTCCACTCCCACGGTAGGGGAGTGGTCATTTAGCAAGCAATGAAAGGACCAACGAAGTAAGAGATACCGACAGGAGGATCACGGAATTTGTGGAGGTGCGGGTTAGGAAGGGGCGATTTGTGGACAACGGGAACTCGGTGTCGTCGTTTGTAGTCTCCGAATTTATTGTAGGCATCTACAAATACGGCAAGAACGGCATTCAACGTTTCGAGGCTTCGGAAAAAGCAGCGGCTTCGTCGCGCGAGTCCGGCTACGTATGTCCGTAGGTCGGCATTTATACTTTCGACGTCGTGAGTATCCGTTTTATCGTGCACATTGCGCATATGCCGACCGGGAAAGATCACATCGCAATAGGTTGTATTGCCGTCGGTCAAGTATCTTTCCGCCGACGGCGCACCGTCAACAATCCCCTGCATCTCCTCAGCCGTTTTTGTGAAACTTGCCGCAAATCCGACTATCTGGCGCGGATCTTCGCTCGTCATCGTCTTTATGTACATATTTTCACGCGTTTCCGTGTGCGGTCGCTTTCCGATAAAGTGCCAAAGCTCGTCCATTTGAAACTCGCTCAAAGCAGTCTCTTCACTTGTCCACACCTCGCTCCTTTTTTTTAGCCCATGCGTATGCGTTCGCTTTGCTCATTCCCATCTGCAATCCTATCGCTCTCCCGCTCATGCCCGATACCAACAACTTTAATGCTTGTTGCCGTTCCTCTTCCGTGTATGCGTTCTTCATCGGCGCCGGCGTATACCGCCTGCCGCATACTCCACATAGGCATTTATTTGTTCCCGACTTGTTCTGTCCGTTCCTATACTGCTTCTCCGTCGCTCCACACTTAGGACATTCTTTATTATTCTCTTCCATTCCTTTTATTATATCATATTGCTTTCAATTTGTCCACTCCCAAAACGTCGTACCGCTTGACAAAGTATCACGACGTATATATGCCGCTAAAATAAAAGAAGAACCGAACCTCAACAACACTACTTCCGCAAAACCTCTTTCAAGCGATTTCCTTTCCGTACCGTTCCCGATGTCCGGTTCTCTTTTTTTCCGAGGGTTGCGCCCTCTTTTATTCGCAAGACATCGGGAACCGCTTCCGTCAAACCGTCAAAGGCTTCTCCGTCGACCGTTCCGTCATTTCTCTTGCAAGGTTAGTATGCGCGCCGTTTTCGTTTTTATGCGCGCGCGACGCACTGTGATTCCGAACATATCCGTCCGCGTTCAGGTTACGGTTTACGCTTCCACAGGACGAACGAAGCCAACGCGAGAGGCAGAAGAACCGCCAAAGCCGCCGCAGACTTGCCGCAACCGGACGGCTCCGGATCGGGACCGGGATCGGGCACCGTTTCGGCCGTGACAGTCAGCGTGCCCTTCTGCACCGTGACGTCGTAATTGTCGGACAGATAGGAAACCGTCGCGGTAATGTCAAAGGTTCCCGCCGTCTTGCCGTCCGCCGCCGTCGTCGGATTGAACGTCGCCACCGCGCTCAGCTCGTCCCCCGCGGCAAACGTACCGCTCACGAATTCGATATAGAACCGGGGCAGGACGGCGTTTTGTTTCATAGACGCGTCCTTGACCTTGACCGTGATCGCGAGCTTGTTTACGGTCAAGGTGAATTGCGCGCCGGCGGTGAAAATAAGTCAAGCGTTTTTTAGTAGTTTTCAAAAAATATTTTTAGGGAGTTTTTGGGAGGGTATTTAGAGGTTGCTTTGAGAGCGTCTTTCTATGATACCTTGTTTTTATGCTTTTGTCTATTATATCTTATGCGGTTTGGGTATGCGCATTCAATCCCTCTCTCGCGAGAGAGGGATTGAATGCGGAGGCGACACCCCTAAGCGGCGCGTCTGATAAATCTGATTTTGGGAACGTCGGGCTTTCCTTGCTCCTCTTTTAGGATTTCGAGGAGTTCCGCCCTCTTTTCAAGCGGGCTTTGCCAAACGTGCTTACCGATACGGTTTTTGAGCGCGGACGACGGTGTGCGGTTGTAGCGGTTAAGCCACGCTCCCATTTTTTCTTTGAGTTCGTCAAACGAGGTAAAAGTCAAAAAATTATAAAACCTCTCTTGGTCGGTTCGGTGAGAGCGTTCAACCTTTCCGTTATGGCGGGGCGTGTAAGCGCGTATAAGTTGATGATAGATTTTGAGTTGGTTCATGACCTTATCGGCAAAATGAATTTTATCGGTGGCGTTCGCGCCTTTCGGATTTGTAAACTCCGTCCCGTTATCCGTTTGTATGATAGCCGGTATATAGCCGAAATAAAGCACGGCGCGTTTTATAAAGTCTTGCGTCGAGTAACCGCTTTGTTCGCGGTACGGAAAAATAAAGCGTTCCCGCGTCGCCTCGTCTATCATTGTGTACTGATAAAACTTCTCGCCAAACAAGGCGTGAGTTTCGTCTTTGAAAGGATAACACTCTTTCGGAACATACTTAACGTCCATTTGCCATTTAATACCGAGCATAGGCGGAGTGTCGTAAGTTTGCGCCTCGTACTTCTCGTATATTTTCGTTTCTGCGGGGCGTATTGCGTTCTTTCGGATAAAGTTATACATAGACATAAAATGCCGCTTATAAGCGAAGTTAGAGCGCAATTCGCCGTATAATTCAGAGTATCCAATATTCGGATTTGCCTCGTAGAGTTTTATGATAGCCTCTCGTTCCTCTTGCGTGTGCGAGTTCGGGTGCGGCGTATGCGGACGCGATGACCTGTTTTCGAGGCTTTCAAGCGTACCGTCATATTGCCGTTGCCAACGATAGAGCGATTGTATCGTACAATGAAAGTGAGCGGCTACTTGATAGTCCCGCTTGCCCGAATGATACATTTCTAATGCTTTAAGTTTCTGCTTTGCCGTGAATTTTACGCCTTTCATACTCCCACCTCCATAACTACATTATACCGCAAAAACTGACATCTTTCAAGCCCTTTTCATAAAACTACTTAAAATATTTTGACTTTCATAGCGTCTTGCTGTATACTTAATAGGTATGAATATCCATATTGAATATGAGGCGGAAGTCCCCGACGATATAATAGAAACGGATTTTTGCAATAAACTCAATTTTCACGGCAAAAATAACGGCGTTGACTGCGGCGGGCTTATCAAAGGCTTTCCTTATATGGAGTGTAAACGTTTTTCCGTAAAGTTGGAGTGTTGGCGCGAGAGATATAAAAAATGCGAGGCTTGTAAGACGGCTTGTGCGGAGGCGTTATCCACAAAAAAATCGGAAAAAACCGCAAAAAAGCCATAATTCACGCTCAAAAAGGAGATATTATATATATGTTATGTTACCCCCCCCCACCCCCGAATTTTTATTCGCAAGTTATCCACAATAAATTCACGTTTGTAAGATTTGTACTTGCTTTTTTATTGCTGTCGCTCATAGTAAGCGCGGCTTTTTTATTTTCGGGGTGTTCAACGCCAAATTCAGATATAGAGCCAAAAACGGAACAAGGAAGCAATCCAAATCAGCCGTCCACGGAGGACGAAACACTCATAAAAAACTACTATTCCGTTTATTGGCAAGACTATGACGGGAATGTTTTAGAGTGCGACGAAAACGTTCCAGAGGGTACAGTCGCCGAATTCAATGGCATTGAACCGACACGGCAAGGTAACGAGCAATATTCGTATATCTTTAACGGGTGGGACAAACCGATTGCTCCCGTTAAAGACTTTGCTTATTATACCGCAACCTACTCCGAAACGCTGAATACCTATACCGTCGAATGGCGAGGCGTTTTTGGTGTTTTACTCGAAAAGGACGAAAATGTTCCGTATGGGAGTGTTCCCGAATACAACGGCAACACGCCCGGCAAACAAGGCTACGGAGGAGCGGGTACTTTACAAAATCAGCTCAATCAACTTGAACAACAATATAAAAACGCAAGAAAGCCATATGAGAACGCTATCACCGTACTTGAAACGCAATGGGAAAATCAAATCGCATATCTTGAAGTTTACAATCTCTTTTTTGATTTGTATTATGAATTGCAAGACAATATAGCCAATTATGAAAATTTGCGCCTTGAAATGATTGCAGACCTATATAATAGTTACGGAATTGAACCTCCGACGGGGGCGGCGTTATGAGGATTGTAATAAAAATTTTACTTTGCTTTTCGTTAGTAATAACCGCCCCTATTGCGGCTATTTCTTGGTTAGTGAATGCAATAATATATATTTTGTTTCGGTGGATACCAATAATCGGAAAATATATATCTACTCCGTTTCAAACGATTTCTATTCTGATAGAAACTCCCTTTATACTTACTGCCTATAAATTAGGGTGGACAAGTCCTAAAAGAGCGGTTTCCGATAGACTTTACAATACAAATAAACTGCAAACCTATAAGGCCATGATGGATAGCGGAGAACCCGAACTCATAAAATATGCAGAGGAGGGCTTGCTTGAAATGGCTAAGACGGGCGATGTGAAAGCGTGCAAAGAATTATTACGAATAAAAAGGTAAGGTTAGGCAACCCTCCCCCTCTTTTCCAACGTATACCCGCTCATATTGTACAGCGTTTCTTTTTGTGTCTTGCTCAAATTTAAGCGGTTGATATAAGCCTTTACCACGCTCGCGCCGTTCACGTTGACATAGCCAAGATAACCCATAATCATATACTTCTGCGCGGCGGACAAGTTAAGCCTTTGTATAAACTTTTGGACTTTCGTTTTTCTTGTTCCGCTTATTGACTTCCCGCTCTTGTCTAAATCCGCCTCCAACTGCGACGCTTGCGCGATTGCCATTGCCAACTGTTCGATAGGAATAGCGTTAGAAAATAGAATATTCTTGTTCTCCAAACTCTCGCCGAGTAAATCCTCCAAGCCCAAGTTATAATAAAAGTCGTAGACGGTTTTTATTGCCTTTGCCTTTGCCGCGTCGTCAAGCGCGGAAAACATAGACGAATTAACCATTGCCTTAACCTTATCGCCCGCCTCCGAGTAAATCTTTTGGAAATTCTCATACTGCTTGCGCGTTAGTTCGATTTTTTCGTCGTTGTGGATTATCTCGTCGCCTAAACTTTTCGGTAAGACATTTGTATATCCCGCCTCGATAAGGTCGCGCATAGTTTCAAGAACCTTGTCGTCCTTAATCTTACCCGTCCGACTGTTGAACATAATATTAAGGTATGTATCGGCGGCGGCGTTGTCGCCGCGCTCGATTGCGCCGGTTATCGCGTCCATATATGCCTTGTTACTCTTTGTCTTAAATAAAGCGTCATATTCCTCTTTCGTCGTCGGGCTTGCTTTTCCGACAAGCCCCATTGTATAACTCTCGACGTTGCGAAGCGGCACTCCGAGCAGTTGCGCGAAGCCGAGAGCGGTTTTACGGAGCATTGAGCGTGTTTGCACATCGTCCACCTTGTCGTCGCTTATAAGCGACGCTATGCCGCTATAACTGTCTTTTACCGCGTTACCTATCGTGTTTATCGCGCTGTAAGCGGGATTGTCTAAATCAAAACCGTTAAGCACCGAGTAGAACTCGCTCCCAAGCGGAAGCATACCGGCAAGGTTTCCAAATAACTCGTCCGTTATGAAACCCCCCACGCTTTCATCGTCCTTAAAGCCTTTTATCCACTTCATAGCGAGCGCGATGAGCGTAAGCCACATAACGTTTGTAAGAACCGCCGCGCCCGATTTCGCAAACGCCTTTTTCGCCTCTGGCATACCCTTTGTAGCGATTGCGATTAACTCCGCGTCGCCGCTTTTCAGCATTTTCTTAAATGTGTTCAAGCGGTCAATCGAGGAGATAAATTGCGAGGTAAGTTGAAATGCGTCGCCGTGAAACATCGTAAACATTCTCACGAGTTCGTTTTTACTGCGCATTAAGGACGAACGCCCGAACGGGTCGGAGGTTTGTTGACTATGGAATACGACTTCCTCCGTCCTCCGAGCCGCCGCGATTTTATTCTCCTCGCTGTCAATCTTATAGCCGTGAATATCCGATTGCTCATTGAGCGCGGCGCGGTATACCGCCGCAATAACGCGGCTGTCCATTTTTTCGATTAACTTTGTCGGAGCGGTGATAATCTCGCCCGCCTTGCCGAGTTTAGTTCCTTGCTTGCGCAATTCTTGAACGTCTATATTTCCGATTATATCGTTGCGCTCCGCCATAAGAGGCGAATATTTCAGAACGTCCGCCATTGCTTGTTTCGAGGCAAGACCCGCTATGCCTTTCGCTACATATTTCGGGTTAAATTCCGACATAGCCGAAGCAAGCGAAGCCGTTTGAGTTAATAACACTTTGGGATTGAGCGCGAGCGCGGCGTTCGCTGTTCCCCAACGCAACCAACTTATAGCCCTCGCCCAACCGTCAGACCGACCGCGAGCCACGCCTTGAATATCGAGGAGTAAATCGTCCATATACGATTGAAAGCGCGAATTGATTTTGGACGTTTCGTTTTGAATATTCAGCCCGCCAATACGCTTATTCATAACGCGGTTGTATGTTATTATCGGGAGCGCGTAGCCGTAATACACCGACATTTGCCCGATATGCCGCGCCAATACGTCAAACACGCTGTCTATTACGAGTTTGTTTTTAGCGTTCGGCACGGTATCTCTATTGAAACCGAATTTGCGTATCGTTTGCTCCGTGTCGCGTGTGTTTAAGCCGACCTCCGTATAGAGTTCGTCGCTCGAAACGGTTATAGGATAATATCCTTTACCCTCGACGTTTGTAACGCCGTATAACTGCTTATCGGTATCTACTTTCGCCTCTTTGGAAACCTTATCAAAGAATTCTTGTGTCGCCTCGATAAACTCCTTTTCTTTGGCGGTCAGTTTACTCTCTATGCTTGAAAGCATAGTTTTATCAACTTCCACGTCGCGCCCTTTTATTTGCGCCTCGCGGAGGTTTCCTCTTTTACGCATACCCTCGTCAAGGAAACGGACTTTACCCTTTTCGTTCTCACCTAAAATGTGCGCTATGCCTTGCTCGCGCTTGCTCGTTAAGTAAAGGCTTATCATTTCGGCGCGGCTCATCGTAGCCTCTATGCCGCTTCCTTTAAGCGTAATCTTTTCGGCTTCCGATTTCGTAAAATCCTTGTCGTCCGCAAATTTTCCGAGAAGTTTATTCGACTTCTCCACGAATTCAGCGCGGCGACGATTTCCGCCGAAAAAGTCCTTGTATAGCGTTTCCATAACCGAGCCGGGTATATATCCCGATACCGACTGCATAAGCCGATAAGGATTGTAGACTTGTTCAAAGAAACGTCGGATACCGCCCGTTATCGCGCCCTTAACGCCACTCTCTACACCCTTTATTTTTTGTGTGAGTTTTGCTTCCTTTATGCCTTTTGCGGCAATATCAGTTTCGCTTTGCGCCCTACCCTCTACAAACACCTTGTCGTAGTTTTTAACCTCGTGCATAAAGTTTTGCAAGATGTTGTCTATCTCGCGGATTTCGGAAACGGTAAGTCGCCCGTCGCCCTTTGAAAGTTCGACAGCCGCGTCCGCATAAGGATTTATTCTCGCGCTGTCCTCGCCGAAAATCACCTTATATACCTCGCCAATTTTGCCGATAGTCGCTCGCGCCGTTTTGTTAAGATTGCCGCGCCACGTTTCTATTTTGGCGATTTCCTTAACGAAACGGATAACTTGTTCGGGCAACTTAACGTCGGCGGAAACATATTTTGTCCCCCCGTTTAGATCATCGAGGGACACCCACACCGTGTCGCCCGCCGCCGTTTGCGTCACATACTGCGCCGCCATGTTAGATATCGACGAGTTTACAAAGTCCTTATCCGCAAGCTGATTGTCCGTACTCGCCTGCGGCGGTATCTTTTCGGTAATATCGGATATTGCCTCGGAGCGGGACGTATTTTCGGCCTCTACCGCCGCCTCTACGTCTGTGAGATACGCCACCGCATCCGCATGTGCATTGCCGATCTCGTCCTTGTAGTTTACAAGTATATTCTTTCCGACAACCGTTCCGTCCAATGCCTTTGCGTTATGGTTAAGACACGTCGGGTCACTTTCGGAACCTAATTCCTCCTGCTCGTATGTCCCGTACTTCCCGACAAACACCATGGCCTCATGCGCCCCATTTTGCTTCACGCCGAGGATTTTCCCGTTCATCGCGATATCGCTGTTAATAACCTGCGTCTCGGGGCTTTGCAATTTAACCGCGCCATTTACAGCGTCCGTCGTCGCCTTTTGCGACATTGCGGACGTAGTACTATTGCCCGTCGATTGTACAAGCGGCACGGCAGGGCCTGTCGCACCCGTTTTGCCGGTGTCGCCCTTTAACGCGGGTGCGTTTAAAAATCCAACAATCAGTTTTCCGTAATCCATTAGAATGATACCTCCTCCATAACTCTGAATGTTGACGGTTCTATGATAGTAAAGACATGCTCACCGCCGTTGATTTTAAGCTCCACGTCGTACACATAATCGTCGTACCGAAGCTCCGCCGTATCCTCGCTTTCGAGCTTAAACGCGGCGCGGCCCTCGTGTTGACTCGCGTTATAATGCGTGATTACTTTTCTTATAAGATAATCCAATTCTTCCGTACCGCGCTTTACGGTGAAAGTAAGCGTATCGTTCGGAAGTAATGAATACCCATTCATGGAAATTTCTACGACCGCCGTATCGCCGCGCGTGATTTGTATTGTTTTACCCGTTATTTTAAACATGTTACGCCGTCCTTTTCCACATATAGCACGTAATATACGGTTGCAGGTTTTTGTCGGTACCGGCCGAACCGGCCGAATAAACCGTATGAGAATGATTTCCGGAGCTTCGTATAATCGCCGCGCCGCTTCCGGCAAACGTGTCACGCTCGTTGTAAACGGAGTCATGCTCGGTTGAGGCAAGACCCTTTGCGGCAGAATTTGCGGGGCCGAGACTGTTAGCCGAATAGCCGGTACTGGCGCCCCACACCCTGTGAACATGCTCCCCGTTTGTTCCCGTTGTTCCGTGAGCGTGTTCTACCACAACAGCGTTTGCGTCACCGCCCTGCTTCTCAACCGTATTGAAATTGGCATTGCTTGTATCTACTCCCACGGGGACGCGCCCTTTTCCCCATTCTACCCAAGACGCGCCCTCGATGAATGTAGGAACGTTCGGATTCGTCGAAATGTATAGGCCTCCCACGGGATATATTGCATTTATTGCGTTTGCTATACCCTGCTGCAGGCCTTGTTCCGCACTTTGTTGCGCGTTTGCTATGCTCTGTTCGAGGTTAATCCGAATCTCGTCTATAAACGCACGCACATTATCCATTTCGTCGTTTATGCTGTTCTGCGAGATTTGCACGACCTCGTTATTGATAGTGTTAATGAGCAACTCCACGGGCTCGTAAAACGCTTTTTTTATCGCGCTCGACGTGTACCCGCTTTCGGACGGCCTGTCGGGAAAGCTTTTAACCGACCGTTGCATAATTTCGGTTTTTGACTGCTCTGAAATCTTTCTTAACGTTACGCTCATATCAATACACCCCATTTTTCCTTTCGGATATTCTATACGTCGCTGATATATTATTCACGGCGCATTCGTCGCTCGTTTCGCTTTCATATCGGAACATTATATAATTGAAACTCCTCTCACGGACGCGTACGATCTCGGAAAATGCGAACGCGCCGCGTTCGGAACCAAAGATAAAGTTTGAAAAGTCTATGTCCGCAAAGCTCCATTCGTACATTGCGCGTGTCGTAATGCGGTTGACAGCAATTCTTGTAGAATATCCGAAAACGACGCTCCCCGTCGAGTGCGGCTCCGGCGTTATGGACAATCCGAGTAGTGTTTTCAGATACTCGCTTGTCCCCATATTGAAAGCGGCTGACTGCCATTCGCACTTTACAGGGAACCTCGTCTCAAAAATAGCAACAAGATCTAATGATTCCGTATCTTCTTCGTTTGAATCAGGATTATAGATTATAATCGGTTCTCCACCGCGAATTTTGCTTACCTTGAAATACAAATAAGTTTCATCGTCCTGCCCTTCCTCTTCTTCGATTCCGACAGGGAAGAGAGTTTCTCCCGACAAATTATTCGGCTCTCCCTCCGCGTCCTCGATTAAATCTCCCGAAAATATGACGCTATCGCTCGCGTTGAGCAATTCTTTCAGGTCTGCGTATGCCTGAATACGATTACCGGCATAATCTATTGACATTTCTCCCGCTTCGGTTGTGTGCCGCGAAACGTCGTAAAATCCCACTTCGGAAAACGCGCATATATACCCCTCTATTGTGCCGAATATCAGCGCTCCGCTTATTTCGGCCCATGTACGGGCGTGAACGTTATCCCAATACCACCACTCGTACTCGTAATTCGTAATGTTGTCTGTCCCGCCCGTCTTAAAACGTGAATCGGCCACGTACACCGCTCCGTTTCCCACGGAAAGAAAATATTTACCCTCATGCGATATCGCTGCCGCGTCGTGCAAATTTTCGCGCCTCAATCGACCGTTTACAAGTGAGCTTCGTACGCGGGCGTAACGCTCATCGGTCGAAATGTTACCGATAGGCTCTATGCCGAAAAGACCGTTGCGCGATAGAAAGACGCTATCGCCCGACACGCTCGCGTTTGCCCACATTGAAACCGAATACTCGCCCGACGCTCCCGACTTAACGGGGAATACGGCCTCTTGCGCAACAACTATGCGCCCGTCAAATACGCCCTCGTCGTCATAATGGTCGTCGTAAACGTCTTGCATAACGCCCGTTATGTAATAAATACTCGATTCCTGTATCGATTCTCCCTTATGGATTGCAAGTGAGCCGTCAGATATAGTCGAGAATCCCATAACGGGCGAGGCGGTTGTCCCTAACGCTATAAAATTAAGGTCGGGAAAGTAGGTAAAATCGTCCTCGTCCGAATAAAAGACAATATTTTTAAAGCGCGTGTTCCCCGATATGAAAATTCTGTTATTGTTTCCTCCCACGCCGAATAGTGCGCCTATAGCGCATTCCGTTACCCGTTTCGCATAATCAGTTATAATTGTTCCGTTTTTATCCCTCGCAAGATAGGTAAATTCGACAGTCATGTTGTCGTTTCCGTCCTGCCCGAAATACGCGTTAGCGGGGATTTGGCCGACCGTTACTTTGCCAGTCGTACGGTCAACGGAGCCAAGACCTAAAAGCGTATCGCTCCCCGCCGGCGCGGTATAGACCGATTCTCCTCCGCCTTGAAGCGTAAGGCGTACGATAACGTCTCCGTCATCCATTTTACCCGTATTGACGGTATAGGTTCTCGGCGTCGAAACGTCCATTCTGAAACCGTTTATTAGCCTATCCGAAAGAACGTTGACGGCGTCCAACGTGCCGCTCAAATCCCCAGCGTCGCCGTCGTACGACAGGGAATGGACGGTAGTCGGTATATATGTAAGCTCATCGTTTCGCACGACAATCACCGCCGAGTTGTCACGCGCAGGATCGAAAACGAAATAATCACCGCAAAAAATATACAGCTTATTGTTATTCGCAACAGCAAAACTCCTCTCGTCCGTCACGACTCCTCCGCCTGTCGAAAGCTCGTACTTGTCGCTAAATCCCGCACTTGTAAACCTAAAAAGTGAAGTACCGGAATGCACAATAATATATGAATTACCGACATCATCGGCCATGCTCCATATCCCGTTGATTCTTCCGCCTAAATCAGCTTTTTGATCCCAGCTGTTGCGCTTGCAATTAACGCCGCCCTTGTTAATTAGGTTTGTCATTTTTGTCGCCCTGTTCGGGGCAACATTGATAATGGACGAAGAAAAATCCGCGCCCTTTAAATCGCTTAAAACAAGCCTTTTCCGTTCTTTCAGATATCCCGCCATTAGTACCTTAATACCTTTTTTATCATTCTTTGAGGATTTCTGTCGGGAGTCTCAACTTCGCTAATCCCGTTTTCAAATGCCGCGCGCGCGGCCTGCGCGATTGCGGGCTCCTCTTCCTCGTATAACTCTGACTTGATAAAATACGGTATAAGCCTCGCCAGCTTATCGGATATGCGTAGATTATCGCCGTCAATGGAATTTGCGGTAACGCGCGGAGGCTTTGCTTGATAGATAAGGCGATATTCCCCGTGGTTGATTTTAGGCAAAATAAGTATACTGCTTCCCTCGAACCGCGCCGGAATGTTATCGTCGTACTCGTATTCGCTTTCATGTACGACACGAAAAATACAGTCATAATCCGATATGTCGCTTATGTAATACCGCATAGAATACGGAGTTTCACGATCTAAATAATCCGTTAGCTCCACGACAGCCAAAGGCAATTTATCCAAGGCCGCTATCCTGTCAAGAGCGCGTGATATGGAGGCGTTCATATTAACGAGCAGGTCGCCGTAATTGCGCGATTCGTACAGCTCCGGCAAATCGGCAAACGTAATATCTTCATGCACGTTTTCCCTCATGAGCTTTAATGCTTCGATTTTGATTTCGCCTATTTTCATACTTACTCCCGCACTAATAATAGAAACTTGTCAGACGTAACGGCTATCGTTTCTATAACCTTACGTTTGCGTAGGTTTTTATCTCTTAACGCCGCTACCGCCTCACCAGTGTATAACGGCACTTTGCCCCCATTCGCGTTAATGCTGACGTGAATAGACGAGCCAAGTGTTTGTAAGAAATCCTTTACCCTCATAACAATATCCTCCGCGCCTTGCCGAGTTGCACGGCTTAATCTCTTTGGCGCATATCGGCGGTTGTTCCTACCGCCGCGTTAGTTAGACTACTCGCGTTGTTCCTACGCAAGGTATTAAATTGTCGCAAGCGGCGGGGTCATAACTTCCGCCGTTATTGCTAAATGTACTTGGCGTTTTCAAGGATTTCCTTGACAACGTTCGGAACTTCGACTTCCTCGCCGCGCTTAATTAAATAGGTATACCCGTTAATCTGCACGGTTACGTCAAGGTCTTTCGGGTTCTGCTTATCCACGGGGATTTTGACCTTAACCTTGGGGAGTGCCGCAAGTTTCGCTTTCATACCGACTATTGCCGGTGCTTGTTCAACTTTATCTGCCATAATTACCTCCTTTTACGCCGCCTCGGTCGCCGCCGAGTTCACGCGTATGATTGCAAGATTGTCAAGGATAACCGCCGTAAACATCGCTTTCCAACCGATAGTCGAAACTTGGTTGAGCGGGTCGGAACGGTCGCTGTCGTCGTCCTTGGCGATTTTTATAATCGTCTTGGGCTTCGAGCCGTTCTCGATGTCCACGATACCGTAGGCGTTCTTGCCGATTGCAAGCCCGCTGTAAATGTTGACGGGCGTAGCCGCCGTGTTCGGGGTCGGCTCGACGAGCGTCGTGTCGATAAACTTAAAGCCGTGAATACGCCCGACTTCGCCCTCCTCGATGTTCTTTCCGCCGTTGTTGTACTCGTTCACGGACTGCCACAGCGGGTCGCGCATAACGTCCGCAATCTGTTCGGGCGAGCAAAACATAAGGTAATACCCGCCTTGGAACGGCTTAATATTACCGCGCTTGAAAACCGTGCGGATTTTCAAAACCTCGTCGGCGGTCAGTTTGTTGGTCGCGGCAATGGCGTTTACGTTTACACCGCCGCCCACGTTGTAAATCGAGGTCGTACCGAGCAGAATATTACGGGCAACGCGGTCAAGCGTTTCGCCCGATTGTTCACCCAAAAGTTCGACGGCTTCCGTGATAACGGGGTCGCAAGCGATTTGGGCGATAACGTCCGTTACACTCACAAGGTCGCCGTACTA
>BNZQ01000045.1 GCA_026001225.1 Clostridia bacterium
TCAATATTGATGAGGGTATTTTTTATTTTAGTCGTGCCGGACGTAAAATGGCGGAGGTTTTTTTATGGCAACCAAAGTAGTGACGAAAACGGGGCAACAAAAAGTTTTGTATACTCCGAACGAAAAGGCGGCAGTCTTTGCTTTTGAATTGAAAAACAAAAGTCATATGGACGGGAAGCCTTTGACGGATTTTCAAGCGGGCCAAAGGTCGGGATATTTAAATGCTCGAAAAGACGAAGCAAAACTTTTCAAGTGGAAAAAGAAAAAAGGTCTTTAAGAACTGATCCTTGGGGTAAGGGTATCCGTTCGCGGTGACGAGTCCGCAATAAGTTGAGGCGCCTGTCCATAGTGACGGCCGAAACGCAAGAAAAATTGAACGGTGTTAAGACAAGCCCCACCAAAGCCTTAAAGACCGGAGAACCGGCGAGGCGACGACGACCGCGGGGACGCGGCGTTAAAAGGAAGGTGCCGTATGGCAAAAGTGCAAAGGCTGGCCGAGGAAGCCGCCGAGAATCAGGAACAGGCCGCGCAAGAGGAACGGAAAATCTACGTGGTCAGGAAGCCTTTCAAAAGCAAGAAAGAGAAAGGCAAGACGTATTACGCCTACATGATCGAGGACAAGCTACGCGGGCGCGATATCAAGATCGAGCTACTCCCGCCGAAAGTGGGCAAAGAAATGGACGCGGGAGGCTATGGCGTGCTGGATATTGTTTTTGACGGAAACGATGCGGCGGAGCTGACGGTGAAGTCGGAATCGTTCAATGACATGAACGGCAAGGCGCAAACGCGCACGGTGTACGGCGTGCGGAATGTGGACGAGGAAACGGGTGAGATTTGGGAATCGGTCGTCGTTCCGGCGCGGCCCTCGGACAGGGCTTTGCTGGAAATGTTACTGACGCATTGACGGTTTGGGGCCTGCCTTTTTGGGGTAGGCCCTAAAATTATTTAAAATGCAGATTTTTGGCGGCGCGGATTGAAAGATTTGCGCCGACCATATGGGCCGGAGCAGGCGCGGGAGCCGGACGGCCCGAAATAAAATAGCGGGAAGGAGTTTATCATGAGTAGTTACGGAAGGAAACGGAAAAGCGGTTGGGTCGGCGCGGTGTTGGCCGTGCTGGTGGTAGCGGCGTTGGTCGGCGCGTTGGGTTGGTTGTCGAAAGGCTTTCAAGATTGGAACGCGGGGACGTGGTTCGACGGTTGGTTTCATAATGAGGAACAAACCGAAACGGACAGTTCGATTGGCGGCCGTGAAATAACGGCTCTTTCCGGACCGCTGCAATTATCGTCAATGTCCGTGGAAACGGATTACGACGTCGCTTTGTATTTTAACAACAACGGCGGCGGTTCCGTGAATTATGGATTTTCGGTAGCGGACTTATCCGGTAAGGGTTTTGACGATCTTAGCGTTGAAATTCAGATTAGCGGCCAATTTTTGCGGAGTGATAACGGGCAAATGATTGATTCGTATATCCTACTGTATCCGGACGCTTACGACGGCGGCTATGTGTATTCCTTTTTCGGAAGTGTTCCGAAGTCCAATAACAAAGGCGGGTATTCCATATCCTTTATTGACGGCAACGTTTATACGTTCGGCGCAGACATAACGGATTGGGCCGGCGACGGTGAGCCCGTAGGTTATACGGAAACATTAACGTATGTGTCCGAATTGTCCTTGCCGCCCGATCCGACTATACCGCATTATGATTTTGTAGGTTGGTATTTGGATGCGGAATTGTCCGTGCCGTACCAAGGACAGACGATTACGTCCAATATGACGTTTTACGCAAAGTTTGTTCTAACAACCTACCATATATATTTTGTGACGGGTTTTGCCGACGTTTCCGCGCCGGCTGCGGTTTCCGTGACGGCGTTGACGGCCGGCGGCAGTATGCCCTCGCTTTCTCATGTCGGGTATACGTTTGAGGGTTGGTATACGGATACGGCGCGTACTATCCCGTATAGCTCTACCGCCGAGATGACGGGCAATATGGTGCTGTATGCTAAATGGGAACAATCTTTTGTGACGGTGACTTTTATGGTGGACGGTTCCGTATATGCGACCGTTCAAGTTCCTTACGGTTCTTCTTTATCGGCGGCGCAAGCGCAAGCGGGTCTGCAAGGCTTTTCCGTTATTTCGTTCTCGTTAGCTGATTTGTCCGCTCCCAACGTCGTGGACAACGTGATTGTCCTCAATACAGACGCGACTATTTACGCCGAGAGCATGACGCCGATCCAAAAGGTCGGCTCGGTCATAACGGAACATTGGCGTGTTTTGCTCGGCGGTATTTTGTCGGTTGCCGTGGTTTTCGGCGTTGTCAGCGTTTTCACAAGAGGTAAGCGGCATTCCAAGCGCAGGTACTGATTATGAGTAAAAAAGGCATAGGCGTTTTTTCGTCCGTCGCGCTCTTTTTAGGCTTGTTTATGGGTATTGCTTTTTTAGCAAGTTATCTTGCGGTTTTCATAAACAACGGCCAAAAGAATTTTTATGTTCAATACGGCTCCGCCGAGTTGAGCGGAACGGAAAATCTTATCTTGCCGTTAAATGCGAACAGCATTTTTTATTGCAAATACGTTGTTCCGAATGCGCAAGGCTATAACGTTAAGATTGTGCCGAGTGAGCATTTAGTCGGCCTTGATTTCAAGCTGAACGGCGAATGGAATATGTTTAGAAACGATACCGATTTAACGGCGGGCTTTGACCTTGTTAAGTGCGACGGATATTTCATTCTTACTCTTGACCATGTGGGTGTAACGGGCGGCGGCTTGTACGGCATTTTGGGCTTCGTTTATGGTTATGACGCTATTTCCGATGTGCCCGATTTGAATTTACGGGAAAAAGCGTATTTTACGATTGCGGTAACGTCGCATAACAACGATACCGCTGTAAATATCAATTTTTCTTACGGTTATTTAAACGGCGACGCATTATGAAAAAAGCAAAATCAATCAAGTACATAATAGCGGCGGTTTTTATGGCCGCGTTGGCCGTGCTGGGCGGCGGCTTAAGGTTGCCCGCCCGTTCCGCGTATGCCGCCGCGAATGCGGACGTTAAATTTGACGATACAAACGTCCTTGACGATTTGCAAGCGTCCACCGTGAACGGACAGCCTTTTGACTTAAACGCCTACCCTTTTGTTAACGGCAAAGCGGCGCAAGTTATAAACTTCGTCGAATACTGCTATTCGTTTCGCGTGAATATGCAGGAAAATTACGGACTGTATATTTACGTCTATAATCCCTCCGCTCTTAATTTCAACACGTCCACGCTTTCCAATAAGTTGGAAATGGCCGTAGAGTATGACGCGGACGGTTTCCCGACGCTATACCGCAAATTTTCTTTGCAGTTCTGTTCCATGTCAACGGAGTCGAATTATTACCGTCTTTTTTACAAGTTTAAGGTGCGTTTCATCGATACGGAACGAACGGCTTTATTAAATCGCTTGAACAGTAACGAGCGGCGTTACGATTTGTCGGGTGCGGAATTATTCACGGTCGGCGCGGCGAACGCCGTTGATTATACGATTGCCAAGACTTGTAAATTCAGCGGTTACGTCAAGGGCTATGGGCCGGACGCGAACGCTGAAAGTAATTTATCGGTTCAGATTACGGATTTAGAGGTGCTGGAACTTGAATTGCATAGCACGAATTTTAGACCGTCCAACGTATCGAGCGCGGGCGCGGGCTATCAGAACGATTTAAGCAGCGTTTACTTTTCCGTTCCCGACACGGTTTTGAGTAAGTACGGCCGCTTGCAAAAGGTCATGGCCGAATGGTACGAGTTCCGCACCGCGCCTTGGGTGATCGTGACTTCCCACGCGGATATGTATAACGCCGTCAAGAATTATGTCGGCGTTCAAATCGGCGGTTACAATTCGGCGGTCGGTTACGGTTTGTGTATGGATCGCCACAACGTTTATTACAATCCCGATAATCATTACATGACTTACGGTTGGGTTTGGAATGTGTCCGTGGGCGCAAGCGATATTGTTTACGGCGGGCGCACGGTGTTGCTTCCGTACTTGTTTTATTCGGGCGGTACGGACGTAAAGAATTATTCCGTTACGTCGGACGTTTTAAAATCGTGGATATACGGCTATAACAAATCCGCTTACGGCGGGTATTTGCCTATTAAGGACGGGAATATCAGCAGGGATTTATTTGATTCCGTCGTCGATAGCGGGCGAATTAGGGGCTATAACCTGCGCGAGTTCGACGCGGACAGCGTGGACGACCAATTTAATTTGCTTTCTTACGATAGCAATCATAGCGGTTGGGATAAGTTTTGGCAATTCGGCTTCGGCGCGCCGCCGACCAACGGGGATTATGCGAACGTCGCGCCGATTTATCCCGTTGCGGACGGTGATATTGTAGGGACGGACGCGGGCATTGCGCAAAGCCTGTATATGAATGAAAATGACGTAGGGACTTTCAAGACTTTCCGCGCCGCAAAAAAATCACAAGGCGAAACAACTTTTTTATTCCGTTTCGCCCATACGCAATATTACTCGGAAATGATTGAGATTTTGGGCAGCGGCGGCGGCAATAATAAGGCGTACAGAGCGCAGGAAACCGTCTTTTTGGATTTCGACGTTATACAGCTGACTTTCAGCAAGGACGGCGTGTATCACGTCATCCCCGTCGTATCCTCGCCTATTGATATAGTCGGCGCGATTACGCCCCCGCTGCAACCTGCGAATGATTGGCTCCTTTGGCTGAAAATACTTCTCGCTTTGGTGCTTCTGATCGTTTTGCTGGTTATCCTCGCGCCGATTCTGCCGGTGATAATCAGCGGCGTGGTTTGGGTCGTCAAAGGCGTTGTAACGATCATCTTTTTTCCGTTTAAGGCAATCGGCGCGGCGGTAAAGAACAAGAAAAAGAAAGGCGGCGGGAATTGAGTATTTTTGACGACGGTGAGGACGTGATCACGGCGATCCGGCGCAAGCGGGCCGAGGTCTGGAAGAGCGCGGAGCCGGAAGAGGTCAAATCGTCGGGTATCGAGGAGCGGGCGCGTTGGTGGCGCGAGGACTGCCCCGCCGACGTGATAAGACTGCTGCGGGCTCTGGCTAACGAGGAATGGCTCGTTAAGTCGTTTTAGAGGTGGATTGTGGGAAAGAAAAATAAAGGTAAAAATGAGAGCGGAAAGAAGCCGAAGAAAAGCGAGATATTCCCGCATTTTCGTTTGTATTTAAAAGCTCGGCACCCTGCCCTTATAACGGGCGAGCGTCCGGTTGACGAGTATGATTTTAGAAAGGTAACACATAGCGAGCGGGACGGAAACCGTCCGAACGAGAAGGTGTTTCCGAATCCGAATCTTGCGGATAGCGAGCCTATGTATATCGGTAAAAGGGTGCGGCACGATCAAAAAAAGAATTTCAGTAAGTGGAAGTATCCTTGGAAGTATCCGAAAAAATGATATAAAAAAGAAGTAACGCCCCACGATTGATTTCTCAATCAGTACAATTCATTCCGCAAGGCGGAAATCGCGTTACTTCTATGGATATTATACGCCCTAATACGGTTGCGTGTCAACTGTTTTGGATAGAGAAAAACAGGAAGGAGTTAAAAGGCTATGGAAAGAGAGCTTGAAATGGACGAATCGGAGTTAATGGCGAATCAAGATTTAGACGTTTTAACCGGTTTGCAAAGAACGGTACACGACAGGATTGTCGTTGAAATGGATTCCGCCGGCATTGACGAACGCAAAAGAATGTTGCGTTCTCTGATCCGAAGCAGGCTTCTTTATTCTACGTTTGAGCGGGTTTTTGTCTTTTATTTTTTAAGGCGTCTAATTTTGCAGGCTCGTTTACCGCGACCTGATACAGATAAACTATTTTCTTACATGTCCAACAAATGGCGAGAACGATTCTCCGAGTTCCGTCTTGCGCGTAATCGGTATCTTGTGGTGACAGATAACGCTTGCATTGAGATGATACGCACCTCGTAGCGCCGAGGCGCGTTCCGGCGTTGCAACGAATGCGGTCGGTTCCGAGCTTTTCCGCGGCGTATTTATCATAGTTCATTTTACCGCTTCGGATTTCGGCCGTTTTAAATTTCGGGATAATAACTTCGTTCATACGGTACAGTATACCGCATGATCGGGAAAAAAGTCAAAAGGAGTGTCGGTATGAAACGAAAATCGATCAGGTTAAAAGTTTTAAAGCGGCAACGCAAGGCGATGATTCGCGGCGTGGATCGCAACAAGAGAATCCTGCCCATGATCGGCGGCGCGGAGCTGCGCGCGTCGGTCAAGAACGACATTGTGCGGGATTCCGGCATTGTCCGGCAGTACGACGCCGAAATCTTGCGGTTGAAAAGGAAAGCATGAAGCGCACGGTACGGAACATAGTAGGTTTGCTTGCGGTTGTATTGGTTGCCCTGCTTGTGGGGTATATCGTTTACAGTTGCAAGCAAGCGTTTTAGAGGGAATACAATGCGGACGTGCGAACGGAAACGCAAGATAATGTACGCTGTGGTATGCGGTTTATTGACCGCATTATTTTTGGCGTGGGGCGTGTTCGGTTTGCGACAGAGTTACATACGGGCGTTTAACGGGGTATGTGATTTAGGGACTTCGATAGCGTTTTATTTTACCGAACTGCTCGGCTTTAAAGGCGTTGTATTCCCGACCGTGACGGTTGTGCCTTCGTTGCCCGCGCCGGAACCGCCGCCCGCCGTTCTGCCGGAAACGCCGGAAGGCTTTCAAAGCGGGTGGAGTAAGTTTTTGCGTTTATTGATTTCCGGCGATAACGTCAAGGGTTATTTCAAAACGGTATTCGGCACGCTGAACGGCGTTGTTATGGCGATAATGTTTTTACTGCCGTTTATCGTTCTGTTCGTTGTTTTGTTTAAGCGGCTTTTGGGGCGCGAGAATAACGACTATAACGAGGACACGAAGCATTTACGGCGGATTAAAAGGCTTGCGGCGGTTACATATATTCCCGTTAAGAGGTGGCTCGGCGGTTTAATAGCCTTCTGCCGAGAGTACGGCGGTATCGTTAAGCTTTGGGTGTTCCTCGCCCTGTTGAATTTCAATGTGCTGACAATCATGTTAGAGGCCGTCGCCTATCTATTCTATTTGGACGCGGCTTTAAGCTTTGGCGGCTTCTATATCCAAATCTACAAATTATTCATGGATTTAGGCGTTACGTTCCGCGCGGCTCCTCGCTGGGCGTGGTTCGTCGGCGGGTATCTGCTGTTTTTGTGGTTGCGCCGGAAAATGGCGTTTGCGCGGCTTCGGCATTTGGAAATGCGCGATCGCGGCTTTATCAATTCCCTGCCCGTCGTGTCCATGATTGTCGGGACGATGGGCAAGCGGAAAACGACCATGCTGACGGATATGGCTTTGAGTCAAGAGGCTATGTTTCGGCACGAGGCTTTCAAGCGGCTTCTTGAAAATGATTTGAAGTTCCCCAATTTCCCGTGGATCAATCTCGAAAACGATTTGAAGCGGGCCATACAAAGCGGCGTGGTGTATAATCTGGCGACGTGCCGGCTTTTTATTTCCGACAGGAAATCCGATATGACTCGCGCGTTTAAATGGTGCCGAAAGCGCGGCGTCGTTCCCCGTTCCGGGTTTCATGTCGGCTTGCTGTTCGGCTATGATTGGGCGCGTTACGGTTGTGAATATGACGACAGATTAAAGACGGTCGATATATGGGACGTTTTAGAGGTGTACGCGCAATTGTATTTCATCTACGTGATTCAAAGCTCGTTGCTTATCGCGAATTATTCTATCCGCACGGACGGCATGATAACGGACGCGGGCAATTTCCCGCTTTGGGACGATGACTTTTTTCGGCGCGACAGCCGATTGCAGGAAGCGTACAGCCGCCACGCGCATATTTTAGACTTCGATGCGTTACGCCTCGGCAAGAAGCTGGTCGAGGACAACGAACGCGCGAACGCGATCGAGTTCGGCGTGATCGTCATCACCGAGAGCGGCAAGGAGCGCGGCAATCAATTCGATACCAAGGGTATGAGCCGCAAGGACGATCACGCGAATCAAAAAAGCGATCTCTTCGATATGTGGCTGAAAATGGCGCGGCACAGCGCGACGGTTGATAATTATCCGTTTATCCGCGTCCTCATGGACGAGCAGCGGCCCGAGAGCATGGGCGCGGACGTGCGGGAGCTTTGCGATATCATTCATATCCGCGAAAGCTCGGAAAAGCGTTTGGCCCTGCCGTTCTTCTATCTTGAAAATTTGTTGTACGATTTTCTGTTTTCCCGTTTCGAGCGGTTTTATTACGAGCACCGTTACGCCCGCGGGGACAACACGCTGACCCTGTACGCGGCCAAGAAGCTGGTCGGCGGCTTTCACCGCTATTATTCGCGGGTGTACAATCAATTTTCTTTCTACGTCCTCGATATCGAAAAGGAGCGCGGGACGCGGGACGGAGCGTGCGACGCGGGCGAATACTTTTTGATGACGAAAAAGATTTACGCGCGGCGGTTTGCCACGGACGCTTTCAGCGATTATTTTATGATGAAGTCTTTGCGGTCGCAGATCGGGCTGTCCGGTCTGAAAGAATACGTCACCGAGCGGGCCGGCCTCGCCGAGCTGGAAAGCCAAAACAGTTACTTCATCAATGAGTTACAGGAGCATTTTAAATGAGCAGGAAAAGAAAGGGTAAAAAGATTTTGCCGGTGTTTTCGCAGAGTGCGAAAAATTATTTGGATACGCGGGATCATAATGTGTCTAATAAAATTAAACGCGGTCAAACGGTGATGACGCGGGATAATTATTTTTATGGCTCGAAAGATTACGATAAGCTTGATAAGAGCGGTAAGCCGATTGCAGGCAATTATCGGCCTGCCGTCGTTGCCGATACAAATGAATTAGATGAAATGGGTCTTATTAAGCAAACACGTTCCGAGGGCGGTAAGGCTATTAAAAAAGGAAGTAACTTTAAGCCTTTTATTGAAATCCGGGACAACGAAGGTAAACCGATTAAGCAAGGAAAGAAATTTATTCTTACCTCTAAGCGCGTTTCATCAAAAGTTATAGATAGCATGATGACGGACAGTATTACAGACAAAAAAACTGCGTCGGAAAATTTGAAAAGGTTACGGCGTTTGAAAAATCGTAAAAAAAATCCCCCACCAAAATAATTGGCGGGGGGCCTATCAGCCGTACGGGGCTGCAAGTCCCTTGCGGGATCACGATTCCTTGTGGAACGATATTATTATACGCTATCCGGCTTGACGGTGTCAAGCGAAATAAAAGGAGTATCCGAAATGGAAATTAATAGCTTGATTTTGTCCCGCGAGCGTGATTACAGTAACGCCCGTACTGCGCCTACCGAATTTATGTTGCGGCATGATAGCTTATTGTCGCATGAAAACGGTATTAAAAAGTTGTTGCGCAGCATTCAGACGGATTTTTTAATGATCGCTTACCGGCTGATTGAGATACGCAATCAACGACTATTCGATACCGTTTATTACGGCGACGATAAATATTGCGCCGATATATGCCAATACGCTTATAGGGCTTTGGGGTTCTCGAAGTCCACGACGTACAATTTATTGAAAGTTGCCGAGACATTTTCCGACGATTTTCGCGGACTGAAAAAGAAATATCAGGATTACGGTTTATCGCAGCTTATAGAGCTGATGAGTGTGCCTGCACATTTGCACGGTTATTTTGATCCCGTAATGACGGTTAAGGAAATGCGGGAATTAAAAGCCGGTAAGCGGCTTTATATCCATTTAGGCAAATATGACGGTGGCGCCTATTCCGGCAATGACTGTTTGCGCCAAATTCCCGCTGATGAAATTCATAAGTGGTTGGGAAATATGAAGCCCGGGCAAAAGTTTTTCCAGACGTCTGGAAAAGCGGAGCAATCGTCGCCGGCGGTATTGGCCGGTCAAATTACGATTTCGGACGCTGTGATTTGTCCCGACGTCAGGAAAAACGAAATTGAAGTGTCGGCGCCGGTCATCGGTTCCAACGTCGAAGCGGAGCCGGAAAATTGTTCGGAAGATTCCGCAATTCAAACGGGGAAGTGTAAAATTTCCGTTCCTACCGTTTTGTTGGATCCTTTGTTCGGTGTGGACGGTTACGATATTCCGATTTCGGATTTGCTTGAAATGGCAAGTAAGATTCTGTTGCGCATGGAAGCCAACGGAGAATACAATGCGGCGGTGTATGGTTTTTACAATCGATTGCGGTCTGATATTTGCAGATACGTTATTGCTTTCAAAGATCGAGCCGAAAAGGCGATGTGAAAAAGGAGGTTAACGAAATGTTAAATATACACATGATTAAGTCAATCAGAATTGTATGCGACAAATGCGGCGTCGGCGTCGAGGTTTCCGATCTTCCAAAGCATTTACTTATAAAAGAGCTGCGTTCTTTGGATTGGGCAATCGGTAAAAAATGTCTATGTCCCGCTTGCCGCGAAACGCCGCAGCTTTGTCATCTTCGGAGCGATGACCCGCGGCGTACCGGATAAAGCGGCGTGTCCGGCGCGGAGTACATTCCGAGTGCATGAAAAAAGGCCTTTGGCCAACGGTCGGCACCGTGTTCACGATGGTACACGCCTGCGAGCGGAACACCCCTTGATTGAAAAAAATTACGCCGGCCGGAATCTTTGTCAAGCGCACCGTGGAATAAATAGCGCCGACGGGCCGCTTGCCCTGCCCGCGAAGCGCGGTTTATGCCGCGAAAGGCGCTTGACAAAGGTGGACGGCGTGATACCCTTCCCCGCAAGGGGGATTCCGCGAAACCCGCAACAAAATCCGATAACCAAAAAGGAGCCTCGCGCGCATGGCGGCATTGTATACGCATAAAATTTATCACGACGGCGGTAGTTTTTTAACGACCGGTTACGTTTATGACCTCGAACGCAAAGCTTGCGTGGACGCCCTTTATGACAACGGTGTCGCTTTGGGCCTTTTTGACCGTGCTTTGCACGACTATATTCGCAATGGCTTTATCAAGCGTTACGGCTTTCATGATTGGTATCTCGTTCAACTCGACGAGGTGATTACCCGCAAAATGCAGAAACGCAAGGAGCGCGAGCCGGAAATTTACGACGGCGTTTTCGATTGGTATTTCCTCGACAGCGTAAAGCGCGGCTTGACGGGCAACAAGCAGGCCCTTTATATCAAGGAAGGCCTTATCGACAACTTCGGCGACTTCGAGGGCATTGACGATTACGTAACGGATTCAGTTAAGCGCAAGCTGGGGAGCTTTCACGGCCGCTGCCGCAGGTTCCGGCGCAAAACCTTTTTACACGGCTGGACGCATTTTGTAACGGTGACGTTCGACGATAAACGCGATACGCCGGACAGCTTCCGCTCCCGCCTAAAAAAATGCTTCTCGAACCTGCACACCCGCAACGGCTGGAAGTATATGGGCGTGTTCGAAACGGGCAAACGGAATAACCGCTTGCATTTCCACGCCCTTGTCAATATCCCCGACGGCGGCATGATCGGTACGGTTCGCAAGGTCAAGCGGTTCAGCTTCGAGAAGCGGCGCATGGTCGAGTGTTGGGAAAACAGTCATTTCAAGACCGAGTTCGGCGTCAACGATTTCAGTCCGATCGACGGTATCGATATATCCTGGAAGAACGTCGCGAACAAAACTGTCAACTATATCCTCAAATATATGGTTAAGAACGAGGAAAAGATTTTCTATTCCCGCGCGGTTCCTGATTGTCGGTATGACGATATAGACTTCCAAAACGATATCGCCGCGCCGATCCGTTACAAGCTGTCCGAGTTCGTGACGCAGTACGTCCTTTTTGATGACGTAATCGACGACGGCGAGCTGCCCGAAAAGCCCCTTTCTAATAAGTGGGCAAGTCTTCTTTTAGACGTGTCATAATCCCCTTGGAATCGATTTAAAAAAAAGCAACGTCGCGAATCCGCGGCGGCTTCGTCACGCCCAAGCTCTAAAAAACGGCGAAAAAAGGCGGCGGCGGCGCAAGCGGTTGAGCGCGGCGCGCCGCCTTTCGCCGTTTCTTGGGCTTTCCGTGTTTCAAACGGAACACGAAACTAGATTCGACCGTCCTGTTCCGGCCGCGCGCGTCAGCGCGCGGCCGCTTGTAAAAGAACAGGGGTGTGTCTAATGCTCAAGGTTTTCCGGACAAGCCTAAAATCACTCCGCGCCTGCCGCGCTTTTTACCTTTTCCGCGCTCCGCGCCGGATACGCCTAATTCTCACGCTTCCGTTCCGCGTGTCCCGTTTGAAACACGATACCGTTTCTTCTTGACAATAATCGTCATTTTTAGTATTCTGTATATGCTACAACAATCGAACGGCTCTAAAAGGCCGAATGTTACCATTACGCTTTGGCAAAGGGCGCGTCTTTTTCGTATGAATCGGTAACGGTTCGATTGTTGGAGCAGACAAGCGAAAGAGCGCGCTTTTTGTACTTCTTACGCTCTTAAAAGGTAGGATATTATGGCGTGTAAAATTTGTGGTTCCGATAGTAAGTTTTTCCCATTGTGTTTCAAGTGTAAAAAACTTTTTGATGACGGTGAAGTATTGAAGTGCCCCGATTGTAAAGAGTATTATATAAAACAAGACGGGCATAAGTGTGAAAAGGCGACTGAAAAATCAGATGCCGATAAAAAAGTGTGGGTTAGGTCGGCAAATGAAAAAAACAATTCTGATGATGAACAAAAATCTATAAGTATTGCTAAAATTGATTCCGATAAGGCTTTATCAAAATGTATTATTTGTGAGTCTGAAAGCAATGGTCTTTTGTTTTGTAAAAATTGTTATTACAAATATAAAAATAAGGTGCTTTTGCTTAAAGTTTCAAATTGTACAAAAATTGAACTTATGGACGATTCTTATGAGGGTATTTATCATTGTGCTGACGGACATATTGTAAAGAGTAAATCAGAAAAAATTATTGATGATTACCTTTTTAAAAAAAATATACTTCATGCTTATGAAAAGGCATTTCCGATTGACAATAATTCTGCAAATGATTTGCACCCTGATTTTTATTTGCAAGAACAGGATTTGTA
>BNZQ01000046.1 GCA_026001225.1 Clostridia bacterium
GTTTCCATCTGTTCCGTCACGGACAATATTTGTATCCGATTCCGCGCACCGTCACAATCCTGTCCCCCGCCTTGCCCAATTTTCCCCGCAGTGTGCGAATATGCATGTCCAGCGTGCGCGTTTCGCCTAAATATTCATAGCCCCAAATTTCGTCCAGCAATTTGCCGCGCTCGCATACGGCGTCGGGAGATTTTACGAGGGCGTACAATAAATCGAATTCTTTCAGCGTCAGCGATACCGGTTTTCCGTGCAGATATGCTTCGCGCGATGCCGAATCCAGCCGGATACCGCCCGCTTCGAGCGCTTTCGGGCGTTCGGTTTTACGGATATTGGCCTTGATCCGCGCCGACAGCTCCATCACGCTGAACGGCTTGGCGATATAGTCGTCCGCGCCGGACTCCAGCCCCCGGACAATGTTCATCTCGGTGGCCTTTGCGGTCAGCAATATCACGGGAACGCCCTTAAAACGCGGATCCTTCTTTAAAAGGATCATCGCATCGTCGCCGCTCATGCCGGGCAGCATGATATCCATCAAGAACAGATCGGGCCGTTCGCGGGATTTGTCGAGAAAGGAAAACAGCTCCTCCGCGCTCGAGAACAAAATTGCCTCGTATCCGAAATTGGTGAGCGAAAATTTCAGAAGCTCCTGAATATCTTTGTTGTCCTCGATTGAATATATCTTTAACATAAATCCTCAATCTCTCTTTTTAGCGGTCAGTGGTCAGTTAGCGGACTTTTGCAATTCACAATGCACAATTGCTGTTTCCCTCGTCAGACAGCCACCCCGTCCGCTCGTGCCTATGACACTTCGCGTCCACCCCTCCGGCGGAGGGGAATTTTTCCGCGGCCCCTTCCTCTAACTGACCACTGCCCGCTAACCGCTGTCCGCTGTTACAGCACCTGCAAATTCCGATGCGTGCCGGTCAGGTTGAAGATCACCCATTCCGCAATGTTGACCGCGTGGTCGCCGATCCGCTCGATATATTTGGCGATCATCATCAAATAGATGACCTGTTCGGCGTATTCGGGCGAGGCCTTTATGATCATAATCATTTCGTTCTTGATCACCTCGAATAAATCGTCCACCCCGTCATCCTTTTTGATGATCTCGTTGGCCAGGGCGAGGTCGCCGTTGGCGTAAGCGCGCACGCTGCCCGACACCATTTCGATCGCTTTTTCGGCCATGGCCGGGATGTGCACCAAATCCTTGCAATAGGGCTCGTGCATAATTTTCAAGGCGACAGTGCAGATATCCGCGGCCTGGTCTCCGATCCGTTCGATATCGGTGATCATTTTCAGCGCGGTGGAAACGTGCCGCAAATCCTCGGCCACCGGCTGTTCCCGATAGATAAGCTTCAGAGCCTGCCGCTCGATCTGCTTTTCATAGTCGTTAATCTTTTCATCGCTCTTTATGACTGATTCGGCCAAAGCCCTGTCCTTGCCGACCAACGCTTTCAGCGCCTTTTTGATCGCGTCCTCGGCGCCGTCCGCCATGCGGACGAGGTTGTCGCCCAAGGTTTTCAGCATTGTATCGTATTGTTTTCTCATATAGATATCCTTTTTAAGAGAGTATTGACTGATGATTGTCATTTCGGTCAGAGGCTGGCCCTTTATGCCGGCGCTATCCGAATCTGCCCGAAATGTAATTCCTCGTCTGTTCATGCTTCGGGTGCGAAAAAATTGTGTCCGAATCGTCGTACTCGACCAAATCGCCCAGCAAAAAGAATCCCGTCTTGTCCGAAATGCGCGCCGCCTGCTGCATGTTGTGCGTGACTATGATAATGGTGATTTCCCGTTTTAATTCTTCGCACAATTCCTCTATTTTGCCCGTCGAAATCGGATCGAGCGCGCTGGTCGGCTCGTCCATCAAAAGGATTTTCGGCTCGACGGCCAAAGCGCGCGCGATACACAAGCGCTGCTGCTGCCCGCCCGAAAGCCCCAAAGCCGATTTATGCAAGCGGTCCTTGGTTTCATCCCACATGGCCGACATTTTCAAACTCCGCTCGACGATATCGTTCAATTCCTGTTTTTTGCGCACGCCGTGAATGCGCGGCCCGAAAGCGATGTTGTCGTAAATGCTCATCGGGAACGGGTTGGGCTTTTGAAAGACCATGCCGACCGCGCGCCGCAAATCCGAAACGTCCACATCGGTGTAGATATTCTTGCCGTTGATGACAAATTCGCCCGTGATTTTACAGCCCTCGATCAAGTCGTTCATGCGGTTGACCGCCTTTAAAAGCGTGGATTTGCCGCAGCCCGACGGCCCGATCAAGGCCGTGATCTCGTTGGGCGCGACCCGCATAGTGACGCCTTTGATCGCGTGGAACTCGCCGTAATAGACATTCGCCTCTTGGATCTCCAAACCCACGGCCGCATCGCGCGGTTCGCCGAACACGCCCGTATCCCGGACGCCGTCCGCGCCGGAAGCGGCTTTCGCGCTTGTTCCCGCGCGCGCGCGGCCGTTTTTTTCCGGCGGCGCTTTCGCGTTTTGGATTTTGTTTCTATTCAATAACATATGTTTCTCCGTACAGTATGCCCGTGTAATTGATTCTGCTGCAATTCGCGCTATAAGCCCCGTTTCTGATTACGCTTTGTTCTTTCTTTGCAAGCGGCTTCCGATCAGCGTCGCTCCGATATTCAGTAAGATGACCAAAATCAGGAGCACCGCGCTCGCCGCCTTGGCCTCGTTTTTAAATTCCGTCGTGAGAAAGTACACCATGCCCGCCAAATTCGTGGTCGGCGCCGTCAGACTGCCGACGACGTATTTCGCGCTGTACCCGATCGTCAAAAGGATCGCGGCGGACTCGCCGATCAAGCGGCCCACCGATAAAATGACGCTCGTGATAATGCCGGGCAGCGCGCCGGGCAGCACGATTTTAAACACGGTCTTTTGCTTGCCCGCCCCCAGCGCAAAGCTGCCCTCGCGGTACATGCCGGGCACGGTTTTGATCGATTCCTCGGTGGCGCGGATGATCGTGGGCAGGACGACGATCGCCATGGTCAGCGTGCCGGTCAAAATCGACGAGCCCAATTTCAGGTAATACCCGAAAAACAGCGCGCCGAACAAGCCGTACACGATGCTCGGTATGCCCGTCAGCGTATCGACCGCGAGGCGGATCGCCTTGACGAATTTACTGCCCGGCTTGGTGTATTCGGTCAAAAAGACAGCCGCCGCGACGCCGAGCGGAATCGCGACAACCAATGTCAGCAGGATCAGGATGAGCGTGGAAACGATAGCCGGAAAGATTGAAACCTCGTCCTTTGCCATCGTGGTGCTCGTCACGTATTTTCCGAACAGAAAATTCCACGTGACGTGCGGCAAACCGCTGATCAAAATATACAGGGTGATTCCGACGAGGGCGAGCGCGGCAATCCCCGCCGCGGCGAACGAGGCGTATTTCAAACACAGGGAGACCGAAAATTTCCTTTTCCTTTTCATCGCGCCGCCTCCCCGCCGTCCGATTGGCCCGGCTTTCTCCGCTTCGGCGTTTTCCTCTTCTCCCGATCTCTGTTAAAGAACGTCAGCGACAGATTGATGATTAAGACAAAGATCAGCAGCACCACGCCGGTGGCGATCAGCATTTGGGTGTGCATCGCGCCTTTCGCCTCGCCGAACTCCAAAACGATATTGGTCGTCAGAGTGCGGATCGGCTGCAGCAATTTGGTCGGCAGGTTCGCGCCGTTGTTGCCGATGACCATGATGACCGCCATGGTCTCGCCCATCGCGCGGCCTATGCCCAAAATAATGGAGCTGACTATGCCGCTTTTCGCGGCGGGCACGACGATTTTAAAGACGGCCTCGTGGTGCGACGCGCCCAAAGCGACCGCGCCCTCGTAATAGCTTTTAGGCACCGCGTCCAGCGCGTTTTTGGACAAGCCCACGATGACGGGCAAAATCATCATGCCGAGCACGATCGAAGCTGGCAAAATTCCGAATCCGAACAAGTCGTTGAACGTTTCCCGCAAAAACGGCACGATCACAACGAGGCCGAACATGCCGTAAACGATCGAGGGGATCGCGGCCAGCAGGTTGACCAGCTGCATAAAGACGCCCCGCAGAAATTTCGGGCAAAAACGGCTGATAAACACCGCCGTCAAAACGCCCAGACTGCCGCCCAGCAAGACACCGCAAGCGGTGACGTACAGCGTGCCGACGATGAAGTTGAGCACGCCGTATTCGCCGCCGTCACCCGCGGACGGCGACCATGTGCGGCCGAATATAAACCGAAAGAAACCGGCCTTGGCGATGCCGGGCACGCCCTGCACCAGCAGAAAGACCACGATCGTCATGACGGCAAGCAACGAAAAGGCCGCCGCGCACAAGAACGCGATCTTCATCGTCTTTTCCTTCACGCTATTGAGTTTTTTTCGATGAATGTCGGTCATTTACACTGTTCCTCTTTTATTGTACCATATACAGCGGCAAATGGCTATCAATTAGAAAGCGCAGACCCCGCCACGGCAAAAGCCGGCGCCGTATTGCGTACGGTGCCGGCTCTTGCCGCCGTTTCACGGCGCACCGCGGTCACGCGATGAAGTCGTTCCACTTATAGGGAGCGGTATAGTTCCCCTCGGCGTCGCGCCGGCCCTTGAAAATGTCGCCGGCCTGCGCCTTGCTCAATTTCTCCACGGGGTTTTTCGGGTTGACGATGAAAGCGATGCCGTCGATCGCGATATCAAAGTACAGGCCGTCCGCGATATTGTGCGAGGAGGAAATCGCCGCCGAAGCCATGCCGAAATCCCAGCCGTTCGTATCCGAACCGTCGCCGACCTTGCGGCCCGCGCCGCTGCCGCCGCCCGCGACCGTGACGGTCACGCCGGTCAAGTCTTTAAACTTCTGCGCCAGCTTATCCATGACGGGGCCGACCGAGGTGGAGCCGCCGATTTTCAGCGTGCCGGACAGCGTTTTTGTACCGTAGGCTGCGGGAGCCGCGGGGCCTTGGAACACATAGCCGCCGTTGATGACCGCCGCCGCCTCGCTGCTTTGCAGGAAAGTGTAGAACTCCTTCGCGTTGCCGGACAGTTCGGTCAGCGGAACGTCCTTTTTCGAGACGATCACAAAGGGACGCGTGATCGCGTAGGTCTTATTCTTCACGGTTTCCTGTGTGGGCTTGACGCCCTCGTATTCCAAAACCTTAACCGAACTGTCGCAATAGCCGAAGCTGTCATAAGAAATCGCGTAGGGATTCTCGGCCACGGTTTGCAGAACGGCCTGCGTATTCTGTATGATGGATGCGCCCTGGTTGTCCGTGATCAGCTTATGGTTGGCGTCATTGCTCGCGCCGTACAGAGCCTCGACGACGCCGTCGCGCGTCCCCGAACCGATTTCGCGCGTGACGACCGCGATATCGTGTTCGACATCGAACTTCGCGTCGCTTTTGCAAGCCGCGAATGTGACCGCTACGAGCGCTATGGACAGCGCGACGAGCAGGATCTTGCCTAACTGTTTCTTCATGATGTGTTGTACTCCTTTATACAATTTAATTTGTTGCATATAGGATAACACGTACACGCCGATTTGCCAACATAGGGAATGTCAGGAGAATGTAAAGTTTGTGTAAAGCAAAAGGACGCCGCGCGGCTTAAACCCGTCTGCGGCATCCTTTTCTAACCCAAACTCCCGATTGGCAAAGTAAACGAGATTCAGCAGATCTCTATGTCGCTGCCTCCGCCGCCGGAACCGTCCGTGCCCGATTCGCCACCCGCCACCGCCGCACCGGAACCGCCTGCGCCCGAACCGCCGCCCGCGCCGCTTCCGCTGCCGGCCGGCCGGATACCGCTTTTTACCTTGACGGCCTCCGCGTCGCCGAAGCAAACCGCTCCGCCGCAATAATAGGGCGCGCAGCCTAACCGCTCGAATTCCCCAAACGCCGCCGCCGCGTCGCCGCCGTCATAAAAGACGCTGACGCGGTAATAGCCCGTCTTCCCGTCGCTGAACTCGAACGCCGTGTCCAAGCCCTGCCGCAGAACGGTCAGCGAATAGGACGAGCTTAAAAAATTATAGCTGAAATCCGCCAAATCGAAAAACGCTTTTAACGAATTTTTCAGATAGGTATCGGCGGCCGCGTCGCCGTAGCGGTCGGTTTCCACGCTCGCGATCACCTTATCGCCCGCGTCCTTGTTGTACAAAAACAGCGTAAAATTCGCGATGCTCGAATAATTCTTGCCGCCGATCGCGTATTCCTTGTCAACGTACAGCGGCCCCGCGCCCGACGCCTCGCGCCAAACGCTCCCCGCCGAATTGACCGTCGATTTGTAATCCGCAAAGAAATTGTCGAACAAGTACGCGTAAACCGCCCCGTAATCGTCCACCGTAAAGACGGACGCGTCGCCGTTTATCCCGCTTAAAACGGGATTAAACCGGCGGATCCGGTCGATAAAGGCCGCGCCCGTTTCCCGCAGAATCGGCAGATTTTTGGAGTACGCGCCCTGCGCGGGCGAGCCGAACAGGACGATATGCTCCCCCGCCGAGCCGAGCAGCGCGGCCAATTCGGGAACGGTCAGCGAGGAATCCGGGTCGCTCCTCCCGGCCGCCGTCCGCGCGTTTACGCCCTCTAAAAAGCCGTTGATTTTGGCAATGTATTTTTCCCCGACGGTTCCGACATTGGAAAGGCGCGCGTCGAACCCGGCGTCCGTGATTTTATTCGAAACGACGCCGCCCGTTCCCGCGGTCTTTGCGACGGCGAGCAGACGCGCCCCGTCGCCCTCCCACGCGATATCGTCGGGCAAAACGTCGTCGATCAGCTCCGATAAGGTTTTTATTTTCGTCCCGCTGAAAAACCGATCAACGCGGTACTGCTCTGAAAGCGCGCCCGTAAGCCCGCCGTCCAAATAGAGATCGAAGTAATAAACCGTTTCGATTCCGCGCTCCCACGCGATTTCGTCGATCAGCGGCACGGCTCCCTTCGTCAAGGCCGAATTCCGCGCGCCGAGCAGGATCAGATAATCCCCCGTTTCGGCATCGGCTGCGGTCAGCAAGCCGTACAGCCCCTCAAACGAGAGCGTTTGAAAAACGTGTTCCTTGTCCAAGCCGAATTCCGCCGTGAAATAATCGAATTCCGCCGCCTCTATTTTCTCATAGCCGTCGGGGAGGCCGTTCTCCCGATAATCGATATTTTCGGGGATGATCGGATCGAGCAGACTGCAGCCGAACGCCGAAAAGAGCAGCGCGGCGGCGACCGCCGCGAGTAACAACAATTTGAATTTACGCATTTTCTATACCTCCGAGGTCTTTGTCCGCGCCCGTTCGCGCGCCTTTTACTTTCGTTTGCTTGCGGGCGCTCCATTTGTGGACGACCACGCCCGCTAAAATACTGTCGCTGACGTTCAGCGCGGTGCGCCCCATATCGACGATAAAATCCACCGCCATGAAGATGACCGCGAGCTCTATCGGAAGCCCGACCAGCGTAAGAACCAGCAGGCTGACGTTGAACGCGCCGCCGCCCACGCCCGCCGTGCCGATCGACGCGATCACCACGTAGATCACAAGCGGAACCAAAAACAGCAGGCTGTACGAGTTCCAGCCCTGCGCGATTCCCGCTAAAATAGCGACCATCGTCGGGTAAACGCCGGCGCAGCCGTGCTGTCCCACGCAGGTGCCGAGGGTACTCGCCAGATCCGCCGTCGCCTCGTCCACGCCGAGCCGCCGCAACGAATTTTGCGTCAGCGGCAGCGTCGCCGCGCTGCTGCGCGTGGTAAAAGCGTTCAGCAAGGTCACGCCGCTCGCCGAGAAATATTTTTTCGGGCCGCACCCCAAAAAGAACAACGCCAAAATATGCAGGCCGAACACGAGAATCATCGCCGCAAAAGACGCGCCGATAAACATGCCCAGCTGCGCGAACATCTGCCAATTGCCCTTGGCGATTCGCGTGGCGATGATCGCCAAAATCCCGTAGGGCGTCAGCTCGATGATATAATCGACGATTTTCAGCACGAAGTCGTAGGCGACCGTCCAGCCCTTTTCAAATTTCTCCGCCGAGGGCCGCGTCGTCTCGTCCTTTTTCAGGGCGACGAAAGCGAAACCGATCAGCGCGGCGACGAACACCACGGGCAGAATCCCGTCCCCCGCCAGCGCGCCGAAGAACGACGTGGGAATCAGATTCAGCAGGGTTTCCGCGACCGAGTTCGGGGGCGCGAGGGTCGTATTCTGATCGACCAAACTGTTCAAACCTTCCTGCGTGAACGGAAACACGCTCAACACCGCGATAGAAATCACCGCGACGACGGCGGTCGTGATCAGCAAAAACGCGACGATCCGCCCCGCTTTCTTCGCGCCCTCCTTGGACGATGTCGTTTTGCCGATCGCGTTGACGATGCTGACGACGATCAGGGGGACGATGATGAATTTCAGCAAGTACGTAAAGCCCGTGCCGATCAGATTCACCCATTCCAAAACCGTCGCCCCCGTTCCGCTGTTTAAGGAATCCTTAAACAGCAAGTTGACCGCCGTGCCGAACAGCGCGCCCAGACCCAGCGCGGCGACCACGCGGACGCTGAATTTCCATTTGAATTTCGCGTGCGCTATGATTAAAAACGCGATAAGCCCCGCGAAAATCGCGAGGGCTATCAGCGCGTACAATGTCGATAAAGTTAGCATTTTCTTTCCTTTTTTTTCGGCTACCTTTCCGAAAGCTTTTCGGAAAGGGGCGCGGGGAAAAGCCTTTTTTACAAAAGCCTTCCCCCGCAAGCCTGCTTTCTGAAAACCTAAACCTATTTATCCGTCCGTCATTGGTCCTATCCGTCATTGCGAGCCGAACTTATAGCGAGGCGTCGCAATCTCAACCTTATACGGTCAGATTCAGCGACTGGAAGAGACTTAAAATCTCGCTTGCGTCGCCCGCCGCCTCGTATTTAACCTGCGCCTTCGCCGCCTTCGAGCCGGTCAAAGCCGTGCCCGCCGCGGCCGCAAAATTGCGGGTATACGTCTTCGGTCCGGCAAAGTTAAAGGCCGCATCGCCGCCCTTCGCGTAAGCCTGCGTGCTGAAAAATTTGTTGACCGCCGACGCCGTGGGCTGCTGTCCCGCCGCGATCGCGTCGGAATTCGTATAGAAGTATGTCGTCAGATCGGCCGAATTACCGCCCTTTTTCACGGTCAGCGTGTTTTCCAAGCCGTGACCTTTGGCGCTGACGGCATAGCCCTCTTCGATGAACGTAGAGGTAACGTCGGCCAGCGCGAAGAAGTTACGGAACACCCTTTCCCTATACGCGAACGCGGTGCTGTTCTCGGAATAGAGGTTGCCCGTCAAGCCCGTATAAGCCGTCGTCGAGGTCGATTTATTCCACGTCAATTCCACCTCGACCGCCGACACGACGTTGCCCTCCACCGCGGGATTGTAATCGAAGATCGCGGGCACGACGATACGCGTATACTGCTTGTCGTTGATGTTCACGGTCGGCGTGCTGGTACGGTTGTCGCTGCCCAGCGTGACCTTGGACAAGCCGCCCACGCTGTTCCACGCCGAGGCGTACTGCGGGAAGAAGTTGTCGATCAAATAAGCGTACAGCCGCGCGTGCGAATTCAAGTTGGAATACGTATCGCTGAGTTGCGCGGTCGAATTCGCCGTATTGCCCTCGTAGTCGCGGATATAGCGGTCGTTGACAAGCGTCCCCGCCCCGCCGGCCAGCTTGGGATCGAACAGCGGAACCTTTTTCGTATAGCCCGCTTCCTTGGCGTACTGCTGAACCGCCCCGTAATAAACCGTGCTGTTCGGGCACCACAGGCCGCCCCAATAAATCAAGGTTTCCTCTTGTTTTTCCAGCGTCGCGATGATATTCTCATAGCTCGCGGTGACAAAATAGTCGTTGTACGCGAGGCGCGTCGAGCCGCCGCCGCTTGTCTGCCGCTGATTCTTGACGAGGAAGATATCGAAGTCCGTCTTTAAAGCGGTTTTACCGGTCAGGCTGCCCGCCAGATTCGCGTTCAAATAGGCTTCCGCCGCCGCCTTGTATTGGTCCTCGAACAAGAATTGGCGGTTGAGAATGGCTCCGCTTTCACCAACCTTGATAAAGTCGGTCGTCAGCGTCTTGGTGTCGTCGAAATCGGTCGCTCCGTTATCGGTACCCTGCACCTTGACCGTCGCCTTAAAGCGGCTGAATGAATTCGTGTTGCGGATCAAGTCCGCGTCGTCCACAAAGCCCGCGCGCGCCCCGTAGTCCGCGGTGTAATCGTTGTTGTCATAGCCGGCCAAAATATCCAGCTGTAATTTCTGATCGTTCGACAGCGCGGTGTTGTCCGTCGCCGTGGTCGTCAGCGTGCCGTCCGTTTTGTCGACATAGTAACCCGTGCCGTCCGCCGCTTTCGCCGCCGTCACCTGAGCTTGCGGCAATGACTGCTTCTGAACGACCAACAGCTGCGGGGTCTTGACCGTGCCGTCGCCGTTCAGTTGAAGCGCGCCGGGGTTGGTCAAAACGTCCTGAATCCCTTGAAGGGCGTTCGCCGTCCCCGCGGTATTGGTGGTAAACTTGCTGATCTCCAAATCGTCGTACAGAATATCGAACAGCTTCGGCGTTTTCGTGCCGTCTATGCCGTCGCTTGTCTTGCCGTAGATCAGCCCCGTATAGCCGACCTTGCCGATATTGTCGTCATCGTCCGAGGTACCCGCTATGCCGTCCGGTCCGACCGGCTTGACGGCGGGATCGTCACCGATACGGCCGACAATCTTTTCGGACAGTTTATTGTCCAAATACGGGTCGAACAAATAAATTTCATTGATGCCCTTCGACTTTGCCACGCCGTTGACCAAGCCGATCACGCCCTGCGTCTGCGCGTCGTGCGTGCCGCCCAGCAGCACGATGTATTCGCCGACCGCGGTGCGCGGATTGGCCAACAAATGGTAAAAATCGTGGTATTGCAAGGTTTTGTATACGTTGTCGTTCTCGTCCAAATCATAGTACGGCGTCACGATGCTGTTTTTCGCGGTTTTCCCGTCCTTGCCGTCCTTGCCCGTGCCCGCCGCGCCCTCCTCGCCTTGTTCGCCCTGCGTTCCTTGCGCGCCCTGAAGGCCCGGATCGCCTTGCGGCCCCGCAAGCCCCGCGCCGGAGCAAGCCGCCAAACTGAAAGCCGCGACCAGCAGCAGCGAAAGAACCGTGAATATTTTCCATTTTTTGTGTTTCATGATTGTTTGATACTTCCTTTTTTTATTTTATCGTTCAAGTCATTTGATTATCAAGCTTTGCTTGATAATCAAAACAGGGATATCCCTGTTTGTGCCATACGATTGATGATCGATTTACCGCTTCGCGTCCGTCGGCGTCAACATCGGAAGCCGCTCCATGCTTTCGTCCTTGCGGTTTTTCTTGTTTTCATGACAGTTTCTCCTTCATATCTTTATTTTCTTATCGTCTGGAGGCGCCACCCGGACTCGAACACGGGGATCGAGACTTTGCAAGCCCCTGCCTTACCTCTTGGCCATAGCGCCGAAATGCCTTTTCTAAATACATATAAATAATATATGTATTATAATATTTACTATGATACACCTTTCTTTTCCTCTTGTCAAGCGTTTTTACAAACTTTTTTTATTACGTATATGTTTACTATGTTTTTGGCGCAAAAAGAGAGGCCGGTTTTCATAACCGACCTCTCACAGGCTTTTTCCTTTGAGCGGATAAAGTACAAAAGCAAAAGTCCGTTTCGATAAGGTGAAACAATAATTTTCAGTTTTCAGTTCTCACTTTTCAGTTATTCAATCGCTATCGTCACGCCCGCGGGATACGTCACCGTATATTTGACCGTTTTGGAAACCGTTTCCCCCGGCTTCAAGGCGACAATCCATTTCAGTTCGCCCTTTTCCTTGTTGTGCTCCGCGCCGGAGAGCTCGTTTGCGTCCACCGTGACCGATTTGTCGGTACTGACGGGGATTTGGTCCAGCAGTGTCAATTCGACGGGCACGCTTTTGGCGTTGCGCGCTTTCAGTTCAAAGCTGCGGGACGCCTTCATGTTCCCGCCGAACAGGGTTTTGCCCGACAGGTCGCGCCCCTTGATCCGCGTGACGATCACGTTTTTATCGCGCCCCAAGGAAATTTTCAGCACGTCGTCCGTCCGGCGCGGATCGATATGCGTTTGTCCCACGAACTGACTGCCGTAGAAAATCTGCACGTCGCCCTCTAACAGATTCAGCGTTTCCCAGCCCTTTACGCACGCCAGTAAAAAGGCGTCCTTTTATCGTTTCCTTTATCTTCTTAACCATACCCTTTTAACTGAAATCGGAAAACTGAAAACTGAAAATTATGGACCTGTCGAAGAAGGTGCTTTTATTATGCTGTAAGCTCCTTGCCCACCGACAAACCTTCTTTATCGTTTCCTTTATCTTCTTAACCATACTCTTTTAACTGAAATCGGAAAACTGAAAACTGAAAGTTATTGTTCTGT
>BNZQ01000047.1 GCA_026001225.1 Clostridia bacterium
GGGCGGTTTAAGGGTATAATACGGGCTTACCCCTTATCTTCGGGGTGATTTTGCCGTTTTCGGGCATAAAAAAACGCACGCGGCGCGTGCGGAAATCACGAAAATATTTTTTTCTACGGACATTTTTCAACGCCGCTTTCGTCACGGACGGTGCGGAATACAAAAAACCGCTGAAATCCCGCTATCCCGCCGTTATACTTAAAGGGCGACGGAGGATAATTTTATGACACCCACACTAAAAGAATACATAAATACTTGGCTTGAAAACCGCGTAAAACACACGGTGAAAATGCGGACGTACCTGACCTATACCGACACGGCAAGGCGGCATATTTTACCCGCTTTGGGCGGTATACGCTTGACGGATTTAACAAGTTTAACGCTACAAGCCTTTGTCGCGGACAAACTGACAAGCGGCAATCTGAAAACGGGCGGGGCGTTATCGACGGCGAGCGCGGGGCTGATTTGCGCCGTGCTGAACCTCGCGTTAAGGTCGGCGGTCGAAACGGGGATTATATCGGATAACTCTATGAACAAGGTAAAATACCGCAAGGAGTACGGGAGCGGTGCGCAAGCGTTTACCGCGCCGGAACAACGCCGGATTGAATGTTATATCGCCGCGCATAACAAGATTGAATATATCGGCATACTGCTATCCCTTTACACGGGCTTGCGGCTCGGTGAACTGCTTGCGTTAGAGTTTAGCGACATAGACTTTAAGCGCGGAATATTAAACGTTACGAAAACCGCGCATTACCGAAAAACGGGCGGCGAATACGCTTTTTGCACCGATACCCCTAAAAGCAAAACGTCAATGCGGGTCATACCCTTACCGAAAGAGATTTTAGAAACGTTAAAGGAACATAAACGTAAAAGCAAATCCCGTTACGTCATATCCCGCTTTGACGGGCGGCGGATACCCACGCACAGTTACCAATACGCTTTTCAAGCGGTCTTGCGTAAATGCGGGGTGCGGCGGCTACCGTTCCATGCCTTGCGTCATACCTTTGCGACAAGGGCGTTGGAGTGCGGCATAGACGTGAAAACGGTGTCGGAAATTATGGGACACGGCAACGCCGCCTTTACCCTGAAACGCTACGCCCACAGTTTCACCGAACACCAAATCAAAATGATGAATCGTTTATCCGCATTGCTATTTACCGTGCGGAAACGCACACCGATAAAAACCGTTTATCCCAACACGGGATAACAAAAAAGCCCCGTTCCGTCAACGCGGATTCGGGGCAAACCAATGACCGAAACTTTGTGCCTAACTGTCTATTAGGTACAAAATATTGTAAATAGTATACAGGTTTTCGTCTTTTTTGTCAATAATTTATGCCCAATTCCCGATTGCCCGTTCACTTTTTTGCAGAAATCCCGCGCTTTTCTCATTCCGTACGCCCGTTCTTTGTATCTAATAGACAGTTAGATACAAAAACCGAAAATCAAATTGTAAATAACCGATAAAACCTTATCGGGAGTAACGAGGTAAAAAAGGCATGAAAAAGGTCAAGGTATTATTTATCACATTGCTTGTCGCACTGTCCGCGCTCGCGCTGTTCGCTTGTTCGGGTTCGGGCGGCGGCGACGGCGTTGTCGCGCTTACCACGCCGACAAATTTAACGGTTGACGCGACCGCGAAAACGGTGACATGGGACGTTGTGGCGAACGCGTCCGGCTACACGGTGGACGTGGACGGGACGGCGGCCGACGCAAATACGAATTCGTTCTCTCTCGCGTCCTATTGGGCGGCGGGCAATCACGCCGTAAAGGTCAAAGCCAAGGGCGACGGCACGGTTTGGAAGGATTCCGCTTGGTCGCAGGCAAAAAGTTACACCGTGTCCGAATCGGGCACGGTCGCGCAGCAACTGTCCGCGCCGACGGATTTGACCGTCAATGAGAGCGCGAAAACGGTAACGTGGAACACAGTCGCGAACGCAAGCGGTTATTCCGTACAAATTGATAACGGCGCGGCGACCGATAACGGAACAGCGACTACATACGCCTTGGCAAACTATTGGACGGCGGGCAATCACACCGTCAAGGTAAAAGCAATCGGCGACGGTACAAATTATACCGATTCCGATTGGGCGGCAAAGACCTATACGGTGACGGAATCCCCGCAACCGCAACAATTACCCACACCCGCGGGTTTAAACGTTAACGCGGAAACCAAAACCTTGACATGGAACGCCGTCGCCAACGCGTACGGTTACACGTTGGACGTCGATAATCAGACATATACCGCGAGCGGTAACAGTTACTCCTTATCCTCTTTGACAAATCCCAAGGTTTACGCCGTGAAGGTCCGCGCCGACGGAAACGGAACTACATATTTGACTTCCGGCTATTCGGCACCCGTCAATTACACCGTGACCGCGCAACTCGATACGCCTGCGGGCTTACTGATAACGGGCACTACGCTGACATGGAACGCCGTCGCCAACGCGGGCGGCTATGACGTGCAGGTGGATAACAACGCGCCGGTTACTCTGAACGGCGGGCAAACGGCCTCTTACTCTCTCTCGTCCCTAACGGATAATTCCAAAACCTATACCCTCAAAGTAAAGGCGTTGGGCGACGGCACGGTCTACCTGCACTCCGAGTTTTCCGCTGCCGTGGAGTATATCGGTGACGACAGCCATTCGCTGAAAAACGCAGAGGGCTTTACGATTACGGGAACCACCGCGTCTATCAAGTTGTACAATGCAACGTCGGAATTTGACTTTAACGGCAAAATCACGGTCAGCGCGGAGGCAACATGGATTGTAACGTCCGATCCCTACGGGGTGGAACGACCGTACCCGTATAAGGTTATGCCGCTCAATTCGGGAGATAATACGGTATATCTGTTCGTCACGGGCAACGGCGAAACGACCCGTTATACCCTTGCCATGCGCCGCCGCCCGATCCACACGGTGTCGTTCGATATGAGCGGCGGCACGTCGGTATCCTCTCAACAGATTGAAGAGGACAGTTGTGCCGTGCAACCGACGACTGCGCCGGAAAGTCTATTACGCACAGGCTACACCTTCGCGGATTGGAATTTCGATTTTAACGCACCGATAGTCGGAAACACCCAAATCACCCCGAATTGGACGGCGAGGAAATATACCGTAACATACGATTTCCGGGGCGGCAACGGAAGCAAGTTGACGGACGAAGTAGCCTACGACGGCGCATACAACTTTATCACGCCGACCGCGCCGCAAACCTATCTCGTTTTCGGCGGGTGGTACGCGTCCGTGGGCGTAAGCGCGGGAACGAAGTATACGGGAGCGAACGGGCAAAGCGTGTCGGTTTGGAAGGTGGCGCAAGACGTAACGGTTTATGCCTATTGGTTGGGCTTGGACGATTTGCAATATACCGAAATCAACGGCGGCGCGGCGTATTCCGTATCCAAAGGCACAGCAACCTTTGCCGAGATTTATATCCCTGACGAATATAACGGCAAATCCGTTACGGCGGTCGGTTCGTTCGCAAATTACACGAATCTGACGAAAATCATTGTACCGAACAGTGTGACGGGCATCGGGAGCGGCGCGTTCTATGGATGCATCGGGTTGACGAGTATCACGATACCGTTTGTGGGGGCGACGTTGAACGGGAGCAGTAACACGCATTTCGGGTATATATTCGGGGCTTCGAGTTATAGCAATCAGTCCTCCTCTGTCCCCTCGTCCTTAAAGACGGTAGTCATAACGGGCGGCAACAGCATCGGTACTTACGTGTTCTATGGGTGTAGCGGGTTGACGAGTATCACGATACCGAACGGAGTGACAAGCATAGCTACTTACGCGTTCTATGGATGCAGCGGGTTGACGGGAGCGTTGACGATACCGAACGGAGTGACAAGCATAGCTACTTACGCGTTCTATGGATGCAGCGGGTTGACGGGAGCGTTAACGATACCGAGCGGAGTGACGAGCATCGGTGGTGGCGCGTTCAATGGATGCAGCGGGTTGACGGAGATCAACTTTAACGCGACGGCGATGACCGACCTATCGAGTAATAATAATGTATTCTCCAATGCGGGAACATCGGGCAGCGGAATAACGGTGAACGTCGGGGCAAACGTGACCAAGATACCGGCTTACTTATTCCAGAATATGTCCAAGATTACGAGCGTGGTATTCGCGCAGGGCAGCGTATGCGCGAGCATCGGTAATTACGCGTTCTATAATTGCAGCGGATTGACGGGTATAGAGATACCGAGCGGGGTGACGAGCATCGGTAATTACGCGTTCTATGGATGCAGCGGGTTGACGGAGATCAACTTTAACGCGACGGCGATGACCGACCTATCGAGTAATAATTATGTATTCTACAATGCGGGAACATCGGGCAGCGGTATAACGGTGAATGTCGGGGCAAACGTGACCAAGATACCGGCTTACTTATTCTATCCGTATAGCAGTAATTTACCCAAAATTACGAGCGTGGTATTCGCGCAGGGCAGCGTATGCGCGAGCATCGGTACTTACGCGTTCTATGGATGCAGTGGGTTGACGGGTATAGAGATACCGAGCGGAGCGACGAGCATCGGTACTTACGCGTTCTATGGATGCAGCGGGTTGACGGAGATCAACTTTAACGCGACGGCGATGACCGACCTATCGAGTAATAATAATGTATTCTCCAATGCGGGAACATCGGGCAGCGGTATAACGGTGAACGTCGGGGCAAACGTGACCAAGATACCGGCTTACTTATTCCAGAATATGTCCAAGATTACGAGCGTGGTATTCGCGCAGGGCAGCGTATGCGCGAGCATCGGTGCTTACGCGTTCTATAATTGCAGCGGGTTGACGGGTATAGAGATACCGAGCGGAGTGACGAGCATCGGTAATGCCGCGTTCGCTGGATGCAGCGGGTTGACGGGTATAGAGATACCGAGCGGAGTGACGAGCATCGGTACTTACGCGTTCTATGGATGCAGTGGGTTGACGGGTATCACGTTTGGGGCGAACAGCCAACTGACGAGCATCGGTGAGAGGGCGTTCTATGAATGCAGCGGGTTGACGGGTATAGAGATACCGAGCGGGGTGACGAGCATCGGTAATCAAACGTTCTATGGATGCAGTGGGTTGACGGGTATAGAGATACCGAGCGGAGTGACGAGCATCGGGTATGAGGCGTTCTCTAGATGCAGCGGGTTGACGGAGATCAACTTTAACGCGACGGCGATGACCGACCTATCGAGTGATAACCGTGTATTCTACAATGCGGGAATATCGGGCAGCGGTATAACGGTGAATGTCGGGGCAAACGTGACCAAGATACCAGCTTACTTATTCCAGAATATGTCCAAGATTACGAGCGTGGTATTCGCGCAGGGCAGCGTATGCGCGAGCATCGGTCAATATGCGTTCTATGTATGCAGTGGGTTGGCGGGTATAGAGATACCGAGTAGTGTGACGAGCATCGGTAATTATTCCGCGTTCTATGGATGCAGTGGGTTGACGAGTATCACGGTAGAGAGCGGTAACACGGTATACAAGAGCGAGGGAAACTGTTTGATACAAATCAGTAACAATACGTTGATACTCGGATGCAATAACAGTGTTATACCCGACTATGTGACGAGCATCGGTGATTGGGCGTTCTATGGATGCAGCGGGTTGACGGGTATCGTGTTTGGAGCGAACAGCCAACTGACGAGCATCGGTGAGAGGGCGTTCTATAATTGCAGCGGATTGACGGGTATAGAGATACCGAGCGGGGTGACGAGCATCGGTAATTCTGCGTTCTATAATTGCAGCGGGTTGACGAGTATCGCGTTTGGAGCGAACAGCCAACTGACGAGCATCGGTTATTCCGCGTTCCAAGGTTGCAGCAAGTTGACGAGTATAGTGATACCGAGCGGGGTGACGAGCATCAGTAGTTACGCGTTCTCTAATTGTAGCGGGTTGACGATATATGCCGAAACAGCAAGCAAGCCGAGCGGTTGGGATTCAAATTGGAATTCCTCAAACCGACCGGTATATTGGGGCGGCGCTTGGCATTACGATGAAACCACAGGCTTGCCCGTGCCGAATTAAATGGTTCCGCCGTAAGCGTACAGTCACGGTAAGCCAAGCGTAAAGGTCATGCAAATCAATAGAAAAAATAAAAAATAACATATTTTAAGGAGTAAGAACATGGAAAAGCAGCGAATTCTATTTGCAAATGTATTGTATGAAAAAAGCGGTACCAACAACGGATTTTCTAAGCATGCTAATTCAGGAGGCCTTTTTGGAGAACTCTATAACTTTAATTCCGTACCCAAAGACGGAAAAAGTGTTTGTCTGGGCTTTTTTGAGCCGGGACATTATACGGACAAGCAGCAAGTCAAGCGATCGCGTCAAGTTCATATTGAAAACATTGACCCCGTATTCGCAAAAGCGCAGGAAACAACGGGAGTACTCGTTATTTGGCATGCGGTTGTTCCCAATGGGGACACCTCAATTATTGGTTGGTACAAGAATGCGACAGTTTATAGAGAATACACACCACGGACGGCTAATCTATCACCAAGCGGTCGTGACGAGGGATTTACTTACAATGTTGTCGCAGATAAATCAAACTGTGTCAGATTGCCGGAAAGCGAGATTCGGAATAATAGAGCAAAGTGGAGCGGGTGCAGAGAGAAAATAAACGGTTTCGGTTTTGGGCAGAGCAATATGTGGTACGCGAATGAGCAGTCTGCGGAAGTGCTGAATTATGTTTCCAAATTGGTGGACGAAATTAACAACTATAAAGGGCAAAACGACGTAACATAAATAGTAGTATAAATTAACAAATCAATAATCGGAGGAAAAGAGCATGAAAAAAACACACAAGCGGGATTTCTCGTAGGGAAAACAAGCAAGGTTTTGCCGTCCTTAAAAAGCGCGTTTATGACGCGCTCAACCTCGACACCGCCGAAGCGCGGTTAAAGGCAAGCGCGGCGTTTAAGGACGAGGCGGCCTATCAGCGTAAACTGCTCATTGCGGTCGGTTCGGGTACGAATTTTGCCGAGTGCTTTAACGCCCTTCTGAAAGTCATTTTTACCGAACGCAATATCCCCGAACATAAATACGGCAGGGCGTTTTTTGACGCTACGGGTATCCCCGATAAATTGTTCCGTGATATGCGTTCCGCAAGAGCCGATTACTGTCCGTCCGACAAAACGCTTGTCGCTATATGCGCGGGGCTTGATTTAGATATATCCATAGCGGAAAGATTATTCCACATAAGCGGCAAAGCCTTGAAATATTCCGATGAGCATATAGCGTATAGATTGATTTTAACCGCTTTAAGGGGGGCAGACTTACAAGAGCGCAACGACTTTTTAGAGGTGTTGGGCTTTGATAGGTTGACGGACGATAAATAAAATATAATCGGGTAAACGGTGTTTAGGTTGCCCCTTGCCCCTTGTTCCCGCCGTTACCTTAACCGCCTTTGTGGAGGGTATCACCGAATTGAAAACCCGTCAAGGGGCGGCTATTTATATTTTAGTAAGGTATGATTTAACCTTTGGTTTCGGTAAATATTTTATTCTCGGCATAAACCGCCGCTTGAACCCTTGACGGCTTTTCAATTCGGTGAATTTCTGCAATCAAGGCGGTTAAGGCAAACGGCGAAAACACTACCTGCCGCACGAAAGGAGCAAACAAAATGAAAAACGCGGTTATCTACGCAAGGTACAGTTCGGAACGGCAAACGGAGCAGTCCATAGAGGGGCAGTTGCGCGTATGCAATGAGTTCGCGGAAAAGAACGGTTGCCGCATAGTCGGCACATACATAGACCGCGCCATATCGGGCACGACCGACAAGCGCGAGGACTTTCAACGTATGATTAAGGACAGCGCAAAGCGGTTGTTCGAGTTCGTCATCGTCTACAAATTAGACCGTTTCGCCCGTAACCGTTACGACAGCGCGACCAACAAGGCGGTTTTGAAAAAGAACGGCGTTAAGGTGCTGTCCGCTTGCGAGCAAATCACCGACACCCCCGAAGGCATTATCCTTGAAAGTATGTTAGAGGGGTACGCCGAGTATTACAGCGCGGAGTTGTCGCAGAAAGTCCGCAGAGGGTTAAAGCAGAGCCGTATAAAGGGCAATTTCACGGGCGGCTTTACCTTGTACGGCTACAAGGTCATCGACAAGAAATGGACGGTTGACGAAACGCAGGCGAACATTATCCGTCAGATTTACCGTGACTATTCGGGCGGTATGCGCTTAAAGGGCATTGCCGACAAACTGAACGCCGCCCATATACGCACGGGAACGGGCAAGACGTGGACGGTCAACATTCTGTCGCGCCTTATGCACAACGAGAAACTAACGGGCGTTGTCAACGCCGACGAGCGTTATACTCATATCGTCCCCGCGATTATCGACAAAGAAACCTTTGACGCCGCCGTCGCTAAATTAGACCTCAACAAGCACCGCGCCGCCGTCAACAAAGCCCCCGTTCCGTACCATTTGAGCGGCAAACTTAATTGCGGGCATTGCGGCACGCTGATGACGGGCGAGAGCGGCACGAGCAAAACAAAAGCGGTACACCACTATTACAAATGCTTTAAGAAAAAGAAAGACCGCGCCGCTTGCGACAAGAAAGCGGAGCAGAAAGACGGCATTGAAAAAAAGGTCGTGGATAGGACGGTCGAAAATCTTTTCAAGCAACCGCAAGTGTTACGGGCGATTGCGCGTAAAATGGCGGAGGTTTACAACGCCGACTTGAAAGACACGGCTATTTTTGACGGCTTGTTAAAGCAGAAAACCGACAACGAACGGGCGATTGAAAACCTCTTGAAAGCCCTTGAAATGGGGATATTCACGCCCTCGACCAAACAGCGGTTAGAGGAGTTAGAGAAAGCGAAAGAAACGATAAACTGCGAAATCCTTGTACAGTCCATTTTCAAGGCAAGCCCCGTAAGCGAGGAAACCGTCTACAACTATTTTATGTCGTTCAAGGGCTTGGACTACACCCAACCGCGCAACCGCGAACGGCTGATTGCAATGTTCGTCCGCAAGGTCGTTGTGTTCGACGGCAAGGACGAACCGACTATCTACTACAACACTTCCGACGATAACGCCGACGTAAAAGAAAACGCCGACTCCGAAACAGAGTTCGGATTCGGCGCACTTGGCGGAAGGTGAGGGATTCGAACCCCCGGCCCCTTGCAGGGTCACAAGTTTTCAAGACTTGCGCCTTAAACCGCTCGGCCAACCTTCCATATGAACCGTATGAACAGTATATCAATTTACAGGCAAATTGTCAATACATAGAATCCTCAAAAACTCTGTAATGATTTGCCAATTTTTTCGAAAGGTGCTACAATATGTCAAAATGAAAAATCTCGAAATCCCGTTGAAAGCGGCTAAAAAAATCAAATACCGCCTGATCGTTGAGGCCTTTACGGTCGGCATCGTCGGCGGTCTGATCGCCACTGCCTATAAATACGCGTTGGCCGCCTTAAAGAACGCCTCGCACGGCTTGTATGCCGCCGCACGGGAAAGGCCTGCCTTTATTCCCCTCGTGTTCGCCGCGCTGATTCTTTTGGCTTTGGGCGTCGCGTACATTCTCAAAACCGAGCCGTGGGTCAAAGGGGGCGGCGTCCCGCAGGTCAAGGCGCAAATCGAATCGGGATATAAGGTCAATTTCATCAAGGTGATCGTTTGCAAATTTTTAGGCGGCGCGCTCGCTACATTCGCGGGCTTGGCATTGGGCCGCGAAGGCCCTTCCATACAGCTCGGCGCGGAAAGCGCGGACGGCTGCGCCGTTCTTTTGAAGCGCGGCGACAACGAAAAGAGGTTTCTGCTTACCTGCGGCGCGGGAGCGGGCTTGGCGGCGGCGTTCAACGCGCCTTTGGCGGGCGCTCTCATTGCCCTTGAAGAATTGCGGAAGGATTTCAATCCCTCTACCCTGCTGTCGGCCTTGGCCGCGAGCGTTTCCGCCACGGCGGTCGCCAACCTGTTGGGCGGTTCCGTTCACGGCGCGTTCAGTCTGCAAACTCAAAGCCTGCCTTTGGCCGCCTACGGCTTCGTCGTGATTGCGGGAATCGTGTTGGGATTCGCGGGGTTGGCCTACAACTTTTTACTTTTAAAGTCCATAGACGCGCAAAAGCGGCTGAAAATGCCGATTTTCTTTAAGGTCTTGCCCGTCTTTCTGATCGCGGGCTGCGTCGGGCTGTTTATTCCCTTGCTTGCCTACGACGGGCACGACATTTTGGCGGAGCTGTTTTCGGGCGCGGAGACTATGCGTTTTTTGAACGCGGAGGGATTAGGCGCGATCGGATTGATCCTGCTGATTCAATTCGTCTTTTCGATCCTGTGCTTTTCAAGCGGCACGCCGGGCGGAAATTTCTTTCCCGTCATGGTCACGGGCGCGCTGATCGGCGCGTTTTTGGGCGCGTTCTTTTCCCGCTTTTTGGGAATGGATGCCGCTTTTGTCATCAATTTCACGTTGCTCGGCATGGTCGGCGCGCTGACGGCGGTCGTGCGCGTCCCTATCACCGCAGTCGTCCTGTGCCTTGAATTGACGAACTCGTTCTCCCACATGCTGCCCTTCGTTTTGGCCGCCCTGCTCGCCTACCTGATTCCCGACTTATTGAACGGCTTGCCGATTTACGATTCGCTGCTGCTGCGATTGCCGACTCAAGATAGGTAACAAGTAAACTTTTTACTTGTTACTTTTAGGTCAACTCTCGGTCAAGCTTTTGATCAATTCTATCAATTTGCTTTTATACCGCACGCCTTCCCCGTTGACATAATCGGAGCCGACGAAGCACAGCGGCGGATAGACGACGCACCACCAATTATCGCCCGTCCCCCCGCCTAAATAGACGATCAGCGCGTCGTAATAGCCCGAATCCAGCACGGCGCCGTCATAGGATCGCGCCGGAAAGTATTCGTTGCAAAGCTCCGCGCGCGCGCCGTAAGCGAAGCCCTCGGTTTTCAGTTTAGCGGCGGCGGCGGCGGTGATCCCCGTCAATTCACGGCCGATGACGGCGCGCGCGTCGTCCCGCGTCTTGCATTCCAAAACGCGCGGCGTCAGGTATTTGATCAATTCCTCCTTGACGCCGTATTTGACGCGCTGATCGACCTCGGCGTTGCTGTTGGCGCGGATATGGATACGGATATATTCAGTCGTTTCCGTCGCTTCCGTTCCCTTACCGTCGGGTAAAATCACCAAAACGATCAACAACGCGAAAAACGCCGCAACGGCTATGTAGATGAGCTTGCGCTTATTGCCCATAAAAAAATCCCTCCGATTAACGAAGGAATTATGGACGCAAAAATAGGATTTATACAATCATTTCAACAACGCTAAAACCGTCGCTTCATCGTCGGGCTTTACGCCGCCGACATTCCGTCCCAGCGTCCAAACCTCGTTCCAGACGATGCTTTCGCCGTATTTCAATTCCCGTAAGGGCGACAGCGATTCGCATTCCAGCATCTCGGCGTTGGTATAGCTCTCGAAATTGCAACCCCAATCGGGATATTCCGAATTGAGAGTTTCGGATTTATCCTTTAATTGTGCATCGTCATTTACTTGTCCCTTGAATAACCCCACTCCGAACCGCTTTTTGAAAATTACGTCGGGCAAAACATAGACAACCGTACCTTTCTGCGCGTACAGCCCCAACTTGAACGGCCCTTCGGCCCCCGTGTCCTGTCGAATCGTGATCGTTCGGTCGCCCCAACGGACGCGGGCGTCGTTCATGCGCGCGTAGGGCCACAGCGTCAAGCTCCGGTCGGGCAGCAGCGTAAAATCGTTTCTCGGCGTTTCCACGCAACAAAAGCCGCCCTCTTTCAGCACGGTCAACGCCCACGCCGCCAATTGAACGGGCCAACGGTTCATGTTGGTGACCGTATGCCTGATCCCGACCTCGGAGGTTTTCTCGTGCAAGGTCAATAAAACCTCCTTGCGGATCAGCGACACGGGGTCAGGCTTCTGCGTGACGCGCAAGCCCTCGCGCGTCACCTCGGCATCCACGGGCGCGTTGTCGATCTCATAGGTGCGCGGCAAGTCTTCGGGCGCGTGCCACAACCGGTGGCCGCCGTAGGACTGCCATTCGTTTTTCTTATAGTCCGCGATTTGCTTGTCGAAGATCTTAAAGACGTTCTCGCCGCCCTCTAATTTATAGGACAGCACGCGGAATCCGAGCTGTACGGGTACCAGCAGCTCGGCCGCGCCGTTGCGAATACGGATCGTATCCTTTAAGCCCAGAAAGTC
>BNZQ01000048.1 GCA_026001225.1 Clostridia bacterium
TTTGGATCTTCCGCCCGCGGCGGGCTTTAAGCGAAAGGGCGGCGCGAGCGTAAAAGACCGCATGGAAAGCGCGGGCGCGGAGTTTCACGAGCGCGTGTACAAGGGCTTTTGCGAGCTGGCGGCGGCCTTTGCCGAAACGTTGTGCGCTAAATCCGATATCGCGGTCTTGCCCGTAAGCGGCGGCGACCGCGTGCGCGTCGAGGATATCAATTGGCTGACGGGCGACTGCTGGATCAAGCCGTTTGACTCCGACGTGAAGGTCTATGTCGTTAAGCAAGCCGACACGATGACCGAACAGGCGCAAAATAAACTGCTGAAAACGCTGGAGGAGCCTCCCAAAAGCACGGTGATCCTGTTGGCGGCTTGTCAAGAGGCGAAAATTTTACGCACGGTAGCGTCGCGTTGCCGCCGCGTTCCGTGCGACGTTCCGCGTCCGCGGGAAATTTATGATTGCTTGGTCGGGAACGGAGTGGACGACAAACGGGCGGATTTCGCGGCGGCGTTTTCGGGCGGCAGCTTGTATTTGGCGGATAAGATGCTGGCGAGCGACGTTTATATCCGCGCCGCGGACATGGTTTTTCGGTTGTTCCGTCAAATGCTGGGGAGTCGCGACATTCTGGAATTTGCGGCGGCTTTGAACGAGTACAAGGATATATTCGACGCGGTTTTGGATTTCATGACGCAGATCGCGCGCGATATTTTAGCGGCGCGGCTCGGAAAGCCGGAATTCGTCTTTACAAAACGCCGCGAGGCTGATATAATAGAACTCGCGCCGCATTTCAGTCCGGCCGCCTGCACGGCGATTGTCCGAAAGATCAACCATGCGAAAAAGAGCTTGTATTATAACTGCAATTTTTCGGGCGCGATAGACGAGTTGCTGTTCGGGTTCTTGGAGATTAAAAGCGGATCGTAAAATTGCCGTTCCTTGTCTTGCTCGCGTCCGCGCTTTTAATCCACGGCTTACGACATAAAATGAATTGATAAAATTTTTTAGAAAGGGCGCGGGCAAACCTTTTTTATAAAAAAGATTCTCCCGCAAAAGAAAAAAGGAATAACATGATCAAGGTAACGGGCATTAAGTTTAAAGGCAACAACCGGCTGTACTATTTCGGGCCGAACGATCTCGAATTGCCCAAAGGGACGGGCGTGATCGTGGAGACCGCGCGCGGCACCGAATACGGCGAGGTCGTCATGGACGTTAAAGAGGTGGAGGACGGCCGCGTCGTCCAACCGCTCAAGCAGGTTCTGCGGGTCGCGACGGAGGACGATCGGAAACAGATCGAAAAGAACGAGAGCCGGAAAGCCGACGCGATGCGGATTGCCGCGGAAAAGGTCGAGAAGCACAAGCTGAATATGAAGTTGGTGGATGCGGAATTCACGTTCGACGCGCAAAAGCTGGTCTTTTATTTCACTGCGGAGGGGCGCGTGGACTTCCGCGAACTGGTGCGCGATTTGGCTTCCCATTTCCGCGTCCGGATCGAATTGCGGCAGATCGGCATTCGGGACGAGTGTCGGATGCTGGGAGGGATCGCGCCTTGCGGGCGGGTCTGCTGCTGCAAAAACCATTTGCCGGACTTCGAGCGCGTGTCCGTCAAGATGGCGAAGAATCAATCGTTGTCGATCAACAGCCAAAAGATCAGCGGCCTTTGCGGGCGGCTGATGTGCTGCCTGTCTTACGAGAACAAGCACTATGTGGAAACGGCAAAAACGATGCCCCGCAACAATAGCGAGGTCACGACGCCCGACGGCAAGGGCTGGGTGTGGTCGAATAACTTCTTGAAACGCACGGTAAAGGTCAAGATACCCGGCCCGAACGACAGCTTCGAGATCAAGGAATACCCGCTCGATCAGGTCAAGGGGAGGCATACCGTGGCGGAAGACCTTGAAAAAGACGACCCTGTCGATGATTCTATAAAAGAGCTTTTAGACTGAAAACAAAGGTTGCGGCATAGACTGACTGCGGTTGTCAAGAACTTTTTTTGCATAAAAAGTTCTCATGCGAACAAAAACAAAAAAAGGAACTCATATCATGAAAACAATACAATTGGGCAAAACAAATTTGACCGTGCCTGTCGTGGCGGTGGGGTGCATGGGATTTACGCGGCTCGATAAAACGGACGCCGAACGCTTCGTCAAGACGGCGCTTGACTTTGGGGCAAACTTCTTCGACCACGCCGACATTTACGGCGGCGGCCGGTCCGAAGAAATATTCGCGGCCGCGGCGGCGGGCGTGCCGCGTGAAAAGTTGATATTGCAGACCAAATGCGGGATACGTCCCGGCGTTGCGTTCGACTTTTCCAAACGTCATATTTTGGCGTCCGTGGACGGCAGCTTGAAACGGTTGAAAACCGGATACATAGACGTGTTGCTGTTGCACCGCCCCGACGCGCTCGTCGAGCCGGAGGAAGTGGCCGAGGCGTTCGACGCGCTGCAGAAAGCGGGCAAGGTACGGCATTTCGGTGTTTCTAATCAAAACCCTTTCCAAATTCAATTGCTTCAGAGGTTTGTCAAACAGCCGATCGCGGCCAATCAGTTGCAGCTGTCGATCGCTCATGCGCAAATGATCACGGCGGGCATGCGCGTCAATATGGCGGACGGCGCGGCGATAGACCGCGATGGGAGCGTGCTGGACTTTTGCCGTTTGCACGATATCACGGTTCAGCCGTGGTCGCCTTTCCAATACGGCTTCTTTGAGGGCGTGTTTTTGGACAATCCGAAATTCCCCGCGCTGAACGCAAAATTGAACGAAATCGCCGCCGCGTATAAGGTAACCGCGACGACGGTCGTCATGGCGTGGCTGTTGCGTCATCCCGCCAAAATGCAGCCGGTCACGGGCACGACGAAAACCGAACGTTTAAAGGATTGCGTCCGCGCCGCCGATATCGTATTGTCGCGCGAGGAATGGTATGAAATTTATCTTGCGGCGGGCAATACCTTACCATAAAAAAGAACCTCTTTTTTTTAGAGGTTCTTTTTTATCGTCATGTCTATGCCGTTTAATCCTTCGGTTTAATGGCCGTTACAGGACACGTCCCCGCGCACGCGCCGCAATCGATGCAAGCGCTTTCGCTGATGACATAGGTCTTGTCGCCTTCGGAAATTGCGCCGACGGGACATTCGCCCTCGCAGGCGCCGCATTTGATGCATTTGTCAGTAATGACGTGAGACATAAAAACTTCTCCTTTAAATCCAAATTGGATTGTATATATTATAGCACGAATCATAGAAAAATGCAAGTATTTTTTCTCAATGACAAAAAATTGTTTTCATAGAGTAACCGTATACGTTTATGCTTGAAAAAAACGAATTCATTCAACCCGGCGAATGGTTGGAGGACTTGCAGCTCGGCGGCTTGCAGATCTTGCAGCGCGCGGATTTGTACCGCTTTGCGCAGGACGCCGTCCTGTTGGCCGACTTCGCTACCGTCAAGAACGGGGAGCGTGTCTGCGATCTCGGTTCGGGGGCGGGCGTTATTTGTCTGCTTTTGGCCGGAAATTCCGCAGCGCGAGAGATTGTCGGCGTGGAAATCCAGCCCGCTCTGTCGGACATGGCGGCGCGTTCCGTGCTGTATAACGGGATCGGTTCGAGAGTTAAAATGCTGAACATGCCCATGCAGGAGGCGCATACGGCGTTGGGCTGCGAAAGCATGGACGCCGTCGTCTGCAATCCCCCGTACAGAAAGACGGGAACGGGCGACCGGAGCGCGGCGGACGCGATAGCGATCGCGCGGCACGAGGTCTATGTGACGCTGGACGAGGTCGCGGCGAGCGCGGCGCGGCTGCTGAAATTGAAAGGCCGCTTTTACATGATCCACCGTTGCGACCGTTTGGCGGACGTGTTCCGCGCTTTGTCGGCTCATCGTTTGGAGCCGAAAACGTTGAAAATCGTTCGCCCCGCGCCCGATAAAGACCCTCTGTGGGCGTTGGTCGAGGCGGTCAAAGGCGGGAAAGCGGGGTTAAAAGTGATCATTGGAAACTGAAAACTGAAAATTTCGGTCGAATCCGTATAAAAGCGGCTTTGTCGGCGGGTAAGATACTTACAGTACAATAAAAGTTTCTTTTCCGACAGGTCGATATTTTTCAGTTTTCAGTTTTCAGTTTTCAATTTATGCGGGAGGCAAACATGAAAACACTTTACATCATCGGCACGCCGATCGGCAACCTCGGCGATATCACGTACCGCGCCGCGGAAACGCTGCGGACGGTCGATTTGATCGCCTGCGAGGACACGCGCCGGTCGCTCATCTTATTGAACCGCTACGATATCAAAAAACCGTTGGTCGCGTACCATAAATTTAACGAACGGGAATGCGCGGAAAAAATTCTCGCGGAAATCGGGGCGGGCAAAAGCGTCGCGCTGATCACAGACGCGGGGCTGCCCTGTATTTCCGATCCGGGCGCGACGTTGGTCGGCGCGGCCCGCGAAAAGGGAATTAAAATCGAAGTGATCGGCGCGGGCACGGCCCTTGTCCATGCGTTGGTCGCGGGGGGAATGGGCGGCGGCGGCTTTTATTTCGCGGGCTTTTTACCGGAAAAGGCCAAGGACAGGCGGGCGTTTTTGGAGGAGTTGAAAGCCGTCCGCGTCCCGTTGATCTTTTACGCCGCGCCGCACGACCTGAACCGCGATTTACGGGACTTGTTCGCGGCGTTCGGGCCGCGCCGCGCCCGCGTCGCGCGGGAGCTGACAAAATTGCACGAGGAAATTTTGGATTATACGCTGAACGAAAATCCCGAACTCGAAGCGCGCGGCGAATACGTTTTGGTGGTCGAGGGGGCGGCAAAGGCGGAAAATCCGCTGCTCGCGTTGTCGCCGGAGGCGCATTTAAAAGCGCATATCGCTGCGGGGCTTCCGACAAACGAGGCGGTCAAACGCACGGCAAAGGAGCGGGGCGTGGCGAAAAATGAGATTTATAAATTAAGGTTTTGATTTCTGCAAGCTTTTTATATGCGGCCCAAAATTGCATCGGGTATCATTGCTTTTCAAACGCACGCATTTCCATATTGATAAAGCCGGTGATCATCTCACGATATAACCTCTTTACCATATCGGGATTTGCTCCATATTCATTGGCGAGGGTTCTGACCTTTTGAATAACGGCCTCAACTCTTTGCGGCGCTTGAACGGCATGGCTATCTTTTTTGAACGTTGAAGCCTATACGACATAAATCCCGCGTTCCGCAATCAGTTGAATAATCTGCCTATCAATCGTATCAATGGTATTTCGGACTTCTTCTAATGAATTACACACCGCTTGAATACACCTCAATTTTTTTCAAGTATTACCCAAACAATCTCGCCGCCGTTTTCTTCGTAAACAACTGTAAATGCCAGCGCATTTGTTTTGTCCGCATAGGAAAACGCTCGTAGCCGTTGATCGGAGTCAAACACATAATCTTTGCTCTCGCCATATTTTTCTTTCACTTCGGCAACGCTATAATCGTATGGAGATTGCAGTTTAGTAATTACGCCGCTTGCGTCAGTCTTGATGTAAACTTCGTCAAAAGAATAAGTCCAAGATTCATTATGGTTGTCATTGCTGAATTGCGTTAAATCAACGCCATTGATATTGTCGCCGATTATCAAATCCACAAGTGTTATTTGCGACAAATCAGCAGTCGCCGTTCCGCTGTTGATTTTGATTGGTTGTCCGCAACCGACTAAACCAAGCGCAAGAGCCAACGCCAATGTTAATGTGATAAACTTTTTCAAAATGCCCTCCTCATTGTCGTACAAGCATTCCCTTGCAAATTCCGATTCATCGGTCTTAAAATTTGGAATTGTCATAGGTATAAGAAATTATGTCGTGCCCCTTTCGGCTTGCGTTATATTAAGTCGCCGTAAACCGGAATTTGTATAATCCGATTATTTAGCTTCCGCAAGTTCTTTCAGCTTTTGATTCATCGCGTGAAAGCCTGTTTCGGTATTTTTCGTAGCAAAAAATCCAACAAAGATGCCTGAAAAATACTCTCTCTGCGAAAAAGTCGTAGTCCCGTCTTCATTCTCTTGTATGCCAAGTTGATGCTCCCCATCAAACAAACCTTTGAAGAGTGTGCTGCCAAGCCATTTAATTTCCTTGTTTTCTATTATCGAGAGAACAATCGGATTAAATGTCATGCCCTTGCTGCCCGTGGGAACGATTCGGACGCTGATACGGTTCCGCTCTTTTACCTCCCCCTTTACCCATTGTATAAATGGATTCCAATCCGGATAGGAAGCAAAATCAGTGAGTACGCGCCATACGGCATGAGGCGTAGCAGATATTTTAATTTCGGTTTCAATTTGTTTTTTCATAAAAATAAGACGACTAAAACCGCCAAAATGCTCGACCGTAGCGGTGCTGCGGTTTACGCTTTTTGACAATTTTATTCTCAAAAATATCTCAAAAATATTTTTTCAATGCGAATTGTCCACTCCCAAAATGCCGGAAGTGACCAAACATGAGATTTATAAATTGACGGTAAGGCAATGAAGTCCGCTATCCGAAGCGCGGCGCGGAAATTACTTCTTATCCTTTCCTATCAATCTATGATATTGCTTTTCGACGCGGGAGAGAATATCCGCCTCGACGATGTGATACTCGACATAACCGCAAGTAAAGCATACATAGCGGTGCATGGTGAGCCGCTTTATGCCGTGGTTGATATCCCCGACGTTTTTGCCGCCGCATTTCGGACAGGTCTGCGTTTTTCTCATGATCGTACTCCTTTTTATTACGCCGCGACGGGGCAACTCAGCGAACAAGGCGTTGCGGGGAGCGGCATAGAAACAGTATAGGGGAATTTGCTTTGAATGTCAATCTGTTTTACGGGCTTTTTTCTTTGAGCGGGCCGATCAAGGAAAGCCGGTCAAAAGAAAACCGCCCGACTGAAAAATAAATAAGCGGATAAGGTGCCAAGGAAAAGTCCGTTGAGCATTGCCTCACATCACCTTGCACAGCCAGCACGACAGCGCCGAGCTGAATACCGTGACGAGGAGCGCGACGGGAATCGCGTATTTCAGCCGTTTCACTTTTGTTCCTCCGAAGTAAATACTCGCCACGTAAAAAACCGTGTCGCTGCTGCCCGCCACGACGGCGGCGCACCGTTCGACATAGCTGTCCGCGCCGTATTTGCTCATGATATCGTTGACGAGGGCGGTCGAGCCGCTGCCCGTAAACGGGCGCAAAAGAATCAATTCGGACAGCTCGCGGGGAATGCCGATAAATTCCAAACCGGGGGCGAGGAAGCGCGCCGCCGCCGCCGCCGCGCCCGACAGCCGGAACAATTGCACCATGATCAGCGTCGCCGCCAAATACGGAAAGGCGCTGATGCAGACGTTCGCCGCGCCCTTCGCGCCCTCCACGAATTTATCGTAGACGGGGATTTTGCGGAACGCCGCGAACGCGAACAGCAACAGAAACAAAGCGGGGATTATATAATCAACCATTTTTTCTTAAGACGGACGAATAATATGGAAGATGGGCGGACGCGCGCTTCCCGCGCGAAAGAATATCGAATGACGCCGATCGCGTTCCTCTGAATGACAAATTTCGCGCAATGACTTCATCCATCCATCTTCCATTTTTTCCGCCTCTTGCCCAGCCGCTGAATCCCTTTTACGACGAGCGTCCCGAAAACCGCGCTTGCAATCACCGCGATCAACGTGGGTAAAATAATGTCGGCGGGGGCTTTGCTGCCCGCCGCGCCGCGCAGGCCGATCAGCGTCGTGGGGATCAGCGAAATGCCGCTCGCGTTCAGCACGAACAGCATGATCATCGCGTCGGTCGCCGCGCCCTTGCCGTCGTCCATCGATCGGATCGCTTTGATGCCCATCGGCGTCGCCGCGCCGCCCATGCCGAGGAGGTTTGCCGACATATTGACCGAAATATATTTCTCGGTTTCGGGGGCAATATTCTTGCCGAACAGAAAGCGGATCACGGGCTTTAAAAGACGGGAAAGGGCGTTCGATAGGCCCGTATGCTCCACGATCGACAGAATCCCCAGCCACACCGCGTAGACCGCGAGAAGGGTCAAAGAAAGCGTTACGGCCTCGTTAGACGCCGCGAGCATACCGCCCAAAGCCTTTTCCGGCCCCGCGATCAGCAGGAGGGAAAGGGAAAGTATCATGACGAAAGACCAAATTCTGTTCATCGCTTTTTTAAATTAAAAACTGAAAATTGAGACAGGTCAACAATTTTCAGTTTTCAGTTTTCACTTATTCGGCTTGTCCCTTTGTTAAATATATGATATAATATAAAGCATTATGAAACACGCAAAAAAGCGTATCCTCACGGCGGGCGCGTGGCCCTACGCCAACAACTATATGCACGTCGGCCATTTGGCCGCGCTGCTGCCCGGCGATATCGTTTCGCGCTATCATCGCTTGGCGGGGAACGAGGTGATCTTTGTGTCCGGCACGGACTGTCACGGCACGCCGATCACCGAGCGCGCTAAACGCGAGAACGTTCCACCGTTCGAGATCGCCGACAAATACCATAAAAGCTTTAAGGATTGCTTTTCGCGGCTGAATTTTTCCTACGACTATTACGGCGCGACCTACGAGGACTATCACAAAGAGGAAGTCCGCAAGGTCTTTTCGACCATGTATGCGGACGGTTGGTTTTACGAGCAAAAGAACACGCAGGACTATTGCCCGCGCTGCAAGGCTTTTTTGTCCGACCGTGAGATCCGCGGCGTTTGCCCTCATTGCGGAAGCGTTTCCAAGGGCGATCAGTGCGATCATTGCTTGGCGAGCTTGGACGCCTCGCAGCTGCGGGATAAGGCCTGCGCGGCGTGCGGCGGCCCGACCGAACAGCGCGAGAATAAATCCCTCATGTTCAAGCTGTCCGCGTTTCAAAAACGCTTGGAGGAATTGTTGGCCTCCCGCCAAACGACATGGCGCCAAAACGCCTTGAATGAAACCAAGAAATATTTAGAGCAGGGCTTGCCCGACCGCGCCGTTACGCGCGACCTTCCGTGGGGGATCGACGTGCCCGTGAAGGGCTTTACGGACAAGAAAATCTACGTTTGGATCGAGGCGGTGCTGGGATATTATACCTGCTGTAAAAAGGTGGCCGAAAGCCGCGGTACGACCGTGGAGGCGTTTTTGCGGGACGACGGCGCGTTGCATTCCTACTATATCCACGGCAAGGACAACATTCCGTTTCACACGGTGATTTTCCCCGCGCTGCTGCTCGCGATGAGCCCCGCGTTTCAGCTGCCCGAATATATCATGTCTTGCGAATATATCAAGATGAACAACGAAAAAATGTCCAAATCCTTGGGCAACCTGATCACCGTGCCCGATCTGTTGAACGCGTTCGACGCCGACACGATTCGTTTTTATTCGATTCTGACCAATCCCGAAAAAAAGGACTCCGGCTTTACGGCCGACGATCTGATCGCCGCGCACAATAAGCTTCTTGTGGGCGGCCTCGGCAATTTCGTCAACCGCAACGTGTCCTATTTAAAGAAAAAGTTCGACGGCGTTATCCCCGCGGGCAAGGCGGACGCGGAAATTCAAAAGACGACCCGCGCGCTTTACCGGGACGCGGGCGCGAAATTAGAGGCGGGCTACACCCGCGAAGCCCTCGAATCGCTGATCGAATACATTCAAGCCGCCAACAAATACTATGACGACCGCAAACCGTGGGTACAGGCGCACGGCGACCCCGCCGGATTCGGCGACACGACGGCAACCTGTCTGTATATGATCGCCAACATGTCCAATCTGTTCCATCCGTTCATTCCGACCGCCATGGACCGGTTGAAAGCCATGCTCGGGCTGGACGCGGCGGTGTGGGCGGAGGCAAATTTCACGGCGAAAACGTTGGGCGAAATCGGCATCTTGTTCAACCGGATAGAAGTGAAATGACGGAAGAGGGAAGTTCATCTTCCATAAAGAAAAGATATGATCGATACGCACGTACATTTAAATGATAAACGATATGAAAACCGCGCGGACGATATCGTCGCGGGCTTCCCCGCGGCGGGGCTGTCGGCGGCCGTCAATATCGCCTATGACCGCCCGTCCGCCGAACACGCCCTCGCGCAAGCGCAAAAATACGCGCCGGTCTATTGCGCCCTCGGCGTCCACCCGCACGACAGCAAGGAGTACACCGACGCGGACGGCGACTATTTTCTATTGAAATCCAAAGACCCGAAAACCGTCGCGATCGGCGAAATCGGATTGGATTACCACTATGACCTTTCGCCCCGTCCCGCCCAACGGGAAGCCTTTATCAAACAGCTTCATATCGCGGACAAGGCGGGCTTGCCCGTTATCATTCATTTGCGCGAGGCGGCGGGAGAAATGTTAGACCTATTGCAAGCGCATAAGAGCTTATACAGTCACGGCCTCGTTCTGCATTGCTTTTCGGAAAGCCGCGAATACGCCCGCGAGGTTTTAAATTTGGGCGCGTATATCTCTTTCGCCGGCCCGTTGACCTTTAAAAAAGCGGAAAAGACCGCGGAAGTCGCCCGCTTTGTGCCCGCCGACCGCTATCTGATCGAGACCGATTGCCCGTATTTGACTCCCGAACCGCACAGAGGGGAGACCAACGAGCCCGCCTATGTCCGATTCGTCGCGGAGAAATTGTCGGTTTTGCGGGGCGTGCCGTTCGCGCAAATCGAACAGGAAACGACCGAGAACGCGGAAGCGATATTTAAGAAATTGAATATCGATGGAAGAGGGAAGATGGTCGGATAGAGGACATTGCGCGATGCCGTTATTCTAAAACGAAGTGAAGAACCTTGACTGATTTTGTTTTGTGAATCCCTAAAAAGAGGTAAATATGGAAAAAAATATCACGCAACAAAAAGCGATAGAATTTGCCGTCAAAATTGTTCGCTTGTGTAACAATTTAAGAGAACGCTCAAAGGAGTTTACCTTATCGAATCAACTGTTGAGAAGCGGAACAAGTATAGGCTCGAACTATAACGAAGCGCAAAACGCCGCGACAAAAAAAGATTTTATCAATAAGGTAATGATTTATCAAGCTTGCGATGAAATTATTCGCTTATTGACTTCCATTGCCAAGACTGCGAAAGGAGCGGACGACGATGAATAAATCCGACCGACCATCTTCCATCTTCCATCTTCCATCTTCCATCTGCGTCTACGATTACGAAAACAAGCTCTATATCAACCTGACCAATCGGTGCAGCAACGCTTGCACGTTTTGTATCCGTTCCAAACAAGACGGTTTAAACGGCCATACATTGTGGCTGCAACGGGAGCCGACCGCCTCCGAGGTTATCGCCGCCCTCGAAAAAAGGAACTATAAATCCTCGCCCGAAATCGTCTTTTGCGGCTACGGCGAGCCGGCGTGCCGCGCCGCCGAAATTGTCGAGATCGGCGGCTTTTTGAAAAGGAACGGCGTTCCGACGCGCTTGAACACCAACGGACAGGGCAATCTGATCAACGGCCGCGATATCACGAGCGAGCTGGCCGCCGCGGTCGACACGGTCAGTATCAGCCTGAACAATTCGACGGCCGAACGCTATCAAGCCGTTTGCCGGAGCCGTTTTGGTTTGGCGGCGTATCAAGGCGTTCTCGATTTCACGCGCCTGTGCGTTCCGAAATTCAAACGCACGGTGATGACGGTCGTCAGCTTGATCGGGGAAACCGAGATAGAGGAATGCCGCAAAATTTGCGAGGGGATCGGCGCGGAGTTTCGCGTGCGCGGTTACGATTCGTACACATAATATATTTGATAAATACTAAATCTTTTTATGGATATTAGTCGTCAAATTTTTAGTGCAAGTTTTTTACGCGCAATATTTGTTTGACATGTTTATTAAGAAATGATATACTTTAGCAATCAAATTATTGAAATGTTAATTATATAGTAACAATAGTGTACAAAAGGTGAATAGACATGGCGTTTCAAGAGTTTATTAGCAAGTCACGTCCGAAGCAACGTCCAGAACTGTTGCCGCTTGTTCATACCATTGATAGTAAGACTGGGGAAACAAAATATTTAAATGGGTTGAAGATTTCAAAACCTGAAAAGCAATGTGAGGTGTTTTCAGATGATAATCCAGTTTATCTTTTTTATGGAAAGCCTGCGTACAAAGAGAATATTGATTATAGTGGGAGAGATTATGCAGGCAACCCAATGATTTTTATTCTTACCCCCCTTATTTCAGAAAATCAGTTTTATAAAGTGATAAGAATATTTC